>NZ_CP012040.1:1571428-1885714 GCF_001050135.1 Cyclobacterium amurskyense | reverse complement strand
TTTCTGCCTCGATAATCTAGAAAAAAATTAGCATGTTTTAGACCTAAGCAAGCTGAAAACTTTCGACATGATTGGGCGAAGTTACCGATATCGCTTAAATTTCGACCAGCAAATCGTAACTTCGACCAGTAAAGGATAATGTAGGGTTATTTACCAAAGATGATATATACAGGCAAGCAAAACGAATATTTTGAAATTCAATCCATTGACTCTTCCAACTGTAAACACCTGTTAGAAAGTCAACCGGAAGTTTTGAAATTGATCTGGTTTACCTCAGATAATAACAAACTGCTGATAGATGGGATTCCTTATACTTTCAATACAAATGAGTTGCTAAGCTTGTCCCAGCTCAATAAGCTGGAATATGAGAAAATCAATTCAATCAACCTACTAAGGTTCAATCGGCAGTTTTATTGCATTTTGGATCACGACAGTGAGGTAAGTTGTAAGGGAGTGTTGTATTATGGAGCGGCTACTCCTCCCATTATAAAGGCAGCCGACAAGGAACTGGAAATATTGGAAACCGCCTGGAAAATGGCAGTTCTGGAATTTGAAATGAAGGATGATCTTCAACTGGAGATGCTTCAGATGATGCTCAAAAGGATACTTATTCTATGTACCCGTATTTTCAAGAGGCAAAAATTTCATGAAAGCCCTACGCCCAAACAAAATGATTTGTTTAGGGAATTTAACTATTTGGTAGAAACGCATTTCAGAGAAAAACATACTGTGGCCGAATATTCAGAATTGCTATTTAAAGCGCCTAAAACCATCTCCAATACCTTCAAAAAGTTATGTGAAAAAACACCATTACAGGTAATTCAAGAAAGGATTGTGCTTGAAGCCCGAAGGTTGTTGTTTTACACGGAAAAGGATGTTTCTGAGATTGGCTATGAATTGGGTTTTCAGGACATACAATCCTTTAGTAGGTTCTTCAAAAAACAAGAGGGACTGTCCCCCACAGATTTCAGAGAACAAAACCATACTGTTTAGTCAGTCAATAGATCACTTTGGCTTTAGGTGGTAAATTATAAGGTGAATTCAGTTTTATTATTTAGGCTGTTAAATGTTTTAAACTTTCTCAAGTTGAAAACTTTCAATAAGATAGGACGAAGTTCCCGCTACGGCTCAAACCTCGACCAGTAAGGAACCTAATCGATTTCGTGATAGTAGTAGCAATATTTACACTTATTGGTATCCTGTTGTCACTGCAAAAATGATGCTTATAGCGGCTAAAATCATCATTAGAATCATCGGTTTCACGGCGAACTTTAACCATTTATTATAGGAAATCCCACTGATAGCCAAGACCGCCATTAGGGTGCCATTGGTGGGGACGATAAGGTCGGCCATCACGGCGCCATATTGATAAGCCAATACACAGGTTTGACGGGAAAGCCCAATTAAATCGGAAAGAGGTACCAGAATAGGCATGGTCAGTATGGCCTGACCCGAATAACTGGGGATAGGAAGATGCAATACCATATGAGAGAGCATCATAAGGACTGCAGAAAACGTTGGCTGTATGTTTTTCAGCGGGCCGAAAAGCCCGTACACAATAGAGTCTATAATCAAGCCTTGTTCCAATACGATAGTAATACTATTGGCCAGTCCAATAATCACCGATGCAAAAATCATTTCCTTGAATCCTGCAACATAGGCTTCTCCTGTCTGGTTAGTGCCCAACTTACCGATTAGCCCTGCAAGAATACCCAATGCAAAAAAGCAAGCAGCAAGTTCTTCAAAACCCCACCCATGACTAAGAAGGCCATAAGTGACGGCCCCAAAGGTCAAAGCCAATAGGATTAGGATAATTTTACTTCTGTTGCTTATTTTCTCATTCAGGTCGGAAGCAACTATTGCAATTGGGTTTTTTCTAGAATAGCGAATAATGAAGAGTATCCAAATAGTAAAGGCGATGCCTAGAAAAATCAATCTTAATCCACTTCCTGAAAGTAAGGGAAGGCCTGCTACTTTCTGAGCAATCATTACGGCGAAAGGATTTGAAGGACTAAAGGAACTCCCAAGTACAGAAGAACCATAGCTCATGTAGAGCGTAGTATAGGTGTTGTAGCCAAGGCTTCTTCCGAAAAGCAATAGCATAGGGGTGAGTGCAATAACCTCCTCCTGAAGCCCAATAGTAGCTCCACCAGCGGTGAAAAAAGCTGATACTATAATCAAAGCAAGAAGTTCTCTGCCCTTTAATAGAGCAACCAATTTCGCCAAGCCCTGGGACAGTGCACCTGTTTTTTCAATTACATAGAAGCAGCCACCCAATAAGAGAATCAAGACAATGATATCAGCCCTGCCAATAATCCCCCTTGGTATGGCCAAAAGCAAGTCAAAAACAGAGAGGTTTTCACCTTCTATTACCTTATAAGAGTTATTAACCACTTCTTCCAAACCCGTTGCTGCATTTATTTCCCTGTCGTAGATACCTTGTGGAATGATGAAAGTCAATGCCCAAGAGAAAACGATTACTGCTAAAATAATTACGAATGCGTTAGGGAAATTTTTCATTTGCTTGTGAATTGAAGTTAGAGCTGATCATTGGATTTATGGCAAAAAGGGGGGTAGGTAATTTATTTCCAAAGATCCCAACTTTGGTTGGGCTTAGGTTATTCAAGTGCTAAGGAGCAGAATGGGCATCAAAAGGTTAGGTGTAATTACTGCAATAATGTAACTGGATTTCTCTAATAAATTGAAAACAAAATACAATCAATTGATTTTTTGAATAATATAGAGATAAAAAATGAAATTCTGACTGATGTTGAAGGTTTTGTACTTCAGTAGGTTTAGTTCGGAATTGACAATTGACCTTCTATTTTGTGATTTATTCTGTTTAAAAAATCAATGAATCCCGACAACAGTATGGAACTATTGCCGGTTCAATGGTAGGGATATGGTTAAGAATTTTTTAGAATAGAGCTTAAATCTGCTGGGGAATAGTTAATTGATTTAAGGGTTTTATTGTCTTCCTTGCGGTAGACGAGAAATACATCGTCAGATTTAACGTAATAACAATCTGTGCCCTTAGCTTGGTAATGTGCGACTGTGTCTATTGCCTCTTTTTCATTTTTACAGGCCTTGCTCATATTGGATCGTTGCACCTCGTCAAATAGCGTTTTGAATTTATCTGCCAGGCCAAATTCCAATACGGCACCGGAGAGTACATATTGAATGTCACAAAGTGCATCAGCGACTTCTACCAAGTCATCATTGGCAATTGCCTCTTCTAGTTCCTTTAATTCTTCGGCTATTAAGGATACCCGAAGTTTACACCTATTGGACTCTGGTATTACCGGAGAGGGAAGTATAGGATGTTTGAATGTTTGGTGAAATCGAGCTACAGCTGTTAAGGTTTGGGGATCTTTCATGATAAAATTGTTTTTCAGCACCAAAGAAAAAAAGGTCTGCCAATGAAAGCAATCAATTCATGATAAAATGAATAAAAAACATTTTGAATCTTAGCACACACCTGAATTCGGTTAACCCGGATTATGTAATAGGATTTCTCCGCCCTGACAATGTCAAGGGTGAAGCCTGTCCCGTGTTTACGAGAAGTGTTGCAATCGCAAGAAAATCAGGCTGTATGGAGATTTTAGCATAGCACCGCTATGGTGAAATTGAAAACAGCAACGAAGTGGCTGATTTTAAAGCGATTTCAGCACGTTATAGAATGTCTATTGCATATTTCGGGATTAAGGAAGTAAGCTTGAATAGACCAATGGGGTACTGATCCAGTTAATTAGGGGGATACGGTTGTTGCCAATTCCACTTTAATCCTAATAATAGACGGAGACATGATTCGGTACTCACTTGGTTTATTAGTTCAATAATTTGTAAACCACAGTTTATTAGTCCCTTATGTTTTGGGTTAAAATAATCCTTTAATCAGCCGTTAATTTTCGGTGTCATTTTTGAAATATTGTAAATTAAAATAATTATTATTAGAAGACATTCACTTTTAGATAAGCCTTATGTTGAAAAAAACAACTAATAGTGCCTCGAAAATTTTTGTGCTAGATACTTCGGTTATTCTCTATGACCACCATTCCATAATGAACTTTGCTGAGCACGATGTGGTCATCCCAATTACAGTATTGGAAGAGCTGGATCAGTTTAAAAAAGGGAATGATACCAAAAACTTTGAGTCCAGGGAATTTATCCGTTTACTGGACAAGCTCTCCCAGAACCATATGATTCAGAATTGGACTCCTTTAAATGGGAAGAATAAAGGGTCATTCAAAATCATGATGAATCCCGATAACAAGCTCAATGCCAATGAGATATTTGGGGAGGAAAAAAATGACCATAAGATTTTAAATGCCGCATTAAGCTTAAAACAGACGGAGATTAACAGAAAAGTCGTTCTCGTCAGTAAGGACATCAACTTAAGATTGAAGGCCAAGTCTTTGGATATTGCTGCCGAAGATTATGAAACAGGCAAAATCAAAAATATCAGTGAAATTGAAAATACGGGCAAGGGGGTTATTGATAATTTAGACAACAATATAATCAATAGCCTTTACGAAAAAGGTGTTCTTGAGGGCAAAGAGGTTTTTGGAAAGAGGAGAAAAAACTTACCTCAAAACAATACATTTTATATTTTAAAGGGCATTGAAAGCAATGCATCCATACTTGCCTTTTATCAGTCCCAGCAAAACCTATTTTCTAAGATTTCTAAAACCAAGGCGTACAATGTCAGTCCTAAAAATGCAGAGCAGGCTTTTGCCCTTCATGCCATTTTGGATCCGGAAATTAAGCTTTTAACCATTCAGGGAGTAGCGGGTACAGGAAAGACGCTTTTGGCCCTTGCGGGCGCATTGGAGCAGCGAAAAGAGTACAAGCAGATTTTTTTGGCAAGACCAATTGTTCCTTTGAGTAATAAGGACATAGGCTATTTACCTGGAGATATCAAGTCGAAGTTAAATCCTTATATGGAACCGCTTTGGGACAATTTAAAATTCATCCAAAATCAATATCAGGAAAGTGATAAAGAGTATCAGCGAATTACAGACATGATCAACCAAGAAAAACTGGTGATCCAGCCTCTTGCCTATATTAGAGGCCGTTCTTTATCGAATATTTTCTTTATTGTAGACGAAGCACAGAACCTGACGCCCCATGAGGTGAAGACAATTATCACCAGAGCCGGTGAAAATACGAAGATTATTTTCACCGGTGATGTTTTTCAAATCGATACGCCTTATTTGGATAGTCAAAGTAATGGATTGTCCTACCTGATAGACAGGGCAAGAAACCATTCACTTTATGCGCACATTAAGTTGGAAAAAGGAGAAAGGTCTGAATTGGCCAATCTTGCCAATGAATTGCTTTGAGAAATTTAACTTAACTTTCAGTAATAGTGTTTAGTTTGGCCAAGAAGCTATTGTAATATTGGCGACCTACCTGCACCACATCACCTGTTTTTAGGTTTATTTCCTTGGTGTTGAAACTTTCTATTTGTGCCAGTTGGACGATGTATGACTTTTGAACCCGTAAGAAAAGGTTGGAAGGCAATTTTTCCTCCATGTCCTTCATTGATTTACGAATTGTGAAGTTTCTGTTTTTTGAAAATATAGTTACCATGTTTCCATTGGCTTCTACATAATATATGTCACTGTAATCCACCCTTTCAAAACTATTGTCAGCTTTGATATAAACAGCATCAACTACTAAGTAAGGGCTTTCTGCAGCTTTAGAGGAGGATCCTTCGGAAAGGGTAGGTCTTGTTCTTTGGTTGTATAGAACAATTTCTACCATGGCATGGATATCGTTGCTATTGAAAGGCTTTACAATAAAACCTGCAGGGTGTGTTCTTTTTGCTCTTTCGATAATAGCAGGGTCACTATAAGAAGTAACATAGACAATAGGTGCGTCTACCATTTGTTGAATGATTTCGCCCAATTCAATCCCATCTTTATCGCCTTTCAGCTTGATGTCCATGAAAACCATGTCAGGACGATATTTTTTCACCACCTTAATGGCTTGATTTGCAGAATTGGCTATGTCAATATTCACATATCCTAAAAGTTGTAAAATTTCTTCGATGTTTTCAGAAATATTTACATCATCCTCAACGATCAGTATCCGTTCTTCTTTCATTTCTAAACTGTTTTAATTGAAAAATATAATTAATGATGCTAATACGAAATTTACAAATTAAAATGCAAATAAAAGCACGGAAGAATCAATTTACTGACCATTTAATCAAACTAATTGCTTTTTATGGTTATAAACTCATCAAGTCTTTGAACCTTGCTGCTTGTCTTCTGCTGACTTCTATTCGTTCTCCACCCTTAAGAGTGACTACCAAACCACCATTAAACCAAGGTTCTATGGTCTCCACCCAGCTCAAGTTGATAATGTGTTTCCTACTCGCTCTAAAGAACGATTTTTCATCGAGTCTTTCGTCAAGCGCATTCAGCGACTTGTGAATCATTGGCTTGTTTTTCTCGAAATAGACTTTGATATAATTGCCATCAGACTCAAACAAGCGGACATTTGCTAATTTTACAAACCAACATTTATCCCCATCCTTTACAAAAACCTGGTCATTTAAAGCAAGCTTGTCTTTGGGAAGATCCGCATCTGAAGTCTCTTCTTTTTTTAACTCTTCGAGCTTTTTTTCTAGTTTCTTTAAGGTTTCGGTTAGTCTTTCTGGTTCTATTGGTTTCAACAAATAGTCCAGGGCATTTACCTGAAATGCCTGTAAGGCAAATTCATCATAAGCAGTAATAAATACTACCAAAGGAACATAATCAAGCTCTTCAAGAAGATCAAAGCCTGTCTTTTCAGGCATTTGGATATCTAAAAACACTACATCAGGTTGTAGGGATTCAATCTTCTCTTTGGCCTCATCCACATTTGGTGCCTCTCCTAAAATTTCTATGTTGTCATTTTGGCTTAGTAAGCTGATAAGCTCTTTTCTGGCCAACCTTTCGTCATCTACTACTAATACGCGCATAATATCTATATTTTCCTCTAAATTTAACCTTTTTGTTTCGGTATTTTTATTTCTGTCACCACAAATTCATTTCCGTAATTGAATATCTTGAATGAGGCCTTGTTCCCAAAAATCAGTTTTAGCCGTTGAACGGTATTGGCAATGCCATGTCCTTCCCCTTTTTTTCTGGGGGTTCCGGCAGGTTTTAACTGACCGCTATTCCTTACCCAGATGTATAAATCATCCAACAAGCCTACGGTACATTTAATCTCAATTAGGCCACCTTTCATCAAATTTGAAATCCCATGTTTGATGGCATTTTCTACGATGGTTTGTAGCATCATGGGTGGAATCCTATACTGATTTGTCTTAGGCTCAACTTCATAGATTACCTTCAATCTCTCCTCAAACCGTATGGACTCGAGGTTTAAATAATCTTTAACTGTTTTCATTTCATCCGATAAGGAGATGGTTTTGTGCTTATCTACTACTAGGGAATACCTCAATATATTGGACAATTGAGTAATGGCTGATTTTGCTTTTATAGGGTCTTCATCTACCAAAGCCCGAACACTATTTAGGGCATTGAAAATAAAATGTGGGTTTAATTGATTGCGAAGGTGAATAAGTTTGATTTCATTGATCCTTGCCTGGTATTGCAGACTGGAGTTGTAATTGTCTAGAAAATAGAATAGGAAATATAACAAGGACCACAGAGAATAAAAAAGAAAGCTGGTAAACAGGTTGACCATCAATACCAAAGGCCTAAAATCTTGAGGGTAATGTAAGGTGCCAAAAATCCAATTGATTAGGATTTGTGATAGGGTATTCACCAAGCTCAAAATCAAAACAGCTGTCAATACGTGGCTAATTAGCTTGGTGGTTGGGAATTCAAGCCAACTATTGTGTTTAATTTGATATCTAAAAAAATGTGTGGAGACGAAATAGACAATGGCCAAAGAAAAGTAAGCACCTATTTGAATGGGTGTTATACCTCGAGCCATGGATACAAAAAACAGGTTGACCAAAGCAAAGCTCAGCCAACCAAAAATTTGTAACAACCAATATAGCTTGTTTTTATTCATTCAAATCCCTACTTCCTCCGGCAAAATTATGCTACTGTATAGTAGCCGATTTGTTCAAAGGTATTTTATCGAGAATTTTATTAATCAAATCACGGGTACTTACACCGTCTGCCTCTGCCTCATAATTTAAAATTATCCT
The DNA here is from genome assembly GCF_001050135.1 of Cyclobacterium amurskyense. Taxonomy (GTDB): domain Bacteria; phylum Bacteroidota; class Bacteroidia; order Cytophagales; family Cyclobacteriaceae; genus Cyclobacterium; species Cyclobacterium amurskyense. The sequence goes on along the minus strand of NZ_CP012040.1, from coordinate 1,877,541 downwards.
GTGGTTGAGCACGTCTTCAGCAATTTCTTTGATATCCTCTGGCAAAACATAATCCCTTCCCTGCATAAAAGCATTGGCTTTGGCCGCAAGATTAAGGTTGATAGATGCTCTTGGAGAAGCACCGAATTGAATGTATTTGGCCTCTTCGTGCATGCCGTATTTTTCAGGGAATCTGGTAGAAAAGACCATTTCTATGATGTAATTTTCCAAAGCCTCTGCTATCTGTACCTCATTAATGGCACTTCTTATGGCAAAAATATCTTCCTTGTTCAGTATTGGATTTACTTCTGAAATAAATTTGGAGTTGGTCATTCTTCTCATGACTTCCAACTCATCTGATTTGGAAGGGTACTCTATATTTACCTTCATCATGAATCGATCGACCTGCGCTTCCGGTAAAGGGTAAGTTCCCTCCTGATCTACAGGATTTTGAGTAGCCAAAACCAAAAATGGCTTGTCTAACATAAATGTAGTTTCACCGATGGTCACTTGTTTTTCCTGCATGGCCTCAAGCAAGGCTGACTGTACTTTAGCTGGAGACCTATTGATCTCATCTGCTAAAATGATATTGGAAAAGATAGGCCCTTTTTTTACCTCAAAATTTGCATTCAATTGATTGTAAATCATTGTACCAATCAGATCAGCTGGCAATAAATCGGGGGTAAACTGTATCCGCTTAAAGTCAAGGTGAAGTACCTTTGATAAGGTGTTTACGGTTAGTGTTTTAGCTAGTCCGGGTACCCCCTCTAATAAAATATGTCCGTTGGTAAATAACCCAATTAAGAGTCTGTTGACCATTTTTTCCTGACCAACTACAACTTTTTTTACTTCCTTAATGACTTCCTGTATCTTCTCCTGATGCATAATGGATATTTGAAATTTCTATTGATATTTTGCCTATAAGAAGCCTAAATTAGAACAATTCATTCTTTATCACAATTTAGTGCCTTTTCTTCTTTTTCGTTTTTTGATTTTTGGTGGTTTTAAAGCCCTGCTCGGTTTGTGCTTTACTCGAAATACCTAAAGTGGAATAAAGAGTGTCACCATCTAGGAGTCTAACTTCACCAGCCTCAAAACCGTCTATGGTTAATTTCTCTACGGACCACCTGACCAAACGTAGCGTAGGAAAACCTACAGCCGCAGTCATTTTTCTTACCTGCCTGTTCTTACCTTCTTTCAGGGTTATAGCTATCCAAGAATCGGGAACATTTTTTCTATACCGGATAGGTGGATTTCTTTCAGGTAATAATTTTTCTACATCCTCTAGTAAAACGGCTTTTGCCTTTAAGGTATTGTGAATTTTTTTATTGACTGAAATTTTTACCCCTGATTCCAGTTCTTTCAAAGCGCTATCAGTAATTTGTCCTTCTACCTGAACCCAGTAGGTTCGCTCATGGGAATAGTTTGGATCAAGTAACAAATGATTCAGTCGCTTGTCATTGGTCAACAACAATAAGCCTTCACTGTCTTTGTCCAGTCTGCCCACAGGGTAAACGTCCGAAGGGAAATCACTAAGCATGCCTAACGTATCCCCTTCGCCACTGAATTGACTCAGAACACCAAAAGGCTTATAAATCATATAATATTCCAATGCCATATTATCAACTACCGCAACAATTGAAACAATTCATTTAATTGAGGGGTAAGAATAATTTCAGTCCTCCTGTTTTTTGCTCTTCCTTCAGCCGTTTCATTGGAGGCCTTGGGATAGTAGAAACTCCTTCCAGCAGCAGTTACCCGCTCTGGTACAACATCATAGGAATTGGTAAGAATTCGTACAATGGCTGTTGCTCTAGCTGTACTTAATGCCCAGTTGTCCTCAAATTTGCCACGGATAGGCACATTGTCAGTATGACCTTCTACTAGTATTTGGATTTCAGGACTATTGTTTATCACCACTGCTAATTTACTAAGTGCTTCTTTACCATCCTTATTAACTGTGGCGCTTCCTGAGGGAAACAATAACTTGTCCTGTAAGGAGACATATAACTTTCCATCCTGCTCATACACCTGTAATTCATCTGACCGGTATTGAACCAAAGCTTTGTCAATGGTGGTCTTGAGCCCTTCCATCACTGCTTTTTGTTCATCGAGTAGGTTTTGCAAGAGATCCAAACGCTCCTGTTGCTCTATCATTCGTTGCTCCTTGGCAGAAAGCTCCTGCTGTACTGAGGATGAAGCGGCAATGGCTCTTTCAAGTTTGGTTTCCAAAGCGTTGTTCTTTCTTTTGAAATCAGCTAACTCTTCTTCAAGCTGGCTCGCTTTTTTCCTAAATTGCTCCAAGCTGTTACTAGCACTGTCAAGGTTACCTTCCGTTTCCCTGAGTGAACGCATCATTTCTGCATTCCTTATATTTACTTCGTTGTATTTCTTTTGCGGCACACATGAATACCATAAAGGTATTAGCAATACCATACTTCGAAAAATTATCTTGTTCCACATAATTGTCTAGTTTTAAGAAACCTGTAACGAAAAACATACCAATTTAGGTGGTTCTGCCCAAAATCTGGCTTTTTTGGATAAATAGTTCAAGAAATCCGGCTCCAATTCATTTCATTCTTTTTTAGTCGTGACAACTGATCTGCTATCGGTTTATTTTCAATACTGTTAAGATGTGGATCTTTTTCCAAAATAGTTTGGGCTGAAGCGCGAGCCTGAACAAGTATTTCACTGTCTTTACCAATATCCGCGATTTTTAAATCTGTTATCCCCGACTGCTGTGTGCCTGCCAAATCACCAGGTCCTCTTAACTTGAGGTCAACATCTGCAATCTCAAAACCGTCATTTGTTCTAACCATTGTATCTAATCGTACCCTGCTGTCTTTGCTTAGTTCATATTTGCTCATTAGTATGCAGTAGGATTGGTCTGATCCTCTACCTACCCGTCCTCTAAGCTGGTGCAGCTGGGAGAGACCAAATCTTTCGGCATTTTCGATCACCATCACTGAGGCATTAGGGACATTTACCCCTACTTCAATAACGGTTGTGGCTACCATAATTTTGGTTTCATTTTTAACAAATCGATTCATCTCAAAATCCTTATCTGCAGGTTTCATATTGCCATGCAATATGCCTATAGGCAAATCTGGGAAGGCCCTACAAATACTTTCGTATCCATCCATTAGGCTTTTTAGGTCACTTTTTTCAGACTCTTCGATTAAGGGGTAAACTATATAAACCTGTCGGCCTTTTTGGAGTTCTTTTTTCAAAAAGCCAAATACTCTTAATCGGTCTTTGTCATACCTATGAACAGTTTGTATAGCTTTTCTTCCTGCCGGTAATTCATCTATCACAGAGATATCCAGGTCACCATATACGGTCATCGCAAGAGTTCTGGGAATGGGTGTTGCGGTCATTACCAGTACATGAGGGTAAAAGTCGCTGTTCTTCCCCCATAGCTTAGCCCTTTGTGCTACTCCAAATCGATGTTGCTCATCGATAATCGCAAGACCTAATTGTTTAAAGACCACCACATCTTCCAGCAGGGCATGTGTTCCTACCAGCAAATTCAATTCCCCTGACTTTAAGGCTTCATGAATAATTGCTCGTTTTTTTTTGCTGGTAGATCCTGTAAGCAATGCGATGTTGAGTCCCATCTTAGCGGAAAAATCTTTTAGCCCTTCGTAATGCTGAGTGGCAAGGATTTCAGTTGGAGCCATAAGGCAGGTCTGAAAGCCCGAATCAACGGCCACTAAAAGACATATGAAAGCGACAATGGTTTTTCCTGAACCCACATCTCCCTGTACCAGCCGATTCATTTGTAAGCCGGATTTCAGGTTATTGTATATTTCCCTGATTACCCTTTTTTGGGCATTGGTAAGGTCAAAAGGTAAAAATTCCTTGTAAAATTTTGTCAATAAACCTGTCTTGTCCAATACCTTTCCTCTATACTGTTCAGTTCTGGTAAGGTTCATTTTTAACAACCGAAGTTGTAAGAAGAAGAATTCCTCAAATTTCAGTCTATAGAGGGCCTTTTTTAAGGTTTGGTGACCAGAGGGAAAGTGAATCTCTTTTAATGCTATAGGTTTAGGTTCTAGTTTTAATGCTTGGCAGAGAGGTAAGGGCAAGGTTTCAGGAACCTTGGGAAGGACCAAAGGCAGCAAGGTCTCCAGTATTTTGGAGATGCCTTTACTGTCGAGGTACCTGCTTCGTAACTTTTCAGTAGTAGGATAGACCGGATGAAAACTAACCTCTTTTTGCTGCTTGTTGGTAAGAGGTTCTAGTTCTGGGTGGGCAATACTGATTTTTCTTCCATACTGCTGTGGTTTACCAAAGACCACCATTGGAGCGCCTTTTACTAGTCTTTTTGCAACCCATTGTATGCCTTTGAACCAGGTTAGTTCAATCCCACCGGTTTCATCTCTAAATTGGGCTACCAACCGTTTCTTTCTACCATCTCCGATAGTCTCAAATGAATAGATCGAGCCGACCAATTGCACTTGTTGCATATCTGACCGGATGTCGCTAATCTTATAGAATTTTGTCCTGTCCTCATACCTGAAAGGATAATGTTGCAACATTTCACCGAAGGTAAAAATATCCAACTCCTTATTAATCAGAGTGGCTTTCTGAGGGCCTACTCCTTTTAGGTATTCAATTTTAGTATCAAAGAATCCGGACAAATCTTCCTATTTAAAGCTTCACAGAAATTTTTTCTTGAGATCGGCTTCAAGCGCGTTGATTTCCTGTCTTTTTGCCATAAAAGCTGTCAGTAATTCCGCCTGATTTTTTGCTCGATGAAGATTCTGTTCAGAATATTCTACCTGGTAATAAATGTTTCCATTGAGGTGGTCTGTTAAAAACCGAAGTCCCATAATAAGGGTCATCATTTCTGCCCCAAATGGAAGGGAACCTAACTCCTCATCAGTAATATTGCCAGCCAATACCGAATAGAAGCCTTCGAGTAGGCCTTCATATTTAACCAAATCTATATTTATATTTCCCCAGTCCAAGGAAGACTCATCTCTTGTACAAGCTACCGTTCGGGCTAGGTCACCAAAATCATAAAATACGAAACCGGCCATAATGGTATCGAGATCTATTACCGCATTGACTTTCTTTAGGTCTTCACTGAAAATCAAATTGTTTATTTTGGTGTCATTGTGCGTTGCTCGAAGTGGTAACTGCTTGCGGTAAATGCCATATTGCTCAAGCAAATCCTTTCGCAATTCATAATAGGCAATCATCTCCCTGGTTTCGTCATTTATTTCAATGGCGGGGTTTTTAAGGGCCTCATCAAATTGACTGTAACGCCATTCTAGGTGATGAAAGTCCTGTATGGTGTCCTGAAGTTTACTTGAGTCAGTATTTGAAAATACTTTTACGAAGTAAGCGAAGGCTTCAGCAGCTTTGCTGGCTTGCTCTTTATGGTCTATATCATCTCGGGTTATTCCATTGACAAATGGAAAAAGCCTGTAAAGTCCACCATCCAACTCAGTAAAAAGTTCGCCTTGTTTATTAGGAATAGGTAATGGCAAGACAAAATGTAGGTCGGCTGGGTCAAAATTATCAAGAAGGTAGCCGAGATTATTTGAAATCCTTTCAGGATGCTTAAAAACAGCATCATTGAATTCTTGTAAGATGTAGGACTGCGTGCTGCTGTCCACCTTATATGTCTTATGGATGTGTCCTGAACCAAATCGATTGGCAACCAAGTCGTCTGCATCTAAGGTATAGGCAGCTTTAAGCGCGTCCAATATTGTGTCTTTCATAGTAATAAATCCAAATACCTAATTGGCTAAAGAAATTAATTTGTCACTTTTAACATTTCCAATTGGTAAATTTACAATACTTTTAAATATATATTATTGAAAGGGTTTATATTTACCTTTGTAGTCTATTGAAACACTTTGGAGGGGTAAATGCATCCCGTCCCGCAAATATTTAAAGGAATTATTTAAAATAATTGAAAAAGTTTTATTTATTTAGAAAAATTTTCTTCTTTCTCAAGGAGTAAAACTATCAACGCTTAACCATTATTCGAAAAAATTATACTATAAATACGTCATCATGAATATTTCAATCCTTGATTGGGCAATAATCATTTCATTTTTTGTTATTTCCATGTTAATAGGGGTTTATGCCTCTAAATCAGCGGGTAAAAACGCTAAAGAATTCTTCCTTTCCGGAAGAAATATGCCCTGGTGGTTATTGGGGGTGAGTATGGTAGCCACTACATTCTCCGCAGATACACCAAACCTAGTAACTGACATTGTAAGGAAAAATGGAGTTTCAGGAAACTGGGTATGGTGGGCATTTTTACTAACAGGTATGCTGACCGTATTTGTTTATGCAAAACTATGGAGAAGGTCTGAAGTCACCACCGATTTGGAATTTTATGAATTGAGGTACGGTGGAAAAGGGGCTGCTTTTTTAAGGGCCTTTAGAGCATTGTATTTAGGGGTGTTTTTCAACGTGGTAATTATGGCAACTGTTTCCCTAGCCGCAATTAAGATATTTGGTGTGATGCTTGGACTTAGTTCTTGGGAGACGCTTTTGATTGTTTCTGTTGTCACAGTGTTTTATAGTTCTTTGGGAGGTCTTAAAGGGGTTTTGCTTACTGACTTTTTCCAATTTTTCATCGCCATGGCTGGAGCATTCGGTGCAGCTATCTATATAGTTACCTTGCCTGAAATCGGTAGTCTTGATGCCTTGTTGACACACCCTAATGTTGTAGGTAAACTTAATATAATACCAGATTTTACTGATTGGAACTTACTTATACCTTTGTTTATTATGCCTTTGGCCATTCAGTGGTGGGCCACTTGGTACCCTGGAGCAGAGCCAGGTGGAGGAGGGTACATCGCCCAAAGAATGTTGTCAGCTAAAGATGAGAAAAATGCCATTGGTGCAACATTGTTGTTTAATATTACTCATTATGCTATTCGTCCTTGGCCTTGGATCATAATTGCTTTGTCTTCCTTAATTCTATTTCCGCAGTTAAGTGACATGCAAGAGGCTTTCCCAAATATAGAAGCCAGCAAACTAGGAGATGATTTGGCTTATTCTGCCATGCTTACTTTTCTTCCTAAAGGCTTGATTGGGATTGTGCTAGCCTCTTTGATAGCAGCTGTAATGTCAACCTTGTCAACTCACCTTAACTGGGGTTCATCTTATGTAGTTAATGATTTTTACTCTAGATTTATTAAGCCTGAGGCAACTGACAAAGAATTGGTAGCTGTTGGAAGAATCTCTACGGTTGGTCTTATGGTGCTTGCAGCCTTACTGGCAACGGTACTTTCCAATGCCTTGGAAGCTTTCAATATATTGTTACAAATAGGAGCAGGTACTGGTTTAATCTTTATTTTACGTTGGTTCTGGTGGAGGATTAATGCTTATACAGAAATCTCTGCTATGATCGTTTCCTTTATTGTGGCAATCTATTTTGAATCAATTCACAATAAATTGGGTTTCTTACCTATACCGGAAGAAATGAGTTACCTGAAATTGCTTTTCGGTGTTTCTATCACTACCATAACTTGGGTAACTGTTACATTATTGACCAAACCTGAAGATGATAAAGTGTTGCTTGCCTTCTATAAAAAAGTAAGACCGGCATCTCATGGCTGGAAAAAATTATTGGCAAAATACCCTGAGGTGAAAGAAGAGACAGGTCAACTTCCAATGGAAATTGGTTTGATGTTGATCGCTTCTATAATGGTTTATGCAGCTTTATTTGGGGTGGGATTTTGGATTTATGGGCAAATTTTGCCAGCGACCATTGCTACCATTATTTCATTGGCAGGAGGAATAATTGTTTTTAGGGCATGGAAGAAAATGAGATAATCTATTAGGATAGATTTCTTTGATAGGGACAATAACTAGCTGTTAGGTTTTCTTCTAATTTGAGGAAAACCTAACAGCTAATTAAAAATGTCGTACAAACGGAAAAATTATGGCTAATAAAACGGCTGAAATATTAAAAGACAATAACCTAAGAGTAACCAGTTGTAGGAGAGAAGTGCTTATTACCTTTCTAAATAGAAAGATAGCACTATCTCATTCTGACCTTGAAGATGCGTTGAAAGAAAATTTTGATAGGGTTACTATTTATAGAACCCTAAAAACATTTTTGGAGAATGACCTTGTTCATAAGGTGCTTGACGATACTGGGGCTGCCAAATATGCCTTGTGTAATCATGGTTCCGCTGAAACCCGACATGATCACGAACATGTACATTTCAAATGTGAGAAGTGCGGAAATACCAGATGTTTGGAGGAAATTTCACTCCCTAAGGTTTCACTTCCTAAAGGATATGAACTAAGGGAAATGAGTTTATTGATTCAGGGAGTTTGTAATAAGTGCAAAAAGTGAAATTAAAAGGCAATTGGGTTTTTGTCCTTTTCATCTGAAGGCCAAACTATACCTGGCGGTAAATCGATTACTGGTGGTGTATTGTCTTCTACGCCTCCATCACCATCTTCGTCATTGTTCTTCCGGTTTCTTTTGATTTTAGACTTAGTAAGTGTGGCTACAAAGTAAATTAATACCACATAGGCTACACCACATAAAATCAAATCTATCACCAAGCTATTCATCATATCGAATCTTTAACCAATAAGTTACAATAATAATTTGAATAAATCAACTTGCCGGTCTCAGGATTACCTATAAGTATTTTATTTTCTTACAGGTAAATGCATGTCAGTAAAGGACTTGTGTTTTATGGTTCAGGAGCAAAATCCAAGCTAATATGAAAACATATGTAGTTTTTATACCCCTTGTTGATTTTAATTTTGAAGAGCTGAATGGAAGGAAATCAAGGAAGGCTTACTTACAAATTAGTATTCCTACCATGAGGGAAAAAAGGCTTTAGAATACCACATTGGCCATAAATTGGTATATAAAAAAGTAAAAAAATAGAAAGGGATAAGAAATAAACTTGCTATCTAATGGATAAGGTAGGATATTTGCCCAGCAAAATGAATATTTTATAATGATCGTAAAAACAAAAAAATACAAACTGGAGACAGGTACCTATATCAAACAGGGGTTAAAAAACATATTAAAGGAGCAATGGTGGGTGGTATTGATCGCTGTGGCCATCGCTTGTGGTTATTTTTGGATTCCTTCTTGGTGGTGGATTAGCATGGCATTACTTGCTTATGCATTGTATTGGCTTTTTTGGGTAATACAGTTTGCTGGAGTCACTCAAATGGAGCAAAATAAGGTGATGTTTGAGAAACTCTCTTATGAAATAGATAGCCGTCAGGTGCTTATGAAAATCAATAGTAAGCAGGGTATGCCCATCAAGTGGGAAATGATAAAGGATGCCCAAATCAAGGAGGATGCTTATATTCTAGTTTTGTCTAAGGCTCAGTTTATTCACCTTCCTTTTAGAATTTTCAATTCTCAAAACGAGATTAAATTTGTGGAGACCATCTTGAAACGAAAAGGGTTTTTGGCTTAGTTACAAATAAACGATAAATATAAAAGGGCTGATATCTTGAATATCAGCCCTTTTTATTATTAGATGTTTTTCTTCTTTAGAGGAAACTATCAGCTTTTCTATAGGCTTGAATTACGGCTTCTTCACCTTCTTTTCCAGGCTTAGAATTCCCATGCTCCATACCACATATACCTTTGAAACCTTTTTCGTATATGTATTTAAAAACATTTTGGAAATTGATTTCACCTGTACCGGGTTCTTTACGCCCAGGATTGTCTCCTATTTGTATATAGGCGATTTCATCCCAACAGGTCTCCATTAACGTAATGAGATGTCCTTCATTTTTTTGCTGGTGATAGATATCGTATAATATCTTACAGCTAGGACTATCCACTCCTTTACAGACAAGGTAAGTTTGTGGAGAGTAGCGTAAATAAAGGTTTGGGTTGTCACTGAGAGGCTCAAGCACCATGGTTAGACCATGAGGCTCCAGTATTTCAGCACCTTTGCGAAGAGCTTCTATAACATTTGCATTTTGTATGTCAAGAGGTAAGCTTCTATGATAATCTCCAGGAACAACAGTGGTCCATTTTGCATTTACCCTTTTGGATACTTCAACGGCTTTTTTACATCCTGCAAGAAATATATCCACATATTCCTGATTTCCAGCAGCAAGGGTATTTGCTCCATTGCCACCTTTGTCCAAAACAAAGACACCCATGGTCATGCCTAGCTTCGCGAGGTGATTACCTATTTTCTCCTGCATCTCAGGAGTCCTACGCATCATACCATTGTCTTCAAGGCTTCTAAAACCACGCTCATGCATGTAGGTAATCTGATCCAGAAGATCATCACCTGCTAGATTTTTAAACATGCCAAAGTGAGGAGCATAGTCTAAATTAAATGTAGCATCTGCTTTATCAGCATTCAACTGAGTAGCTTGACTGGTACTCACTCCGGCTATTCCTGCCGCCGCGGTTCCCAAAGAAACGTTTTTTATAAATTTTCTTCTTTCCATGAGCTTATACTACTTTAGTTTGACCAGGTATTGCATAAGGATAAAAACCATCTTCATTAGGAAGTACTTTTGGCAATGCATCCCATGCTAGCTTATCAGGTCTTAGGTTTACATTTGAATTTATTCCTTCATCCCAGGTAACAGGTTTGCCGGAATAAGTTGCATAACGACCTAAAATAGAGGTCATGGTACTTTTTGCCGCGTTTTCAGCATCAGCGTATTTGTATTCGCCTTTCACTACTGCATCAAATAATTTATCATGCTCCACTTGATATGGGTTGGCATTGCCCGCGCCATCATGGTCATAAAGGCTATTCCCTTTCAAATCTGTTAGTTTACCCACATGTCCGGCATTCATATAGGCCTTACCTTTTGTTCCTTGGAAGCTTTCATCCACTCGGTTGTGGGCACCGGGGAAATGACGACATTCACTGTGGATGACAGTGCCATCTTCATAAGTAAAAAGAACGACGTGATGGTCAAATATTTCACCATTCTCTTTCCCTCTTCTTACAGTTCTTCCTCCTGTTCCTTCTGCTTTAACAGGGTAACTATTCTTCACCCAGTTGGCTACATCTAGGTTGTGAACGTGCTGTTCTGTGATATGATCGCCACATAGCCAATTGAAATAGTACCAGTTTCTCATTTGGTATTCCATTTCTGTCTGGCCTGGTTGACGTTCTCTTACCCAAACTCCACCATCATTCCAAAAAACCTGGCCACCTATAATGTCACCAATTTCGCCATTGTGAATTCTATCAATTGTTTGGATATAATTGTCTTGATAATGTCTTTGTAAGCCTACAACTACGTTTAGTTTTTTGGCCTTTGCGGTTTTGGCTGCGGCCAAAATTCTTCGGATACCAATTGCATCAGTAGCTACTGGTTTTTCCATGAAAATCTGCTTTTCAAGACGAACAGCCTCTTCAAAATGATCAGGACGGAAACCTGGAGGGGTAGCTATTATCACCACGTCAGCCTCTTTCATGGCATGTTTGTAACCATCAAAGCCTACAAATTTCTGCTCTTCAGAAACAACTACTTTATCTTTACCGTATTTTTTTAATATACGTTCATAACTTTGGTCTAGACGATCTTTGAAAGCATCTGCCATAGCCACCAATTTAATGTTTTGACCGGTTTCAAATGCTTGGAATACTGCTCCTGTCCCTCTACCTCCACAGCCAATAACGGCAATTTTTATGGCATCATCTCCCGCTGCATAAGCTCCGGATAATGTAAGCGGGCTTAACATGGCACCTCCAGTTATAATTGCTGAAGTTTTGATGAAATTTCTTCTTTCATTACTATTATTTACCTTCATTATTATTTTGAGTTTATTTTAATAATCTTCCATCGGCGCAGTGCCGTAATATTTTTCAATGAATTCAGGATCTGGGCTAGTAAGAGGCCTTACTACTCTCATTCCCAAAAATGGTGCTTCTGGAAACCACCATTGGCTTTTTGGTATTTGAGGATCTATTCTCTTCCATTCAGGGGTGCTTGCAGCACGCTTGGTACTGGTCAATTCTTCAGGGCTGTCATCATAGCTTCCTCCTCTTATCACTTTAGGATATAGTTCTTCAGATAAGTGGATTGGATTGTCTGCTTTAGCTCCTCGTTTAGAGTAGGTATTGGCATCGTAATGATCCATGGTCCATTCATTGACATTACCTAAAATGTCATACAGTCCCCAAGGATTTGGTTTCTTTTGTCCAATTTTATGCGTGGTGCCTTCACTATTGTCTTTGTACCAGGCAAACTCACCCAATTGAGAGGGGTCGTCTCCAAAAAAGTATTTGGTCTTGGTGCCGGCACGGGCGGCATATTCCCACTCTGCCTCTGTAGGTAGACGGAAAAACACACCGGTTTTGAGGTACAACCATCTACAGAATTGAATGGCACCATATTGAGTCATGGCTATTGCCGGTTTATGCTCTTTACCCATTCCGAAGGTCATGTCCAAATAGGGTATAGAAGGTCTTGTCAACCCATCAATTTCTGGTGTCAACGGACCTTCACTTGAAGAAGCCTCAAAGCTCTTGTCTAAAAATAATTCGTAAAGATCCCAAGTGGTCTCATGAGATGCCATCCAAAATGGATCTATTTTCACCTCGTGAACAGGGGCTTCATCTGATGCACCATCACTACTTCCCATTTTGAAGCTCCCTTCAGGGATAGGTACCATATCAAATGAGATTCCTGTTCCGGGAATTTCTTGTGAGTAGGGTTCAAAGTTTTCAATGGATTGATATGCGCTTGCGAGAAACAAGACCGATGAAATAGAACCCAAAAATAAAGTTCTTTTTAATAATTTTAACATGGATTAGGCTTAGGTATTCTTTAAGTTAACTACTTGTAATGTACTTCAATTTTTAATAAAAATTAATTGAATGCTTAAATTACCTTAATTTTTTAAATATTGAAAATTTCACGCATTTAGACAGCATTATCCTTTTAAAAAAAGGATAAGCGGTATATAAACTTATAAGAAGATTTTCGGACTAGATAGTTTAATATGGTAAGATGGTTTGCTGCTTTAAGTTTATTTATGCAGCCTAAAAATTAGTTTTAAATCAGTGAGTTATCCCTAATTCAAGTAAATATCAATTGATATAGATTTTCCACCTACCTAATTATCCAATTTAGTCCAACAATTTCTTTTTATATAGAGTAGAGTGGTGCGGGGAATAACTTCGTATTTCTTCCTCAATTAGCTTGGCCACCCGTGCATTAAAATGGACAGGGTCCCTAAAATTGTTTTCATCTAATGTTAAATTAGAAGAATAATTGAAATCAAAAACATCCCCTAAGCTAAACAAATCATGTTTGAATTTGGCTTCGAATTCCTCCAATTCATATTTTGTCAATACTTCATGATAATCTTTATGAAGGGGTGGGATCCAGAAAATCAGCTTAATACCCTCTTTTTTACAATGGTCTGCAATTTCTTTTAGTTGCTTGTGGTATTCGTCCGGGTAAGTAATGTTTTTATAAAACTTGTCAGTACCATTCAATTTTTTCTTCCAAAACTGTTCTTTTGCTCCCGGTAATTCTACTTGGGACTCGCTCTCTTCTTCGCCTTGATTATTGATAGCCATTATTGCAAAAGTTGCATTGAAAGTATATTTATTAAAGGCATAAGTGAAAAAATTACTTTTTCTGTTGATGGTCTCTTCTACCCAAAAACGACGATTGAATTTATTGTATAAATTTAGGTTGATCCCAATCAAAACGGTGTCAGGTTTTTCTATTTCCCTGGCCCACCAAAACGATTGAATTACTTCTTTTAAACTTGCACCCCCATAAGCCAAATTGGACCAGGCAGAACTGTCCATGGCAATGTATAATCCATTGCTTCTTGAGTCACCCAATACCCAGTTTTTCTTGGGATTGTTTTTAAAGTCAATCATTTTATAAAGGTGAGGCTCAATGTCCAAGGCAATGGCTTTTTTCTTCTCTTCACTGGTAACTCCAAAGCCATTTAGATAATTGAATGGATCAATTAAAGCAATTAAACAGCTATATAGCACAAAAGGAATTACAAAATATAGGCTATTTTTTATAAATCTTTTCATGGTACTTAAAATTGAAAATAAATGAATTCTTGTTGTACCCCATTCATAATGAAGCAAAAGATAATAACCACGTAGTAAAATGCCCACCTCACCGTTTTAGGTAACTTTTGGGAATCTAGTTCGAGCCCGTGATTCTTTTCTCGTTGGAACCATTCTACAAGAATGAAGCCTATTAGTAAAAAGAACAGGTATATTAAATGATTGCCAGTATTCATACTCCAAAAATCCTGGATGGGCAGGACAAAGAATTTTGGCGAAAAGATGATGGATATATAGTCAAATGCCATATATAAGCTGTCTGCCCTAAAAAATATCCAAGCAATGACAATCAGAAAAAAAGTGATACCCATTTGAAGAGTTTCTCTAATACTTGGCAAGTATTTGCCTGCGGCTACTGTGTCGGATGTATGCACTCTGTTCTTTTTGGACAACAGTAATGGGAGATAAAAGGTGGCATTTAATAAACCCCAAAAAAGAAATGTCCAATTGGCTCCATGCCAAAAACCACTGACAATAAATATGATAAAGATATTTCTAATAGCATGGCCATCCCTGCTTCCTCCTAGAGGTATATAAAGATAATCCCTAAACCAGGTGGAAAGGGAAATGTGCCACCTTCGCCAGAATTCAGCAATGTCACGCGAGAAATACGGGAAAGCAAAATTCTTTTTTAAATCAAACCCGAATAGGCGAGATGTACCGATTGCTATATCTGAGTAACCTGAAAAATCTCCGTAAATCTGAAAGGCGAACAATACCCCACCTAATAATAAGGTGAAACCTGAAAAGGATTGGTAATCATTGAAAATGTCATTTACATAGATCGCACAATTATCTGCAATAACGATCTTTTTGAATAAGCCCCAGAGTATTTGTCGCAAACCATCGCTGGCTTTTGTGTAGTTAAAATCTCTGTTTTTAAAGAATTGTGGCAAAAGGTTCGTTGCTCTTTCAATAGGGCCTGCTACAAGCTGGGGGAAAAAGCTTACATAAGCAAAAAATGCAACGGGTTCTGAAACGGGAGCCATCTTTTTCCGGTACACATCAATGGTGTAACTCATTGTCTGGAAGGTATAAAAACTGATGCCTACCGGTAAAATAATGTTTAGCCGAGAAGGATCCATGGTATTGCCTAATAAAGTAAAAGCATCGGCAAAACTTTCTGCGAAAAAATTATAGTATTTAAAAAAGCCCAAAAAACCGAGGTTAACTGCCAAACTAATAAAAAGTAGAAACTTTCTTTGGTTAATATTTTGACGCTTTTTTAGCTGTATCCCTATCAAAAAATCTACTAGAGAACTGAAAAAAATCAGTGATAAAAAACGGTAATCCCACCAGCCATAGAAAATATAACTGGCTATCAAAATCCATAGGTTTTGAAGTTTTAAATTCTTAGGGAATAGAAACCAATAAATGAAAAATACTAGTGGTAAAAAAATTAGGAATTCAATTGAATTGAATAACATGGCAATATAAATAATTAGGTAGAAACAAAATATTTGATTTAGGCTCCTCTTAGATTGTATTCAAAAGAAGACTAAATTTTATATATAGCACAAAACTATATATAAAATTCATTTAAATTACTTTTTGTCTAGAAAAATAATTAAATTCCTATTTATATTTATATTATTATGCCTTCTTGAGCTCTACGAGGTATTTTCCGGTATAATTATTTTCTTCCTTCATTAAATCTTCCGGTACCCCCTCAAAAATAACATTGCCCCCTTTTTCTCCTCCTTCCGGCCCTAAATCGATGACCCAATCCGCTGCCATTATTACCTCTGTATTGTGCTCAATTATGAGTACAGTGTGCCCTTGGTCGATCAAAGAGTTGATGGAAAACAGTAATTTTTTTATGTCATGGAAATGTAGGCCAGTAGTAGGTTCATCAAAAATGAACAATATTTTTTCCTGATTTCTGGAATCATTTTTACCTAAAAAGGAAGCCAATTTTACTCTTTGTGCTTCTCCACCACTCAAGGTATTGGAGGATTGACCTAATCCAATATAGCCAAGACCTACTTCCTGAAGGGGGCTTAATTTCTGGATAATGGCTGATTTTTCACTAAAAAAATCCATGGCCTCATCTATGGTCAAGCCCAATACTTCTGAAATGTCTTTCCCCTTGTATTTGGCATCCAATATTTCATTTTTGAAACGCTTTCCTTTACAGGATTCACAGGTAAGGTAAATGTCTGCCATAAACTGCATTTCGATCTTTTGGGTGCCTTCTCCCTGACAAGCTTCGCATCGGCCTCCGTCTACATTGAAACTAAAAAAAGCAGGTTTATAGCCTCTTTGCTTGGAGATGGGAAGATCCGCATACAAGGCCCTGATTCCGTCATAGGCTTTTACATAAGTAACCGGGTTTGATCTTGAGGATTTTCCGATTGGGTTTTGATCTACAAACTCTACCCTATTGATGTTCCTGTAATGACCATCAAGTCTGTCGAAACGGCCTGTTTCATCATTTACGGAGCCTAGGATTTTACCTATAGCCGGGTACAATACCTTCTTTACCAAAGTAGATTTCCCTGAACCACTCACTCCAGTCACTACGGTCAAGACTTCTAATGGAATTTTAACGGTGATGTTTTTCAGGTTATTCTCTGTGGCACCTTTAATTAAAATGTATTCATCCCATTTCCTATTGTGGATTTTGGCACTTATTGACTCTTCTCCACTTAGGTACCTGGCGGTATGTGTATTTCCTGCCGCCATTAATTCTTTCAGGGTACCTTGAAAAACCAGTTCCCCACCATGAACACCCGCATCAGGCCCGATGTCTATTACCTGGTCTGCTGTAAGTATGATTTTTTCTTCATGCTCCACTACGATGACTGTATTGCCCAAGTCTCTTAGGGCTTTCAATACGTTAATGAGCCGTTCGGTATCTCTTGGATGTAGGCCAATGCTTGGCTCATCGAGGATGTACATAGAGCCCACCAAAGCACTGCCTAGAGAAGTGGCGAGTTTTATCCTTTGGAATTCCCCTCCAGAGAGAGATGAAGTAAGCCTGTTGAGCGTTAAATAACCAAGTCCTACCTGATCGAGGTACTCCAGTCGGTTGATGATCTCTTTTAGGAGTCTCTGGGATACGCTCTTTTCCGTTTCTGTAAGTTCTAGCGTTTCAAAGAATGGTAAGGCTTTGTCTATTGGTAAAAGCACGAGATCGGTTATGGATTTCTCTGCTATTTTTACATAGGAAGCATCTTTCCTGATCCTTGTGCCTTTACAATCAGGACATGAAGTTCTTCCCCTAAATCTGGAAAGCATTACCCTATACTGTATCTTATGCAACTTGCTTTGTAGAAAAGCAAAAAAGTCATTCAGGCCTTTGAAATATTTGTTACCTGTCCATAAAATGGCTTTGTCTCTTTCGTCAAGGTCCTCATAGGGTCTATGGATGGGAAAATCAAATTTTATTCCATCCTTTAGTAGTGGTTGCAACCATTTTTTGGTGGTCTCTCCCCTCCATGGTGCAATAGCCCCCTCAAAGATAGAAAGCGATTTGTCAGGGATTACCAAGTCAGGGTCTATTCCCAGAACTGAGCCGAATCCTTCACAAGTCCTGCATGCCCCATAAGGGTTGTTAAAACTAAAAAAGTTCACTGTAGGCAATTCGAATTGAATGCCGTCTAATTCAAATTTATCACTAAAGCTTCTGACGGCTTTGTCCGGAATCACAACTTTGCATTCTCCCAATCCCTCAAAAAAAGATGTTTGAACACTGTCTGCGATTCTGAATTGATTTCCTTCGTCCTCTTTTTTTACTGATACTCTGTCTATTAATATCTCGAAGTTCCCTTCAGGTAACTTTTCTGATTCCAGCAGTTCCTCTACAAATGACACTTCGCCATCTACCAAAACCCTGGTGAAACCTTTTTGCAATAGGATTTCCAGTTCTTTCTCTTTGGACCTTTCAGGGCTGAAATGCAAAGGGCAACTTATCATTACCTTATCACCTTCATCGAAGCTGTGGATATAAGCAACTACATCAGTTACGGTATGGTGTTTTACTTCCTCACCACTTATTGGAGAAATGGTTCTGCCAATTCTACTAAAAAGAAGCTTTAAATAATCGTAGATCTCTGTGGTAGTGCCCACTGTTGATCTTGGGTTTTTGGTGTTTACACCTTGTTGTATGGCTATGGCTGGTGAAACTCCTTTGATGTATTCTACTTCAGGCTTTTCCATCCTTCCTAAAAATTGCCTAGCATAAGAGCTTAAGCTCTCTACATACATCCGCTGACCTTCTGCAAAAAGCGTGTCGAAAGCCAAGGAAGATTTCCCTGAACCCGATAAGCCTGTAACTATTATCAACTTATTTCTAGGAATGGCTATGCTTAGGTTTTTTAGATTATTGACCCGGGCATTCTTTATAATTATAAAGGATTTAGGATCTAGATTCTCGAGTGAAGTATTTGTATTGACAGTAGTTGTACCCATAATGTGCAAAGATACCAAGCCAACCCTACAAATGATAAAATGTTATTAAAAAATTAAAAGCCGACATCCTTTGTAAGAATGTCGGCTAAGTAGAAATGATTCTATTGGTACTGATAGGTTTTTAATACTGTAATTTATTTATAAACTTATCGTTTCATGATTTTGTAAGTTTTCCTTGACTTCTCTGTATGAATAGTTACCAAATAATGGTTGCTTGGGAATTGTCGCATATCTATTTGATACCTGTTGTCACTAATTTTTTCAAGGAGTGGTTGCGCTCTTACTCTCTGATCTTGGCTGGTTAGCTCCACACTTAATATACCCTCTTGAGAATCTACGAAAAGTAAATCAGTGGTAGGGTTAGGGAAAGGCATAAGCTTATTTCTATTTGAATTATTTTCTACCCTGATTACGTCTGAATAACTGAAAGTATCATCCAAATCCACCTGCTTGATTCTGTAAAAGGTAACATCGTTTGCAACTGAATGATCGGAATAATCATAAAAGACCTCTTGGTTACTATTGCCTTGCGCTTCAAGAGTTTCTCCAAATTCCTCCCAAGAAAAACCATTATTGGATTTTTCCATAATAAAATGGCTGGTGTTTTTTTCTTGTAGAGTGCTCCAATTCAAGCAATTATTCTCACCACAGGATTGTCCAAGAAAATCTCCCCACTCAAGTGGAAGTATAAGTAAATT
Organism: Cyclobacterium amurskyense; assembly: GCF_001050135.1. GTDB lineage: Bacteria > Bacteroidota > Bacteroidia > Cytophagales > Cyclobacteriaceae > Cyclobacterium > Cyclobacterium amurskyense. Next base: position 1,858,406 of record NZ_CP012040.1, on the reverse strand, counting down.
TTCAACGTAGTTAAAAGATATGGATTGGTCACCTCCAATTTCATAATAATCTAATATCAATTCTAATACGCCATCTTCTGTGATTTCCATTTGATAGGTGTCATCTGTGACTTTCTTACCACCAACTTTGGCCCATTCGTCAATCACAGTAGTTCCATTGATTATTAATCTGTACCCATCATCACCATTGACATTAAAGTCATAAGTACCAGGTTGGACATCTAAACGCATTCTGTACTGAACGGTAAAGTTGTTTTTTTGAGAATTACACCCTACTCCAGCTGGAAAGTTTTGAGTAAATACAGAATCTTGAAAAACCCTTCCAGAGTAATTGGAAGTAGCAAAATTTCTAGGTGCATCATAAGTATGACCTATCCACTCATTAACGCCAAATTCAGTACGATCTAAATCGGCGATTGGATTCATGATTACTTCCAATACATTGGAAAATACATCAACATCGGTACTTGTAGAGTCATTTACTGCAATTGTATTGGTTGCCCCTCTTCTATAATACCTAGACCCGGTCCAATTATCGTCCTCATAAGCTGGGATTTTATAATCTTTTTCAGTAGCTCCGGAAATGGTGTTCCAAGTGGCAGACTCATCATTCGAAGTGGCATATTGCCAAAAATAATTAGTCACTTCTCCATCTTCAAATACCGCAGGACCTATTGAACTGATGATGGTAGGGTCAGGATTGATTCCACAAAAAGCAACTGATCCTGAGGCATCAGCTCCCATTTTTATCTCCCCAGGGCCGAAATACAATTCAATTTCAAAAGCAAGTCTATTGGCACCGTCTTTTTCATAATAGTTCAATGTCATGAACCATTCCTGAGCAGCTTCTAATTCAACATAGTAATTTCTGATGTTGTTCTCATACACGAAGTTATCGACGCCGTCATACAATAAGGTGTCCGATTCATTCTTTACCCAGTTGTTATGTATGAGGTTATTGCCGTTCACATCAACAGCCCCACTTGAACTAGGGTTATTAATGTCTGAAAACATTCTGAAATAGGAGCCGTCATCACTACCTATTCGTATACGGTAAATACCATTTTGGGTAGGAACATACCTGCCCCTCATATGTACACCGAATTGGTTTAATTGGGTATCACATCCGCCTGAAGTTGTAGGGTTAATACCGGTTTGAAAAAAAAGGTTGTCAGAAAGATAGCCATTACCAGGATTTGGATCACTAAAATGCGTGTCAAAATTTACTCCTGAAACAGGAAGGAAATTTGCACCATCTCTCAAAAGCATCCCCTTATATTGTCCGGAAAAATAAATTCCGTTTTCATCAGGTTGTGGTTTTTTAAATTCTGATGGCTCATTATGACCAGCATTTGCTCCGTTTGGGTTGTAGTAATCAGTTAACTGATAAACATAGGCATTCCAAACATTGGTTGGATAACCATTCTGCCAAGAACTTCCATCTCGCCATGGTTTCGTAAGTGTTTCTGGTTCAGTATTACTACAAGCCAATTGCCCAAAGCTTTGTGCTGTAAAAGCTAAAAATAATACGATGGATAAAACTACGCTGTTAAAATAGTTTCTGTCCTTATTTACTCCTCTCAAAATCCCCTTCATTTCTAAAAATATTTGATGATGATAGATTTTTAATCTGCTGTTAAAATACAAATTTATGCATTTGAGATTAAAAGACAAGGGAATCAGGTATTTATTTTTGATAAACGACTAAAAAAGATATTTAAAATTCATTTATCTGCATTTATTTTTGTAGTCTAGCCATGGTTTTAGCATTAAAAATTGTCTGAACTTTGCATAAGTAGTGATGTCATGAATGCGCTGAACTTCATTAAAAATGGCCTTGGCTTTGTTTAAATCGCCTTTTCGATAGGCGTCGAAGGCATAAGGCAATGAGGCAAAGGCTCTTTGAACCCTTAAATCTTCTTCTACCTGTGATTCTTCCTGACGTTGTAAACTAAAATTCAAACTGTCCTGACTTACCAGTACACTTTGCATACCTATGGCCTTTTTTAATACCAAACCATTCAAATCCGTGCATCGGCTAAGGGCCACATATACCTGACCGGCTTCAAAAGACCTGTCTATTTCCACGATACATTTTTCAAAGGTAAGTCCTTGACTCTTATGTACAGTAATGGCCCAAGCAAGTTTCAATGGAAATTGGGTAAATCTTCCAATAACTTTTGCATCTACTTTTTTCTCTTGCTCATTGTACTGAAAATCCACATTCTCCCATACCTCTCTTTCTACTTCATAGAAAGTACCATTATTTGCCTCTACCAGGATTTTGTTCTCATGCATTTCTACTACTTTTCCAATCATTCCATTGTAGTAGTTTTTTTCTGGATTGTTGCGCATGAAGATGACTTGCGCTCCGACTTTGAGCGTGATGTCTATGGGTTCGAAGGGGGCCATATTTGTAGGGAAATCATCCTCGATGGCTGCCTTGTAAACCTTCTCTTCGCTTTTAATTAGCTCTAACTTCTGCTTGTTAATTTGATGAATATTGTTGTTGTGGGTTCCTAATATGATATATCCTTGATCCAGTAAGTCAAAGTGATAAGCCTCAGCTCGTTGGTTCAAAAAATCAATGTCCTCATAGGTATGTTTGCTTTCTCTAATTCTGTTTAGGAGGTCTTTAAAAACACTGTCTTTCTGTCGGTATATTTTTTTTAACTCAATATGAAAAGGCATTAGTTCTTTAAATCCAAAAGCGCTAAAGAAAAATCGGGTCTCATACTTACTTGACAGTAAAGACCAGTCTTTGTCTTTGACAACAGGTGGTAATTGAAATGGATCGCCAATCAATATAAGCTGTACGCCTCCGAAAGGAAGGTGCATTTTTTTCCTAAATACACGCAATATCTGATCCAAAATATCGAGTATCTCTACCCGTACCATTGAAATCTCATCGATGACCAATAGATCCAGATTTCTGATGACAGACAAGCGGCTTTTGGTGTATTTAAAAGTGTCAAAAATGTTTTGCTTGGAACCTTTGGCCTGTAGTCTGGGGTCTCCTGGTAGAAAAAGTTGCCTGGGATCAATTTTAAAAAAACTATGAATGGTTTTGCCTTTTGCATTTATGGCCGCGACTCCGGTAGGAGCTACTACTACCATGTTCTTAGAAGGGTTGAATTTTCTTAGGGTATGCAGAAACGTTGTTTTACCAGTACCAGCCCGACCAGTCAGGAATAGGGATTTGTTGGTATGCAAGGCGATTTCAAGTGCTTGGATAAAGGGTTCATTGGCCATGTCCAAGCCTTTGGCTTCAAATTCTTGACGAAAAAACGATTTTAAATAGGACATGAAGTGAAATGTTTGTTAAATAGATGCATAAAATTATTAATAATTTTATCGCTTTCGTATATATTGTAAATTATTGACAAAACTAAAATACTTGGTAAGTATCAAATTTAACCTCACGTAGCAATGGATCTGGTATTAAATATTTTTAAAATAATATTAGGTGTCATCAGTGTCTTGGCCGTAATAGCTTCAAAGCTAAAGGTCAGCAACTGGTGGGTCCGTGTATTTGACTTTCCCAGAATTCAGTTGTTAGTTATGGCCACTCTGGCGATAGTTCTTTTTCTTATGCCTTTTTCCTCCTTCAATACCTTTAACCTTGGTTTTTTCGCTTTGGTGGTATTTACTTGGTTTTACCAGGCGAGAAAAATTTTCCCTTATACCATAGTGGCCGGGAAGGAAGTCAATCACGATAAGACTAGTAACCCTGAAAATGAAATTGGCATATTGGTAAGTAATGTGCTCACTCCTAATCGACATGTTGAAAAGTTAATCAACCTGGTAAACAAACACCATCCCAATCTGGTGCTTACCTTAGAATCAGATAAGTGGTGGGAAGATCAGTTGACCGTATTGGAAGAGGAATACAAGTATCAGGTCAAAATACCTTTAGATAATCTTTACGGAATGCATTTGTATTCCAATTTGGAATTGAAGGATACTAAAGTACATTTTTTAGTAGAAGATGACATCCCTTCCATTCACTCTACTGTAGTTCTTCCTTCAGGAAAACCTATACAGATTCATTGTATTCATCCCGAACCTCCTAGTCCTACAGAAAGTGATACCTCTCTTTCTCGTGATGCTGAACTTCTTATAGTGGGTAAGAATGTGAAAGATGCTGACCTACCAACCTTGGTTTTTGGTGACCTCAATGATGTGGCTTGGTCTAGAACAACACGGCTTTTTCAAAAAATAAGTGGGCTTTTGGACCCAAGAAAAGGAAGAGGTTTTTTTAATACCTACAATGCAAAGTACCTGCCTTTTCGATGGCCTTTGGACCATATCTTTCATTCAGATGATTTTGTACTTAGGAAAATAAGAAGGCTACCTTCCATTTCCTCTGACCACTTTCCTATTTATATTAAACTGAAGCTTAAGCCGCAAAATGAACAAGAAGACAAGAAAGAGGCACTTGATAGAGAGGAAAAAAATTGGACGGAAGAGACGATAGGCAAAGCCAATCCAAATATTTTGACGATCTAATCCGACTACCAGATTACGGGGAAAGTAAAATCGTGTTGAGTTCATTGTTTTTACCAAGGGCTTTCGCTCCTGGTTACGAAAAACTCATAGTGAACATCTACGAAAAAAGTATAGTAAGCTATAAATGGTAGCCCTCGCAGGTTTTAAAACCTGCGAGGGCTACGTCTATGCCTCTCTAAATGGAATGTACTGCCTCAAATAATTCCTGGAAGTTAAAATGGCCATATTGACATCCGCCTCTGATTTTTCGAAAGCTTTGTCTTCTACTTCTATGCAGCAGGGACCTCTGTAACCTACGTCGGTAAGGGCAGCAAAAAAACGACCCCAAGGAACATCTCCTAGGCCTGGTATTTTTGGTGAATGGTACTCCAATGGATTGGCAAGGATACCTACCCTGTTTAATTTTTCCTGGTAAACCTTTACATCCTTAAGGTGGATATGATGAAGTCTATCTTTATAATCGTAAATGGGCTGAACCGGGTCCATTTGCATCCATACTAAATGGGAAGGATCGTAATTCAGTCCGAAATTGGCGTCAGGTATAATGGTAAACATCTTGTCCCAAATAGCCGGAGAAATGGCAAGGTTTTTCCCTCCAGGCCATTCGTCATCTGTAAAAAGCATGGGGCAATTTTCAATTGCTATTTTGATGCCTTTTTCTGAAGCATGGCGTACGATCTGAGGAAATCGTTCTTCGAAAAGTCTTAAATTGTCTGAGACATTCAAAGAGGGGTTTCTTCCAATGAAAGTATTGACCACAGGTATGCCTAGTTTTTCCGCACCATCAATTACCTCCATAATATGGGAAAGCGCATTTTCTGCTACTTTTTCATCCGGATCCATAGGGTTGGGGTAAAAACCCAAACCTGATACATATACCTTCTTTTTCTTCTGGTAATCTTTGATATGCTGGATTTCTTTTTCATCCATATTGGACACATCAATATGTGTAACCCCAGCATAACGCCGTTCCGCTTTTCCTTTTGGCCAGCACATTATTTCCACACAGGAAAATTGTTCCTTAGCAGCGAAATCGATTACTTCTTCAAAACTTTTTTCAGCCAATATGGCACTTACAAAACCTAGTTCTAGCATTCGTATTTAAATGATTTATAATTTACATAATAAGGCTGCGGCTTTGTCCAGGATGTCATCGTCCTTCGCAAAACAAAACCTTAACAATTTATCATCTCTTTTTTCTTTGTAAAAAACAGAAACGGGAACAGAGGCGACCTTGATTTCTTTGGTCAATCTGATAGCCAAATCGTAATCGTATTCGTCTGTGATTTTTTCATAAGATACGATTTGAAAAAAACTTCCTTTAGAGGGTTTCAATGTAAACCTGGATCCGCTCAAAGCATCATTGAACCGGTCTCTTTTACGCTGATAAAATTCAGACAACTGCTCGTAGTGTTCTGGTAGCTTAAGAAAGTCCGCCAGCGCAAATTGCATTGGAGACACCGTGCAGAAAGTGATGTATTGGTGTATGCGTTGGAATTCCTTGGTCAGGGCAGCAGGGGCTAGGCAATAGCCGATTTTCCATCCCGTGACATGATAGGTTTTTCCTACAGAATTACAAATAAAAGCTTTCTCTTTTAACTCTGGATGACACATCATGGAATGATGTATTTCTCCATCATAAACGATGTGCTCGTAAACTTCATCGCTAATAATATAGATGTCCTTGTCACGAATAATTTCTGCCAGGTTATTGAGGTCTTCTTTGCTAAATACGGTCCCTACAGGATTGTGGGGTGTATTGACAATAATGGCCTTTGTCTTGGGAGATATTTTGGCTTTTACTTTTTCCCAATCGATTTTAAAATCTGGCGCATCCAAGGTTACAAATATTGGAATGCCGCCATTAAGGTCGATGGCTGGAACATAGCTGTCATAGGCCGGTTCGAGTACGATCACCTCATCCCCTGGGTAAACAACTGCAGTGACCGCACAAAATATGGCCTCGGTGGCTCCTGATGTAACGGTCACTTCTGTTTCAGGATCATAAGAAACCCCGTAGACTCTGGCAGTTTTTTCAGCTATGCTTTCCCTGAAAACAGGTGCGCCAGACATAGGTGCATATTGGTTATAACCATTTTTCAAATAGTGGCATACCAATTCACTAAGTTTCGGAGAACAATCGAAACTTGGAAAGCCCTGAGATAAATTGTATGCGCCCTCATCCGTAGCAAGTTTGGACATTACCGTAAAAATGGTAGTGCCAACATAAGGTAATTTTGAGGGTAAATTTTTTCCTTTTGTCATAATTAATAAAAGTCCATCAGAAAATATTTTGGACCGGAAATACAAAGTTTATTTAAAAGCAGCAACTCCAGCTCCAGCTATAATTCCATCTTCTGGAGGGGCTGCTCCACTCACGCCAATGGCGCCTATGAACTGATCTCCTGAAATTATAGGAAGTCCGCCCTCCATGGCCAATACACCTGGCAGACTTAAAATATTTAATCTACCCTCTGCTACCATGTCTTCAAATTCCTTGGTTGATCTCTTAAATTTTATTGCGGTTTCACTTTTTTCTAGTGCTACATCTATGCTTCCGGCTTGGGTACCATCCATTCTTTTTAGTAGCACTAAATCTCCACCAGCGTCAACTATGGAAATAACGACAGTCCAATTGTTGGCCTTGGCTTTTGCTTCTGCAGCATTGGCGATTGTTTGGGCATCTTTTAGCGATAGGACTCTGGTGGTTTGTTGCGCGTTCGCAGAATAACTTACTACGGTGAATAACAATATTAAAAATGATAATGTTAGCTTCTGCATCGTTGAGAGATTAGGTTCTAAAATGTTTAATCTTAAATATAATTAATAAACTGCAATTCTTAAATTTTTTATATTTGAGGATGGATTTTAAGCTGATTTAATTTATGAAAACCTATCAAAAAGAAATCAATTTGCCCGCCTATAGAAGGGGTTTTCACCTCATAACCAGACATATTGTGGATAACTTTCAGGATTTAAAAAAAATCGAAAAAGGATGGCTTCAGGTGTGGATAAAGCATACTTCTGCAGGATTAACGATCAATGAGAATGCGGATCCTTCTGTAAGAGTGGACTTTGAAACCTTTACTAACTACCTGATTCCTGAGGATTATCCCCACTTTGTTCATACTATGGAAGGGCCAGATGATATGCCAGCGCACCTAAAATCAAGCATTTTTGGCGTTTCAGTGCAAATTCCTATCACAAGAGGGAGGTTGAACCTTGGCACATGGCAAGGGATTTACCTTGGAGAATTTCGAAACTATGGTGGTGAGAGGAGTCTAGTGCTTACTGCGATGGGAGAATGAAGTTTTTAATAAAATGTTCTATAAAAACGGCATTTTATTACTTTATCCACAATTTTATCCACTTAAAATTGACAACTGATTAAAATTCAAGAGCTTGTATAGTGCCATTGGTCCCTTTGCTTGTTTGATAGAATTAAAAGTAACCAATCCTGAAGCCTGTTTGGGGAATAAAAGGTGTTTGAACCTTTTGCTTTAGTGGGAGTAACTCTACCGTTTTGGGGATTAATCCAATAGACAGCACTATTGTTTAAAATTCCTTTTTTTATTTTCAGTTTTATTTTGCTGCCTGTAGATTGGTAAATCAATAAGCAACTTTGGTCTGAGGTACTCAGTGCCAATTTTGGAGGACTGAATGGCCAATTTATTCCAGCGAATATTTGCCTTGTAGCATGCATTTGTTGCCAAGGTAAGCTTTCGAATATACTTCTTAAAATTCCCATCTGTCTGGCACCAGGGAGATCTAAAGCTTCCTGCCAGGAAAGGTGGGCGCCAAATAATGGAGTTGATTCCGCAGTGTTCATTTGCCAGACTTCATTGCAGCCATAAGTGTACCCGGCAGCGCCAGACAGCATGCTCCAATAGGCGGACAACCTGACATCGGCAGCATCCAGCCGTTGGAAATTCCATTTGTTTAAAAGGTTGGGGATGTTTTCATAACCTGGTTCACCATTGATAACCGGTCTCACTGGCTGCCTGTTTCTGGCCTTGTTCACGAAGGTGTATTCCCGGAAATTTTTCTGGTGCCTGGACTGGAACATGTCTACTTGTAGCCATGTGGATTTACCAAAAATATCACTGGCTATCACACCACCGTTGGGATGGTAAGTGATCAGGCTGTCCTTGTCAAATTCACGGATTCCCATAGCCATTTGTTCAATAATGGCCTCATCTTCTTTGTCCTGAGGTACCCTGTCTCCACCCAAAACCCAGACGATATGTTGGTGCTTGGCATATCGCTTAGCCAAACTAGCACCGAAGGCTCTGGCGTTTTCAGGTGTGAAAACTTCAGGACCAGTGCCCCATTTTTTATTGAACTTATCCCCCCAGGTAGGAAGTAGGGCAAGGTAAAGTCCCATTTCATTAGCCAACTCTATTATCTTATCTACATGGCTGAAATAAGCTTCATTTGGTTGGGAGGGGTCTAAGTCTTTTAATGGGAGATCTCCATTGGCATTGGGTACCGTGAGGCCATCCAATTCAGCTAATATTACAGTCTGAATTATAGTAAAACCTTTCTCTATCCGGTTTTGAAAATACAATTGTGTTTCCGCTAAGGATAACTTATGGATAAGCTCCCAAGCGGTATCTCCCAGCCAGAAGAATGGTTCTCCATTTTGATTGACCAAGAAACGGCTATTTTCGCCAACTTTAAGTGCTGGCAAATTCATTTTCATTGTAAATGTTTCATCCAGTTAATACAGCTATTTGGCCAATCTTTTTGTGTGCCTTCTTTGTTGAGAGAGAGAGAGTATCCATGCTGTCCTAAAGGGTACAAGTGCATCTCAACTGGGATTTTTTTAGCCACAAGACCTTCATAAAACATTAGGCTGTGCTTAACAGGTACCCCCGTATCATCCTGTGAATGAAAAATAAAGGTAGGGGGGGTGTCTGATCTAATTTGTTCTTCGTTGCTGAAATAATTTACCCATTTGGCTTCAGGGGTTTTGCCTATGAGGCTATTTCTTGAACCAATATGTGTGAATTTTTCATTAAAGGATATTACCGGATAGCCCAATATCATAAAATCTGGTCGGCAAGATTGCTGCAAAATAGGATCATCTGATCCAGGGTTACCAGAATCAAAGTGAGTACCTAACGTTGATGCCAGATGTCCTCCAGCCGAAAAGCCCATAATACCAATCTTGTCAGGGTCTATGTTCCATTCTTCAGCATGATGCCTTACCAATCTAATGGCCTGTTGTCCGTCAGACATAGGTACAAGGTGGGGACTCGTTTGTGTTATAGCTGAAGGCAGCCTGTATTTCAAAACGATTCCAGCTATGCCATGACTGTTTAACCATTTGGCTATATCAGTCCCTTCCCAATCATAGGCCAAAATACCATATCCTCCACCAGGACAGATGATTACTGCTTGCCCGTTTGCTGAGCTTTTTGATGGTAAAAAGACTTGTATCTGAGGGGTTTGAACATTACTGATTCGGACAATTCCTTCACTCTTACTTACTTCTTTTACTTGGGTAACCTTTTGAAATGGAATTTCCCCAGGATATAGGTCCATAATGAGCGATTGATTTTGGGCACTTACTGATCCCATTATTAAAACGAAACAAAAAACAAGAAAAAACTGGTTCATTGATATTGGTTTGTTTAGATTATTTAAAAGCATTCAACATCAGAGCTGCCCCATAAGCTGATCCTAAAGGGAAATCTGAAACTTCAAGTTCATATCCTTCTAGTAGAGCATTTAAAAAACGGATAAATACCTTATTGTGGACAAAACCACCATCAATATACACTTTTTTTGTAGTTGTTGCACCTTTAGCAAGCATCAAAGAGGCTACTTGCATCCGGACTAGCCCAAAAATTAAATGGTGAAAAGCTTCCTCATAATTTGAAAAGGCCGCGATGTCCCAATTGTTTTCGGGGAATATCTCTGCCACCATCGGTGTTCTAGCAATTGTTTCAGGATAAAATGTTCCTGCAAGCTCCCCATTAAGCAATTGGCTTACTAATTTTTCATCAGGACTGATGCCTTTGTAAAATTTGGGCTCTTTACCAAAGACATTGTTCATTTTGGCCAGCTGATGATCCAATTCGTAGCCAAGGAAAAACCTACTGGCTTTAACTGTTTTGCCATGAATAGACAAGAAATTCAAGCAGTCATTTTGTAATTCTTGATAAGTCAGCTCTCGTTTAGGGAAAGGGTTGAGCGAAATGCTCCAGGTACCTGTAGAAATAAGCAGAAAAGGTTCCTTTATTTTTATAAGGTAAGAGGCCAAAGCAGATGAGCTGTCATGAATGCCTACGCCTATTTGTACTTTTTGGCCACAAATTTCTTTCTCAAAGCTATGCGTGGTGGGTACTTGTCGGGGTAATTTCTCAGCAATTCCTTCTTCATATACCCATTGGTGGTAGTCTCCTTTGGGGAAATCCCACAACTTGGTGTGGCAGCCAATTGAGGTAGGTTCAGTTACTATTTCTCCGGTAAAGAGATAGGAGATGTACTGAGGAAGGTGTAAGGAGTATTTAATTTTTTTGAATACCTCAGGTTTTTTTCTCTTAAGCCAATACAACTGTAAACCAGAATTCAGCATCCCAAGTGTGGGGGAAGCGGTGGTTTGATTGATGCTCTCTTCAGGGTATTTGGCATAAAACTCCTGATGAACATCCTCAGGAAAATCCTTAAGGTAATTGTAAATTGGGGTTACGGGTTTGCCATCTTCACCTATAGAAACGAAGGTGGCGCCATAAGTAGAGAAATTTAATGCCTTGATCTCATATTGAGGATCCTTGCACAATTTCTCTACATTTTCTTTGGCCCATTTTGTGATTTTTTCTAAATCATCACACTCAAATCCGTCGTCATCTTTAATCGTCGGAAATTGTACATATTCTTCTTTAATCTCATTCAGATTTTCATCAAAGAGAAAAAATTTCTTATTTGTTTTTCCTATATCAAAGATGGCGGTTACCGGAATGGGCATTGTATTTTAGTATTTTATTGAATGGATTGATTTAACTTATAGACCGGTAGCAAGTGATTTGGCACCTCTTTCTTTGATCAGGGTTTTTCTCACAGCCAGGTCTCGGTATACTTCTACAGGATAGATGGCCGCCTCGGCTTGAAGCCTTGCTTCTGCGATTAAAGGCCTTAAATCTGTTCTAAAGGAATTTTGCAAGATTTCCTGTGCCAGCACAGCATCATTTTCCGCTCTTGCATTTTCCAATGCAACTCTATCTACCGTCAATGCCTGTGCATAAGCCAATTGTATGGCTTCAACTGATTGAAGCAAATCTTCCATTGGGTCTTTTAGGTTATGACTGGCATCTATCATCCATGCAGGAGAAGGATTTTTGGATGTTTTATCTTCCATTCCCTCAACCAATTCGTTGAATATTAGAAACAATTGGTAAGGTTTCATGGCGCCTACCGTCAGGTCGTCATCACCAAATTTGGAATCATTAAAATGGAACCCACCTAATTTTCCTTGCATCATTAGGGTCGCTACTATTTGCTCAATATTTGTGTTGGGCAGATGGTGACCTAAATCTACCAAGGTAAATGCCTTTTCTCCCAATTGGGAAGCCAATAAATGCGAGGTTCCCCAATCCTGAATTACCGTATGGTAAAAGTTTGGCTCGTAAGGCTTGTACTCCACAAACATTTTCCAATCTGATGGAAGCCCCTGATAAATGGCTTTTAGGGAATCCAGTGTGTTTTGAAGGGCTTTCCGGAAATTCATTTGTCCTGGAAAGGAAGATCCATCTGCTAGCCAAACTGTTAAAGCTTTAGAACCGAGCTGGTCCCCATATTTAATTACCTCAAGGTTATGGTCAACAGCCTGTTGCCTTACTTTAGCATCTGCATGACACAAAGAGCCAAACTTGTAAGAGTGCTCCTGATCAGGTTGATCCTGAAAGGTGTTGGAATTGACCGCGTCGAAAAGTAAGTTGTGAGAGGTGGCATGGGCCTTTACAGCATCAATATCGCCAGGGATGTCCCAAGGAATGTGTAGGGAAATAGCACCAGATCCTGCATTTAACGCATGGATTAGGCCTACATCATCTATTTTTTCTTCAAGCGACCTTGGTTCTCCTCCTCCAGGGAATCTACCAAATCGAGTTCCTCCAGTGCCAAGGGCCCAGCTAGGAATGGCGATTTGAAAATCCTGGATCTTTTTAATTAAAAGACTAGTGTCAAGACCTTTGGTACTTAATTTATTGCTTAGATACTCAAAACTCTCCCGGTGATCCGGGAGAGCTCTGTTATTTATTGTATTGATTTGATTTTTATCAATTCTCATGGTAATACATTATCTGACAAAGGCAGCAGCAACTCCTCCATCTACGTTTAAGATATTTCCGGTACTCTTGCTCAAATGACCTCCAACGAAAGCAAAAACGCCATTGGCAATGTCATCTACCGATATGATTTCATTCATGATCGTGCGCTTGGCATAGAATGCAGGAAGTTCTTCAACGGTGATTCCGTAAGCTTTGGCTCTGCCTTTGGCCCATTCGCCTTCCCATATTTTACTACCTTCAATCACTGCGTCAGGGTTGACTACATTCACTCGGATCTTGTCTGGGCCAAGCTCAGCTGCAAGCAATCTGCTCATGTGTACCTGAGCTGCTTTGGCAGTACCATACCCTACGTTATTAGGTCCTGAAACCAAGGCATTTTTACTGGCAATATTAACGATGTCTCCACCTTTATCCTGAGCTCTTAATATCGCAACAGCTGCCTTAGATACAGCAAATTGTCCTTTTACCAATACAGATTGAAGAATATCCCAATCTTTTTCAGTGGTTTGTGCAATTGGTTTAGAGATGGCCAAGCCAGCACAGTTTACGATGATGTCAACACCACCAAATTTAAGACAAGCAGCTTTAAGGGCTTTTTCTATGTCTTCCATATTGGTTACATCCATCAAGGCTCCTGAACCAGTATCTTTGCCATAAGTAGCAAGGGCTTTGTCAAGGTTGTCTTTGTTGATGTCTGTGATAAATACACAGGCACCTTCTTCAGCCATTTTATCAGCAATGGCTTTACCGATTCCACCAGCACCACCGGTTACGAATGCTACTTTTCTGGAAAGAGGTTGTTCTTTAGGCATTCTTTGAAGTTTGGCTTCTTCCAATAACCAGTACTCAATGTCAAATGCTTCTTGCAATGGCAAAGAAACGTAGGAAGAAACAGCTTCGGCACCCTTCATTACATTGATGGCATTCGTGTAAAATTCACTTGCCACCCTTGCAGTTTGTTTGTTCTTAGCGTAGGAGAACATACCTACTCCTGGCCATAAAATAACTACTGGATTAGAATCCCTTATACCAGGACTGTTGTCACGTTTGTGGTCATTGTAATATTTGGTATAATATTGTCTGTAGGCTTCAAATTCTTTTTCAAGATAAGCCTTAATCTCTGTCATGTCAGAAAGGTCCGTATCAGGAGCAATTTCCAATACTAGAGGTCTGATTTTGGTTCTTAGGAAGTGATCAGGACAGCTTGTTCCTAGTGGAGCAAGTTTTTCAAGGTCATTGCTATTGATGAATTCCAATACTCTTTCATCATCTGAGAAGTGACCTACCATGCGGTTAAAACCTGATGCAAGACCTCTTAAGTGAGGAGCAATGATAGAAGCTTGTTCTCTTCTTTCTTCCGCTGGCAAAGAACTGACTTTCTGTCCACCAAATACGGGACGATCTTTACCATAGTTGTCTTCAAGGTATTGAGAAGCTTTGTCAATTACTTCAAGGCTATTGATATAGCAATCGTAAGCAGTATCTCCCCAAGTGAAAAGACCATGTCCTCCAAGCATAATTCCTCTGATACCAGGATTCGCTTTTAACGCCTTGTCTAATTGAAGCGCAAGGTCGAATCCAGGTCTTTGCCACGGAACCCAGGCAATTTGGCCTTCAAATAACTCATTGGTGATCTTTTCTCCGTCTTTGGCTGCTGCTATTGCAATGGCCGCATCAGGGTGAAGGTGATCGATGTGCTTGAAAGGCAAGACAGCATGCAAAGGGGTATCTATGGAAGGCGCTTTAGAATCCAAGTCATAGATGCAATGGTTGAATAAGGCCACCATTTCATCTTCAAATTCCAAACCTCTGTATACATTTTTAAGAGCAAGTAACTTGTCCATGTACAATCCAGCAAGTCCGCTCCTTTTCAATGTTCCAATGTCTCCACCTGAACCTTTGATCCACATTATTTCGGTATCCTCTTTTGTAAGCGGATCTTTTTCAATGGTTTTACAGCTTGTGTTTCCACCACCATAATTGGTGATTCTAAGATCTGCTCCCAAAATATTAGAGCGATAAAGCAATAGAGCTACTTGATCGTCTCCTAGAGCTTTTGCTTTTTCATCATCCCATAGATAATCTACGTGCTTAAAAGTGTCTTTTGTAATTGCCATATTGTTATTTAATAAATTTAAATTCTATTATTTTATTTAGCGAATATACTTCATTCACTATAATTAACTGTCCTGTTCTATGCTGTTTGGAGAAGAAATTGACCGAATTGGAATGGGTATTAAAGCAAAAAACTATGTTTTTCCCATTAAAAAACAATCGATTTAAATAATTTACTCTTAAAATCAGACAATGATAAGAAATTATTGTTTTTTATTAATTATAATTTTACATGGATTTAGAAAACATGATGATTAACGTCAGAAGATTAGGCCTAGTCTGTTAATGGTTGCATTATCTCCCAAAGGGATGCAAAATTAGTGGCAAAGCTACCTTTTACGATTTTGGCTTGTTTGTCAATGAAAACAATACTCAAAATTAAAAAACGCAAGATGTTCAACACATATCTCACCCTTGTTCTTCGAGTTATCTGATTCCATTACAATACAGCGTAAATAAAAGGCCCTATAAATCAACTACAGGTCTAGCCATTCCAAGCTTCTGATAATCTTGAAAATTTAGCATTGGGCATTTAATTTCTCCAGAGTAGTTACTTATCAATTGACTATTCCGCTTTTATCCATCCAATCAAACAAAGGTTGCATCCACTCTTCGGTAGGTAAACTCAATACAAACCCATGATTCCCTTTTGGGTAGAGGTGCATTTCTGAAAGAATTTCGTTTCGAATTAATGCCTGGTAAAATTGAATACTGTTTTCAACACTAACCACATTGTCATCGCCAGTGTGAGTTAACCATGTTAGTGGAGTATTGGGACCAACTTGCAACTCATTAGAGAACAATAATTTTTGTTCTTCAGAAGGAGCATTTCCAAGTAAATTTTGTTGGGAACCGGGATGGGTTAGCTCGTCTTTCATGCTGATTACAGGATAAATCAAAACCATGAAATCAGGTCTTAAACTAATGTTCTCATCATTTGGTATGTAAGATTTATCAAAGTGGGTTCCGGCCGTAGAAGCCAAGTGTCCACCCGCGGAAAATCCCATAATGCCAATTTTTTCGGGGTCCAATTCCCATTTTGAAGCATTTTGGCGTACCGTTTTAATTGCCTGTTGGGCATCTTGTAAGGGGCCTATTGATTTATCCACCATGATTGAATCACTGGGTAAACGGTATTTCAGTATAAATGCGGCAATTCCCTTGCGTACAAAAGTTTCTGCAATTATGGTTCCTTCTTTAAGATAGCTTTCTCCAGAGTAACCACCACCTGGGCATATAATTACTGCTGCGCCAGTGGCTATTTCTTTATCCGGTTGATAGATGGTCAATGTTGGCTTTGAAACCTTCTGAATCCAAGCAATTTGTCCGTTTTTCTCAGTGACTATTTCTTTCATTGGATACGGCTTGCTGTTGGGAATAGCATCCTGATAGAGGTCTATGATTTGTTGTGCTTCCAAATGCATGGAAACCATTAAAAATAAGATTAAAGCAATTGGTCTCATTTGTTGCTGATAAATATTTAGTCAAGAAGGATTGTTTTTAAAAGTTCAATGTAAAAATAAAAACCATAAAATCTCAAATTGCCTATGTATCAAAATTATTCTTCAGTTTAACTCAGCGCTATTCTTTCAGGAATTGAACTAAGGAAAGCCTATCGCTATTTTCGTTAAACCCGGATTATGTATTAGGATTCGTTAAGAGTGGTGTAATCACAATAAAATCAGGCTATTTGGAGACTGAGTCATAGCACCGCTATGGTGAAGTCGAAAATAGCAACGAAGTAACTGATTTTAAAGTGATTCCATCACGTAATAGAAGGTCTATTTCATATTTCGGGTTTAATCTTTAGCTTGTTAATTTCCAAGATAGGGATAGCTCTAATTTCAGATATCGATTCAATTATTTTTTAGTAAAGAGTCGGCTTGTCTTTTTATTAAAATACAGACGCGCTGATTCTGGTAAAATCATAAATACCGAAGGAATACAAACAATAAATAAGATAGTATGGCGGTGAATTGGGAATGGTCTAGGGTAATAGCCGGAGATTATTATTACAGCTAATAATAGAAAGGCCGTTAAAAAAACCTTTTTATTTCGAATAAAATAGAGTTGAGCTGTTTCTGAAAGCTGTGGTTTATTTTCGAAATAAAAATAAATAATATAGGGAAGTAGAACCAAGACGTGTAGTGTAAAGGGTATGTTAACTGTTAATAACACTCCAAGATGAAAAAGAGCTGCCATTCCCACTGCTCTCAAAAACAAGGCTGACCAAAATATCGTAATTATAAATCCTAATTCAAACAGTAAGGTGCTGTAGTCCAGTGATTTGTAAATAAATAAATTGTTTATTTTTACAAACATTTCATTTAAGTACAAGGGCTCTGCTCCTGAATAAAATCTTCTTAAAATAAAGCCTGCAGTGGTTGAATACGAAAGGTCTAACCATCCTCCAATCAATTTTGGCAAGCCTGCGGTAAAATAACCCCATCCAAGCAAAAATGAAAGATAGGTTAATGGCCAGCCTTTAGGCTTAATTTTCGTATTTTTATTTTTAAGTGAATCTATAGACAATGCCCCTCCCCAGTTGGTGAAAGCCATAATCAAAGGAAAAATCACAGGGAAAATGTTATGGTCAATTTTTCCGTAACTGTAGCTATAGGTAAAACCAAATAGTAAAAGCAATCCGAAAATTATGGAGGATTCCTTGGTTCTAAAACCTACCAACATTGAGACAAAAATAATTCTCAAAACCAAATCGAAAGTCCACCAAAAATTACCTGAAGTAATAGGGCCTATCAATTGAGAAACCCCTGGAGGTGGATCAAAAAATGCTAATTCAAGACTTGAAATCCCAATGAATTGAGGAATCCCAAAAATAAAAAATCCAAGGCAAAACAAAATCCTGGCCAAGCCTAATTGGAAAAAAGTTGGCTTCCATGTATTTAAAAGCCAATTGGTAATTTTTTGGTTAATTAATTGTATGGTCATCAAATTTAAATTCTTTGTGTCTAACAATTTCTCTATTCTGAAACCCATCCACTAAGTGGTAATATTCTTTGTACTCATTAATAATAAAGCCAGTTACCTTATCAGATTCAAATGGTTTTTTTCTAAACATGAGTTCAGGTGCTATTTTGTCTGCTCCTCCTATTACATCGTGTGTTGTCCATTTTTCAAGTGCTTCATGCATTTTAACTCCTCCAGGGATTAAAGAAATTATCCTTCGCTTTTGTTTTTTGGATTCTTCCATTTTTGCTCCTGCATTATTGAAGAAAATAAAGCGCATGTTATTTCGAAATTCAACTAAGTTTTCTGGGTCGAAAATATCCTGTAAATTCCCTTTCCATACTTCTTCGTCATTGTTCATGTAAATGACTTCAAAATAAGTGGCAGGTAAAATGTCATTATTAATGCCACTCCTTGTGAAAGCGGGCATGTTTAGACTTGGGTATGGCTCTCTGACTAGTCTTGCAAATACCATCGATACGAAGAGTAAAATGACGGTAAGGTAGAAGACCAAAGTAATTTTATATTTCTTCAGGAAGTTATTCATCTTGTTTTCCTTTATAAAAAAATTAAAAATTGTACATGGTAACTTAGAATAAATCTTTAATAGCTCTTTTTGCAGCATAATAGCCACCCATTCCATGAACGCCGCCACCCGGTGGAGTGGATGCTGAGCAGATATAATAGTTTTTGAAGGAGGTTCTATAAGGAGATGTCCTTAGTGCGGGTCTCGTAAATATTTGTGACCAGTCCTGTACTCCAGAATTGATATCTCCTCCAATATAGTTTGGGTTATAATTTTCAATCTCCTTGCTATTGAAAGTATGCTTTCCAATTATCGTGTCCTTAAAACCAGGCGCATGTTTCTCTATTTGATCTTCAATAGTGGATGTCATGTTGCGTTCGGACCCTGCAGGTACATGGCAATATGCCCATGCTGTATGATAACCTTCTGGGGAACGTGTATTGTCAAATAGGCTTTGTTGGGATAGAAGGACATAGGGGTTTTCACTGTATTTACCTTCCCAAACTAATTTTTCGGATTTTGTAATGTCTTCCAGCGTACCTCCTAGGTGTACTGTGCCAGCACCCTTGAGCGCTTCGGATTTCCATGGAATAGGTTGTGAAAGTGCGAAATCCATTTTATAAACCCCCATTCCATACCTATATCTACTTAATTGCCACCGATACAATTTGGAGAACTTGTCCCCGGCTATCTTTAATAAATTTTTAGGACTCAGGTCAAACATTACCAATTTTGCGTTAGGAAGTTGACTGTGGTGAGTTATCATTTTCCCTTTTTCAATTTTACCTCCTATGGATAGAAAATAATTAGCTAAAGCATCAGCGAGGGATTGTGAACCTCCTTTTATCATTGGCCAGCCACTATGATGGCCAGCTGCCATCAGTACCATGCCTATAGCCGAAGTAGCTATATTGGTTAGGGGTTGGATACCATGCGCTGCCATCCCTGCCCAAAGTGCCCTGGTATTGGTTTCTTTGAATTTATGTGCAAGTAGGGTGGAGGGTTTAAGTGCATTAATTCCAAATAAACCCAGTTTTATCGGATTTTTTGGAAATTTTAATGGGGATAAAATGTCTGGAGAAAGCGTGTCCCAATGATCGCAAAGTGGTTTTAATAAATCAATATAGGCTTTTTTGTCCTTGCCCAAATGATCTGCAGTTTCAAATAGGGAGCGGTGCAAGGAAACTACGGACCCATCCGGTAGCGGATGACCTGCCAAGGTTTTAGCATGAATAAATTCAAGGCCATATTGGTCAAGTGGCAATGTTTTAAAAAACGGGCCGGCAGCAGCCATGGGATGGATGGCTGAACAAACGTCATGTTTAAAACCAGGAAGGGTAAGTTCCATTGTGCGCATGCCACCACCAATTGTATCCTTACCCTCGATTAGTAGGACATTTAGTCCATGCTTTTGTAAAACAATTGCCGCTGAAAGACCGTTTGGTCCAGATCCTACGACAACGGCATCAAAAGTTGCGTCCATAGTTAAGTATTTATTGCAAAGTTATGGCTTTTTTTAGTTCATTAAAGAAAACATAAGATTATAAGCAGTTGATACAATATTTTTTCATCAGTCAAATTATCTTTTTATGGTTTTAAAATTGAATGTTTTCTTGAAGTCCTGATTATTTCCTTTAGATCCTATTTTAATTGAGGAAAGAGGTTTTTTAAATACCTTTTCTGATGGTAAGTCAGTTGTTTAATATCCTATTTCATCTTTGTTTCTACTATTTTTCCTAATTGATTGGCTGAAATTTCCAAGCCACATTTCTGGCGGTTACTTCCCTCTAGTGGAGAGTTACTGGAATACGGTCAATAAGATGTGCCACCGTACAATTATCAATGTGGGCTTGGGTCTGGATGGAATCTTTTCGCAGTCCATTGACTATTAGCTTTTTGAACCTCTGCCAAACTCGTAATATACCTAAGCATTTATTCTAGATGATTTTCTTGAATTAAAACCTGTATTTTGAGAACGGTTGGTTGCCGCTATTATGAATTTCCACTGGCGTTGTTCTTTCAGGAATTAGGGTGACAAGTATGCTATAGGTAATCTCCCTTCAGGCGAAAGGTGCCAAATCCATATTGATTAAGACCTTACTCATTAAGTGACCTTAAAAGTAAAAGAAAATAAAAAATAGCTTCTTACTTTAAATCAATGGCTAGCCTCATTTCTTTAGGTTGAATAGATAGACTTTCCTGCGTGTACTCAACTTGAAAGCTCGGACCATTTCCTGGAAGTGTAAATTGCCTGAACTTCGTTAAATCGTAAGATCCGCTACCACTTAGCTGGAGGGGAAACTGCATTGATAATGGGGTGAACCCCGCGTAATTCACTGAATTTGCAGCAATAGAAAGTTGAAGGCCACTCTGTTGCCAACTTGTAGTAAAAGGTAAAAACTGATTAAGCACAATATTAATAAGGAATGACATGGAGATGGTCAATGACATTAAAACGGGAGCAAACAAGATGACCCCCAATACGACTAGCATTCCAGATGTTGATATTTGTGTATTTATATCGGCATCATATGTAAAGTCTAATGCAGGCTGATTGGGTGTCCCTGTAATCTTTGGTGTAACTGCAGCACGAAAGGAAATTTTTGCTTTTACTCTGCACCAACATTTTCCACGCTTTGCTTTTAATGACCCTGTAGCTACAATTTTATCTTGTTCAAAAGCTACATGAATGGAGTTCAAGTAGATTTTCCAACGTGAAACACGGAATTGTGAGGGTACCCATCCCTTTGCAAATGCGATTTGAACAGCTGCGCTTATGACCTTCTCGTTCACTACGGCTCCTATACTGGTGTTTGGTGGATTGAAATGTTTCAACTGCTGACCAATACCCATAGCGGGAGCGGTCAAGTTAAAATCTGAAGCTAAAAGAAGAGAAGAAGGAGTAACAGATTTCTGTGCAGTTAGTAAAGGACTGTTAGGTGTATATCGAAGTCCTAAAACACCGAATATATCAATGAGATCCCAAACCAGAATTTCTACACTTCTGATAAGTCTAAAAGCAATCCATATCCCAAAGGATACAAGCGGGGCAATGATCCCGTTCAGGATCCATTTGGCTAGGAAGTGACCCCCTGTAAAAGTAATTTTTATGGATAATGTAGGAGTTATTTTAATGACAATTCCCTTGGGTTGGCCAGCGGAAGTCTTTGAAAGTTGAAGTTCAACATTGTTGATTGTGAATTTCATGGTTGTATTGACAAGCTGAATTCCAAAAAGCTTTAATTTGAAATCTGCCAGCGCTTGTAAATCTGTTACTACGCCACCAAGTGGGGCTGGATCTTCCAGGTCCAGAATTTCCAAATCTTTAACTTTAGCTTCAAAGGAACCAATGCTTCCTAGATTTGCTTGGTAAAGCAATTGGGTCTGTAAAGTTTGTAAAAACTTATCTAGCACAAGATTGATAACGGGTTGATTTATTTCGAGTGCTAATGTAAAGCCTGCTGCCCACGACATATCGTTTTGCCTTTAAGGTTTGTCTTAAATTCCCTCTATATAGGATTTAATGGTACTTCTCGAGCATCATCGGTGTCGAAATTGTCATCACTTTCATTACAATATTCTTCATAGATCAACTCCAGTTTTTCCATTCCATAAAATTGAGTTTGCCCTGTGACAATTGCATAGAAAATTTCTTCATTTACTGGCAAGCCTTCTTCTTCAAGAAGCAACTCATCGGTTAAAATGACTGCGATTTCAGCAGTTACTTCAACGTTGAGGAATTCAGAGAAAAAACGCACATGATCCGCCATAAAGATATGCCCATTTCTTGTTCTGGCGTTGACTACATTTACTAGCCTTTTTCTTAAATCGTCTTCCAATGCATTTTTATTGTTTGCGAGGACTCTCTTAAATATAGAAATCCATAAGTCCCAGCTAAAAGCTTTTTCTAAACCATCTACAGTGGAGAAATCCAAAGTCATATTTATTTCTCCATAGCCCTCTTTACCAACTTCGGTAGAAAATATCAATTCGTGGTCAAGTGATTTTCCCTCCAACAAATCCTGATTTAGCCCTAAGTTTGCAATGTCTATTTTGACTGTTTTATTGGTAATTCCATCTAGATTCCATGTAACTTTTTTAAGTTCACAAGTTTTTATAGCCGTGATGTTCAATGAAATTTTTAGTTCTTCACCCGGTTGTATAACGGATGGGTATGCACATGATATTTGGAAAAAATTGTTTGTATGGTAGGTTGTGATAAGCATGACATTGGACGTATGGTTCACAGGAAGCTTACTTCAAAGTAAAAAAAAATATTAGAATTTGCAAATGAAAAGTCAATTAATTCACTCATTTAAAGGGGTTTAAATGGATATTTGAAAAAAATGATATTGATTAAAAAAATAAGAAAGAAAGTTCTCACGGCTCTATTTTAATGCATTTGTCTTTTAAGAGTTCTTATTATTGATCATAGGCTCATTGTACTTTTCTTTCATATAAATTGTAGCGAGATAAAGGCAAGTCTATAACCTCTACTTTAATAAAACCTAGATTTTCGTAGTACTTGCAAAGTTTAGGGTTTTTTGAATCTGAATCTAATCGCAAGTATTGGCAATCCTTATTTTTGGCTTTATGTGCAATTTCTTCTAAGATCCTTTGTCCAATTCCTTTACCATTATAAGCTTCCTTAACAATTAATGAGTGCACATAGATGGCTTTATCTTTTTGCTTACCCCAATAGAGAAGGTCTTCCCTAAGCATCCTCACCATGCCAATATTGTTATTAGCATGGTCATCAACGAAAAAGAATTCACCGTTTTTAATACCCTCTTCAATCCATAGCACTTTTTCTTGTGGAGGGTTCTTCCAATATTGCCAATGGTCAATCTGCATCCTATGTATTTTTTCGGCTGCTTCCCTCAGTAAACTTAAAACCAGTGGTAGGTCTTTTACTCCTATTTGTCTAAACGTGATATCCGTCATTATTCGTGTCTAATGGCTACTCTCCAGGATAGGCTACGGGTTTTCCACTTTTTTTGTGAATGGGCATCTGTGCATTTACCTCTTTAAGGTGGGCTGATAAAATACTAGCCAACTCTTTTACTTTTTCCGGTTTTATAGCTGCCAAATTGTTTTGCTCTCCAATATCTTCTCGGATATTGAACAATTCAAAACTTTCATCGATATGATAATAAATCAATTTAAAATCTCCTTTACGAATAGCACTGAAAGCACCTATTCCCGGGCCTTTTGGTCCCCATTCATTGGGGTAATGCCAGAACAAAGGCCGGTTATTTGACTTTTGGGAATTATTGCTTTCCAACATGCCAACGAAACTTTTTCCATCTACTGTCTGGACAGTGGGTTGGTCTTCTACTCCTGCCATTTCCAAAATGCTGGGATAAAAATCTTCAATGATCAGATAGTTGTCATTAGTTGATCCGGGAATCGTTACGCCGGGCCACTTTACGATCATTGGTACCCTGATACCACCTTCGTGGATGGACCCTTTGCCGCTAGATAGGGGTTTGTTATGGGTATGTGCTTCTCCGCCTCTGCTATGTACACTCAATCCCCCGTTGTCTGACATGAAAAGGATGATGGTGTTTTCCATCAAATTTTTTTCTTTGAGATGTTGCATGATGTCTCCCAAGCTTTTGTCCATGCCCTCTAAAAGGGCGGCATAGCTGGCTTCTTTTTCATCAAGACCTTTATCCAGGTATTTTTGATAATAGCGCCCGTCTTTCTCTATGGGGGCATGTACCGCATAATGCGACATATACATAAAAAATGGCTTGTCTTCATTCTGTGCCTTGTCCATAGCGATTATTGCCTCCCTTGTCAGTGCTTCAGTTAGGAATATTTCCTGACCATGGTATTTTTCAAGGCCCGGTATATCCCATACAGCACTGCCTCCTCGCCAATTTGCACTAAAATTGTTTGCTCCCAAATAGCTACCGGGACCTCCGGCAGCATGTCCGGCTATATTGACATCAAAACCGATGGCTTCCGGATTTTCTGCCGGGGTATCGATGGCTCCAAAATGTGCTTTTCCGGCATGAATGGTGTAGTAGCCGGCTTTTTGGAGCAGAGAAGGAAGGGCGTCTGCATGTACGGCAAGATCCAAAGGTTCCGGACTCATCCCATTTACATTCCAAGCAGGAAAAGACAACGCTTTATGGTTGGTTTCCATAGGTTGTAGGGCATCCTTGTGTAGGGTCCAATTGGTTACACGATGACGGGCAGCATTCATGCCGGTCATTAGACTTATACGAGTGGGAGAACATACAGGTGTGGCATAAGCTTGGGTAAACATCATGCCCTCCGAAGCTAGCTTTTCCATATTTGGTGTATGGTAGCGCTCATTGAGAGGAGTTTTTTTGTGCCAGAAAGGAACTGATGTGTCCTGCCAACCCATGTCATCAACAAAAAATAAAACAATGTTTGGTTGATTTGAAGCTTCTAGACTTGCTTGATTTTTGCAGCTTCCAAAGACCATACATAGTATGGTTAGGTAAAAAAGAATTTTCATAGGTTAGTTTTTCTTGAATTCGACCTCGGTTTTAAATAACCATCAGGCCTTGTTGGGATCACCGTTTTTAATATAAACGGTGAAGATAAATCTAAATGCTGAACCGTCAAAAGGGACTTGCCGCATTATTGACCATACTTTGATAAAGCTCCAAATAATTTGGTTGGCTAGTTCCAATTTAGTTGATCTATTTCCTAATGTGTTTGTTGAAGAACTCAAGTTCATCTCCTACATCAGAAAAGAGATCCAAATCTATATTTTCAACTTTGGTAAGTGCTTTTTGAAGCGATTTCAGCACGTAATAGAATGTCTATTGCATATTTCGGGTTTAACTAAATCATTGAATTGGATGCTTAGTTTGACGAAGGGTGCCAGAATGGTAGTAAAGATCCAAAATGCAATTTGAGAAAACAATCACTGTCCCAAGGAAAGATTTCAAATTCAGTTTGGACAATGGTTCTATAATCCATTTATTCACTTAGTTTTCCCTTATCCCAATCATTTTTCAGGTATTCCAAAGCTTCTTCTAATGCTTTTATTGATGATTTAGGCTTGAAATCCAGTTCTTCTATTGATTTACTAATATTGTAATCCTGTTTTAGCCCATAAAACATGTCTAAATAATGCCGCTGTAATTGTGGCTCTTTTCCTGTTAATTTACTGCTAAATTCCATTAGTCTAGCAACAGTATACAATAAGCATTTAGGTACTTTTTTTGGGATTTTTAATTTTAATTCAGGATATAGGTTGGCTGCTATTCTCACACTTTCTTGTAAGGTGGTATGGGATTCATTGGATAAAATATAACGTGCTCCATCTCTGCCTTTTTTCATTGCGTTATAGGCGCCTAAAGCCACATCTTTTACATCTACCCAATTTAAAGTCACATTTGTATCTACAGGAATTTCCCCTTTTAAAACTTGCAAGACAAGATTGTTAGAATAACTAAGGTTATGAGCCATAGCACCAATCATGGCAGAAGGGAGAATTAGAACAGTTCTTATTCCATATTTTTTTCCTAATTCTAAGGCCAATTTATCCGAATCATTTTTAGAGTTGTAATACCAGTTTCTTCTGTCCTTATTGTATCCATTATCCACATTGGCGGGTAGTTTTTTGAAATTTAAACTGGCGACAGAACTCACATATACAATATTTTTTATGCCACATTCTTTTGCAATGTCGAATACATTTTGAGTGCCTTGCATATTGTTGTCATAAATTTCAGTTTTTGGATTTTTAGCCCACATACTAAAATTTGCTGCTACAGCATATAGGTTTTTAACTCCTTGAAATGCTTTTTTTAAAGATTTTTTATCAGTAAGATCAGCTTGAACAACTTCGCAATTTAGCCCTTTAAAAGGTCCTTGGTTATTGATGTTTCTTACTGTTGTTCTAACTTTATGGTTTTTAGAAAGTAATGTTCTAACCAGGTTGTTCCCTAAATGTCCATTTCCCCCTGTAACTAATGAAATTTCTTCGCTCATCTTTTATGTTTTATGTTTGAGCAAATTTCGATGTCTTTTAGTAAACCAAAAATAACATTTGTTAGGAAGCAATTTGTTTGCGTATTCTACTTAAAGACTGGGGTTCTATACCTAAAAAGGAAGCAATGTTGTCCACGGAAACGTTTAAGGCCAGCTTGGGGTGTTGATTTACAAACTTTAGGTAACGTTCTTTTGCTGTCAATATTTGAAAATCTTTAACACGTTCCAATTTACAGCTCAAGTGTTCATTGGTTACAGTTTTTACAAAATCCTTCCAAAAAAGGGTGTTTTCTTGTAACAGATCAAAATCAGGTTTCGCTATTTTTACCAATTCACAATCCGTAACCGTTTCATAATAATCCAAAGAGGGTGTTTCACTCATAAAGCTATCTAAAGATGTGAAAAAATCTTGTTCTGAGACCAAATGTTGGATTACTAATTTACCATCAATGTTTTGATACCCTTTAACAATCCCTTTACTTAAAAAGTAAATATAGCGTTCAATTTTTCCTGATTCTAATAGCTTAGTTTGGGCAGGGACATTGGCTGAAATAAAACTTTTTTTAAGTAAACCAATATCATTATCAGTCAATGAGAATTGTGAGTTGATATGATTTATAAGTTTTTTCATTTGTATAGTTATTCAAATGGTAATGAACGCTCCTACGCAAAAGTAGTTGTTTTTGGCTTATAGGTTTTATTGGCAGCTGGCCTTTATATTTTTAATTCGGTTACTCTATAGGAAAAGTATTTTGCTATCATTTTCATTGCCACACTTGAAGGGGTTATTTTGAAAAGAAAGTTCCTTAAAGCTATTAAGATGGGGTTTGAAATTTGCCCTATTTTTCCAAGTGTCAAACTCTCATTTACGATTTCTTTGGATCGTGGAAATTGATGTTTTTCGTAAAGGGCATATGCTTTAGGAGAAAGTCCATATTTGTTTACGCATTGGGCCAAAAGATATGCTCCTTCGATTGCCATACATCCTCCTTGCCCTAAGTTTGGAGTTGTTGGATGGGCTGCATCTCCGATTAAGGTAATATTGCCCTTGGTCCAGCCTTTATGCGGCACTCGATCAGACAAACTGTTTTTTAAAATTTTTTCCGTGTTTTCCATTAACTCTGGGATGGGCTGATGCCAATCTCCAAAAAGCCGTTTCAGCTTGTTTTTTGTTCCTTCTGGAATATCATCTTGCAAAAATGCTTCATTGCAAGTTGCCCACCAACCATATACCCCATCTTTAATAGGTACAATACCCACTCGCTGACCTTCTCCATAGGTTTCACTTGCATAACCAATGTCAAAATTGGTTTCAACCACACCACGCCAAACATTGTAACCTCTATATATGGGATCTCCGTCCTTGATGATGTGTTTTCGAACGACAGAATGTATGCCATCTGCTCCAATTACTGCATCAAAATTTGAGCACTCACCATTTTCAAAAGTCACTTCCACCTGACCATTATCTAAATTCGCTAATTGCTTTACACTTTTACCCTTATGCAGTTGAGCATTAATGCCGGTTAGTAAAATTCTGTGTAAGTCGGCTCGGTGTATACAAACGACAGGATAATCACTCTTGGGTGAAGACTTACTAAGGATATTTCCTTTTTTCGTTTTGAGGTAGACATTTTCAAATTTTCCGCTTGTTTTCAGTATTGGATCAAGTAGTCCAATTTCATCCATCACAGATAGAGCGTTTGGAAAGACACTGATAGCAGCGCCTACTTCTCCGAATTCTTGTTTTTGTTCAAAAATGTGGACTTCATACTGATTCGTAGAAAGACAACGTGCAAAGGTAAGTCCCGCTATGCCTCCTCCGATTACTGCGACTTTTTGTTTCATTTAGTTTTTTGTTATTTCATACATTAATCAGGCTAAAAATGAGGCGATTTGGTCGATCGGCAATTGTTTTAGCAATGTGGATAGTATAATTGTCATCTGTAAATTCTGTTTCTGTTTCAAATGGCTTTCCCTACATTTCAAATGGCATTCTATAAACATCTCGCAAATCTTGATGGATTTCAAATTTGATTTTGCTAGAATGCAGACCTAGAAAGTTGCTCAAGTCTTTTATTATAACGTTTTGGATTAATAACCCCCTATTAGAAAAGGCATTTGGAAAGAATTTCTCTGTAATAATAATTTGCTCACTTTGTCTATTAGGATACCCAAAAAACTTAATCAACCATTTAAAATTATCCTCAACCCATTCTCTATCAGGGTTGGTTATTCGAAATGTTTTTTCTTTTTTATTGAACCCGAATAATTTCATTTTTCTAATTAGCCAAAATGTTTTGTAGGTATATGCCTATGAAATTGCATAGGACTTACTTAGCAGAGGCTTAGCGCTTATTTCTACATGTCAAAATAAGGATTTTGGACAAAAGATCTAGTGCAGGAACTACATTTTTAAAGGTTAGGGTTAAAAAAACAGTATCCTGATCCCCATCACCCTTATTATAATTCATTAAAGTGGACCCTGAGCACGGTCCCTGAGCCTGTCGAGGGGTGTCGAAGGGATAGCTATCAGAGTGTTTAGTTATTGTGTGCGATTTTTTATTTCTGTCGGTGTTTAATATCCATTCCTTGATGAATAATTCTGACAATTTGCACAATGTTATTTTCATCCCTTCTGTAAAAGATAAGATTTGATTGACATTATTCGAAATTTGCTTTTACTCCTAGTTTTTTTATTCATTAAAAGCCAAATAAATGTTTCTGCGAACTTGTTAGGAGAACCAAGTTTTCAATTTATGTATGACCCGCTTATTGGGGGAAGCTATAGTTGTAGGTTGTTTATTTTTATTCTTTAAGCTATTTATTGCTTGAGATGAAAAGTCAACATATTTAAAAAAATCTTTTTCGGAAAGCTTCTCTCGTGATTTCCCACTATTATGAAACATACAATCAAGCTGAAATAGAATGTTCAAATGTCCTAATTCCCCATTTTGACTACTCCACACAATATTGTCATAGTTCGCTTCTTGAAATAAACTTGGTATTAAGGATAACTTATGTATTGACAGTTCCTTAGGGTAGCCATTGTCTTTATAATAAGATTTTATTTCTTGAAGGATGTTTAAGCGTAACCTTTCAATGCCTATTGGATTTGAGTATCCGCTTATCAAACTTTGTATTTCTTTTTCAAAATCCATTTTAATCGTCTGGAACGCTCAGGGTTTGTAGTATAAGAGATGTTGTGGTGTGGTATTTCTTCTTTTTTAACTGGATGGTTTTATGTTTATCTGTCCACCGACCGCTTTTAAAACTTTCATGATGGTCTCGAATTGAGGTTTGGCCCCGTCGGCTAAAGCCTTGTACAGACTCGGCCTGCTCATTCCCGTTTTCTCAGCGATTTTTGTCATTCCGATAGCTTTCGCGATGTGTCCGATAGCTACAATAAGGTCAGAGCTGTCCCCGTCTTCGAGAACAGTGTTAAGATACTCTGCAATCATTTCTTCGTTGTCGAGATAGTCTGCAATGTCAAATTTTGTTATTGTCATGTTACTCATTCTTTAGTTTATTCCAGATTTCTTGTGCCTTCTTAATGTCCTTCTGTTGACTTGATTTCTCACCACCGATTAATAGTATGATGATCTTATCTTCCTTCTCTTTAACCCGGATTATGTAATAGAATTCGTGATAGCCTGTCCCGTGTTTACGGGAAGTGTTGCAATCGCAAGAAAATCAGGCTGTTTGGAGATTTTAGCATAGCACCGCTATGGTGAAATTGAAAACAGCAACGAAGTGGCTGGTTTTAAAGCGATTTCAGCACGTAATAGAATGTCTATTGCATATTTCGTGTTTAAAATAGAGTCTATAACCTTTCGCATAATTTATCCGCATTTCGCTAATGCCATCGCCTACAGGTCAAAATGTTCATCAGTCTCCAACTTCTGAATCCTGAATAGAATTTTTGCTTTAGCTCGAATATCCTTGAGCTTTCTAATCCATTTATCGAATTCAGCTGTTTTTTCTGTTCTGATCATGAATTTTTGTATCCTAATGGATACAAAAATAAACTATTCTCTTGAGATTTCAAAGTGTCTGGTATCGGTCAACCGTGAGAAAAAGCCCGATTGGAAGTATAAAAACCTGATCAGATTGGGAGTGGACCAAGACCATGCTTACGCATGGAAGGACTGAGCGTAAAGAAATGACCTCTTTAGGTCATTTTAGTGAGGGGCCAGATGGCGGGAGGGTAGATAAGGGGGATGGGCGGTAGCTCAGAGTCCGATTCTGATTACTACTATCACATTGTCTCGCCTAAGAAGAAAAGGTTATGAATCCATGCTTTCCTATTACCTCAAATCACAACCTACAATCCGGTGAACTGGGACTGAGCGTAAAAAATGATCTTTTTGGATCATTTGTGTGAAGAACCGGAATGCAGGGCAGGCACGAGACTCCCGGTCAACTGTGTGAGAGCCTCAACCTAAGTCATTTGGCTCAGGTCGGGCTACTCGACTGGCAACTGGCTTTTTATTCGATATGATACCATTTATATTCTTTTCCATTCCAGAATATAATTCCGCCACCATGCGTTTCCGTCACGCTCATATAAATTCCATTTCCGATTAGTTTGAAATTTTGAGAATCGTCTGGTCCTAGTAAATCTCCCGTTTCTTCGTCTACTAATTCGGGGGCGACAATTTCTCCTTTCGGAATGATTTTGAATATTTCAATCCAATTCAAGTCGGTCATATTGTCAATTTCTTGACCGGCTCCAAAAACGAAGCTTTCTTGGTTTTCGGAATTATGAATTATTAAAACACCTATTTTTTGGTTATTTTTATTTTTAACGATTGAAGCAAAGTCCGTTTTATTATCTCCGTTAAAATCTCCAGTCAGGCTTTTGTTAGCTATCAATTCTAAGGAATCAGGAACTTTTGTCAAATCAACTTTTTCAGTTAGTTCAACTCTTAATTCTGTTTTTTCTTTATTCGGTTCAGATAGTTTTTCCGTCTTTTCTTTACAAGACGAAAGGCATAAAATCAGAACGGAAATTATAATTGGTATTCTCATTTTTCAGCTTTTTGCCAACAATTGTATATATACAGGTTTAGCTGGGGAATTGCGTATATATCAACTATGTACCCGGCTCCTTTGCTTTGTTATTCCCTTTCAAATTAATGATTTAGAATAATAAATCTAGTCTGGAAACTATATTTTTAAAGATTAGGATTAAAAATACTGTATCCTGATACCGATTACCCTATTAATAATTCATTAAAGAGGCCCCTGAGCCTGTCAAAGGGGTTTGATTGGCTGACACAGCATTCTTCAGGTTCCCTTCAGGCTTTATTTAACAGATTAATAATAACCTTTTCTGTCCATTTTTTTCCTGTGGGGCACGATGAATACAAGGGGGAACTTTACTATTAGGGTGATCTGTGGCCAACCTGCATAAATGCCCTAGGCCTAAGCTTATTGGTTGTGCATTGGCTTTGGCTAGGTAGTGAAGGTCAAAGAACTGTTCACTCAAAAAGGATTCAAAATAACCCGCTGCGCCATCATGTAATTTTTTAAGTTCCTCCCGTATTTCGGGAACAAGCACTTTTTGTTCGGCTTGTGAATTGGGCAATATTTCACTTGTCTCCCCATAGTAAGTACATAAAAAAGTGTCGACAGGTATAGGCGCGCGATCTACATGAAAGGAATAAACATCGGTGGGAAAAAACGGGTAACTATCATCCCTTTCATAGGACTGAATCACATTAAGTGTGGGAGAGGCACCATGTGCTTTCAAAACCTTCAAATCATCTAGAAGAATTTCACGCGCAAGCTGCCCTTGTCCAGTCAACTGAAGTTCAAGAAGCTCATCAAGATGAAGTTCGGCCATGTTTTCATTAAGTGAGACCTGATTAACAATCTCAGAAAAACCCCCCATAAGCTTACGTGTCCAACAAATCGCATTGCTATTTCCATGAAAAGGCGTGGAAAGAAAATCTTGAAAATTAGTCACGTATTGAATTTGCTGTTCAACAGAAGATAAATTGATCATAACAGGTAGTAAAAGACTAAATCTTGATTCTTTGAAAAAAGTAGTATCACCTTCCAAATTTCGGGAATTTATTTTTCAAATCATGCTCTTCTTCCTACCATTCTGCCCAAGTAAGACTAATTCTCAAAATGCTGTCAATAATTCGTTGGCGTTCTCGTACCCTGAGGCTGTCGAAGGTATAGGACAAGGTTGCACTATGCACTAGTTTGCTTAGTAATTGTTCTCACAAATTGCACTTATACTTTTCTTCACCTAATTAAACAATTCCCATTCTTCTAAAAGTCCTACGTTGTTTGAGGTATGAAAATCAGCAAATTCTTTTGCTCCCCCAAACCAACTTATTACTTCCTTTCTTGCGAGCAATGATGGTTTTTCTGAAAGATGAGACCAGTAAGAACTGTAACTCCAATCTCGTAAATCTTTTGTAAATGTGTGTTTTACAGGGTTTTGGTGAATGTAATTTATAACCGAAGTAAGGTAACTGTCTGATTCAATTTTAAATCGCTTCGTATAATCTATCCAAAGCCCACCTTTACGCTCGTATTTTTTATTGTAAGCTTTTGCATAGGCATTTAATAGATTGCTCAATTCCTGCATGACCAGCTTATGATAATCATTCTTGAATTTTGGATGTTTTAGAGCAGCTTCTTCATCGATTGTTCTGATTAAAAAAAGAATGTGATTGGGCATAAGGCAATAGCAGAAGGTACTGCACACCGAAGGCATATACTGCGCATATTTTCTTAGAAAATACCGGTAGTTTTCATCACATCTGAAAAGGTTTTCGCTACCTACCGCATGGTTTATCACATGATAGTAGCTACTCGGTTCAAATTTTACTAGCCCTTTCATAGTTGTTACATTTTAATAAACCTATAAGGTTTTTAAAACCTTATAGGTTTGAATTTATTACCGATCCCCTACCGATAAGGCGAAGGACTGGTAGAAGTCCATCCTCCATCTATGACCAAGCTCTGGCCTGTGATGTGCCTTGCGGCTGGGGAGACCAGAAAGGTCACGGCCTCGGCAATGTCTCTGGGATAGGCAGGCCTTCCCATGGGGGTTATTTCTGACCAGGTCTTTTCATAGCCTTCTTCCGAAGCGGTACGTTCCGTCATGGTGGCGCCAGGAGCCACTGCATTTACATTGATTTTATAGGGGGAAAGCTCTACGACCAGGGTTTTGGCCAGCATTTCTAAAGCAGCTTTGCTCATGCCATAGGCAGCTAAATTTTTATGGGCCTGGTGGCCGGTGACTGAGGACATAAAAAGCAGACTGCCTCCTGTCTCCTGTTTGATCATTTGCAGGGATACCTGCTGGGCTAGAAAAAAGCTGCCTGCCAGATTCAGTTGCATTACTTTATGGAAATCCGCTTCCTTGTAAGTGAGGAAATCCCCAAAAACAGTGATGCCTGCATTGGCCACGGCCACGTCTATGGCTCCAAATGCCTCGACTGTGTGTTGCACCATTTGTTCGATAAAATGGATGTCCGAAACATCTCCGGAAATTCCTTTACAGGACTGGGGAAAAGTGGCGTTTATCTTTTCACAGGCTTTTGTAGTGACGGCTTCATCCAAGTCATTCAACATGACCTTATAACCTTTGGAAGCCAGCAAAAAAACGATTTCAAAGCCTATTCCTACACCGGCTCCTGTAACTAAGGCTACTGGAGCAGCTTCCGTATTGGTTTTATTCATTGGGTTTAATAAAGTTTAAAAATTACCGGAAAACAGCATTGCTTTCCGGTAATAATGGGGTTGAACTAATGAGAGTCTTTGGTGACTTCACTTCCTGAATTGCCTTTAAGAAAATCTAGATCGGCTCCTAGGTTGGCTTGTTCAACAGTCTTAACATACAGACTCACATAACCTCTTTCTGTAGGGCTTGCTGGTTTTTTCCAGGCTGCTTTTCTTTTGGTCAGCTCTTCATCTGACACCAATAAGTTCAGCTTTCTGGCCTCTACGTCGAGCTCTATTTCATCACCTGTTTGCACAACTGCAAAGTTCCCTCCTTCTGCCGCTTCAGGAGTGGCGTGAAGGATTACTGTTCCAAAACCGGTGCCACTCATTCTTCCATCAGAAATCCTAACCATGTCCTTGATGCCCTTGGCCAGTACCTTTGGAGGGAGTCCCATATTGCCTACCTCCGGCATTCCTGGATAGCCTCTTGGGCCTACATTTTTAAGCACCATGATGGAATTTTCGTCGATGTCCAGATCGGGATCATCTATTTTGTTTTTATAGTCATCAATGTCTTCAAAAACTACCGCCTTGCCTGTATGCTTCATCAGTTCAGGACTGGCAGCAGAAGGCTTGATAATGGAGCCTGTTTCGCAGAGGTTGCCTTTGAGTACCACTATTCCTGACAAAGGATTGAAAGGTTCATCAATGGCCGCAATTACCTCTTTGTTGTAATTTTCAAATTTCTCATTGTTCTTTCCTATGCTTTGACCGGTTACGGTAAGAGCTCCATTGTGTAGCTTGTCTTTCAATTGACGGATAACGGGAGGCAATCCACCGGCATAGTAAAAGTCTTCCATAAAATACTTTCCAGAAGGCTGAAGATTAGCCAAAAGTGGGATGCCTGCTGAATATTTGTCGAAATCTTCCAGGTCTAGTTCCACGCCCATCCTGCCTGCAATGGCCAATAGGTGAATAACAAAGTTGGTAGACCCGCCTATGGCAGCATTGACCATTATGGCATTTTCAAAAGCTTCTCTGGTAAGGATATCAGAAAGTTTCAGGTCATTCTCAACCATTTTCACGATTTCCATGCCTGACATGTGGGCCAATATCTTTCTGCCAGTATCAGGAGCAGGAATAGCAGCATTTCCAGGAAGGGACAAGCCCAGTGATTCTACCATACAGGCCATCGTGGAGGCAGTTCCCATTACCCCACAATGCCCATCACTTCGGCAAAGTCCGGATTCTGCAACATACAAATCCTCCTGGGAAATTTTTCCTGATCTGGAGTCTTCACTAAACCTCCAAATGTCACTGGTGCTGATTTCAGCGCCTCTGTATCTTCCAGTTAGCATAGGGCCACCAGAAACAACAATGGTTGGCAAGTTCACACTTGCCGCTCCCATCACTAGTGAGGGAGTGGTTTTGTCGCAACCACAAAGCAATACTACCCCATCCAATGGATTGGCACGAATGGACTCCTCTGTATCCATACTTGCCAGGTTTCTATAGAGCATGGCCGTGGGTTTCATCACGGTTTCTCCAAGTGACATTACCGGAAATTCTACAGGATAACCTCCTGCTTCCAATATGCCTTTTTTCACGAATTCTGCCAATTCCCTAAAGTGAGAATTACATGGGGTTAACTCAGACCAGGTGTTGCAAATTCCAATGATTGGTTTGCTGCCAGTTAGTTCATGAGTAGGGATGCCCTGTTTTCTGAACCATGACCTATAAATAAGCCCATCCTTGCCAGTTTTTCCAAACCAACCTTGGCTTCTTCTTTCCTTTTTTTTCATTTTTTGGGTTATGTTTTGTGCAAAAAAAAGTGCTTTACCCGGCAAGGGTAGTACTTTTTATCCTATTTAAAGTATAAGGATAGTAAATGTTTGGGCAAAATAAAATTTTAACATCCAAAAACCTCAATTGCAGGTAACAGTTCATTGAATGTTAATTTTTGCTGTCTTTTCTTCGAATTAAATCATAAAAATATTCATCGGAAGAAGGGGTGTAATCCTAGGTTTGTCCGTTGTATTGTTTGTAAATCGTGGAAATGGCAAATAATATCCTGACTTAGTGTGTGGTTTCTGATAGATCAGCTTAACCCTGATTTTAGAAATGATGAAAAATTAGCATTAATCTCCTATTTTGGGGGGCGAATTATAAATAAACTCAAAATAATCAGCAATGAGCTTTGAAATAAAATCATCCTTGGATACCTATGATGTGATAATTGTAGGATCAGGTGCCGGTGGAGGAATGGCAAGTAAAATTCTTTCAGAAGCAGGTCTGAGTGTTGCAGTGGTAGAAGCAGGAAGTGACTTCGATCCTGCAATGGAAGAATACAGAACCCAATTGAGGTTTCCTTGGGAATCACCGAGAAGAGGGGCCAATACGGTTCGTGCTTTTGGCGATTTTGATGCAGCCTATGGAGGATGGGAAATTGATGGAGAACCTTACACCCGAAAAGATGGAACTGAGTTTGACTGGTTCCGTTCCAGAATGGTAGGTGGAAGGACCAATCACTGGGGAAGAATTTCTCTACGTTTTGGACCTGATGATTTTAAAAGAAGAAGCATTGATGGTTTAGGAGACGATTGGCCAATTGGCTATGACGATGTAAAACCGTTTTACGATCGAGTAGATAAAATGATAGGTGTCTTCGGTTCTAAAGAAGGCATGAGAAATGAACCTGATGGAAACTTTCTTCCTCCGCCAAAGCCAAGATTGCACGAGGCGGCCTTTACCAAGGCAGGAAAAAAAATCAACCTACCTGTACTTCCTTCCAGGGTTTCCGTTTTGACCCGTCCGGTAAATAACGAAAGAGGCGCTTGTTTTTTCTGTGCGCAGTGTAACAGGGGTTGTCAGGTTTATGGTGATTTCTCTGCAGGAACAGTATTGGTAAAACCTGCCATCAAAAAAGGAAATGTAGATCTTTATACCTATGCCATGGTGCGTAAAGTTACCACCAATGACAAAGGAGAAGCTACGGGCGTTTCCTACGTGAGCAAGGTTGACATGCAAGAATACAAGCTGAAAGCAAGAGTTGTTGTTTTAGGTGCTTCTGCTGGTGAGACGGCCAGGATCATGATGAACTCCGCTTCTACTAAACATCCTAACGGATTGTCTAATAGCAGTGGGACTTTAGGTAGATACCTGCATGACTCTACAGGAGCGAGTAGGTCTGCATTAATGACTGACTTTATAGGCAGAGACAAATACAATGAAGACGGTGTAGGTTCATTGCACGTGTATACCCCTTGGTGGTTGGACAATAAAAAACTGGATTTCCCTAGAGGATATCACCTTGAATTCGGTGGAGGTATGCGCCAACCAAATTATGGTTTTGGTTTTGGAATGGAGTCCATGCGAAAATACATGCAGGATGAATTTGGCAAGCCAAGACCTAATGGTGGTTATGGTGAAGGTCTTAAAAAAGACATTAGAAATATTTATGGTGCCACAGTAGGTATCGCTGGCAGGGGAGAATCTGTTCCTCAGTATGACAATTATTGTGAAATTGACCCTACAGTAGTAGATAAATTTGGTATTCCTGTGCTTCGATTCAATTACAACTGGACCGAACATGAGGTGAAACAAGCCAAGCACATGCAGGAAACCTTTGAAGAGATGTTTGATTCCATGGGAGCCAAAGTGATGGGCAAGAAACCAGGAGCAGACACCAAATATGGTTTAGAGGCCCCAGGAAGAATTATTCATGAGGTAGGTACTACCAGAATGGGCAATGATCCAAAAACGTCTGTTTTGAATAAGTATTCTCAAGCCCATGAATGTGACAATCTATTTGTAGTAGATGCTGGGCCATTTGTTTCTCAGGCGGATAAAAACCCAACATGGACCATTTTGGCCCTTTCTATCCGAACTTCTGAATACATAGTGGATCAG
The DNA here is from genome assembly GCF_001050135.1 of Cyclobacterium amurskyense. Taxonomy (GTDB): domain Bacteria; phylum Bacteroidota; class Bacteroidia; order Cytophagales; family Cyclobacteriaceae; genus Cyclobacterium; species Cyclobacterium amurskyense. The sequence continues at coordinate 1,820,417 of NZ_CP012040.1, read as the reverse complement.
ATGAAAAAGAAAAACATAGGTTAACAAGCCCATTATTTCCAATTGAAATCAGCGTCGAAGTTTTACAGGAACTTCATCGCTGATTTTTTTTTTGTTAAAAATATATCGCAAATTCGGTCCGTGGATTGGCAATACATAGTAGAAGGCATAGAAAGTGGGATCGCAGCAATGAGCTGGTTGGAAGGCATAGCTGTTGTTTTCGGCCTTGCTTCTGTTTATTATTCCATGAAGGAAAATATCTTGGTGTTTCCTACCGGAATCGTCAGTACACTGATCTATGTTTGGATTTGCTTGCAGGTCAAACTGTATGCTGACATGGGGATCAATGCCTATTATTTTTCCATGTCCATCTTCGGCTGGTACATCTGGACCAATCCCAAACCGGGAAAAACGGCTGTCCCTATTACCTGGTTAAGTAAAACCGGAATTTTTCAATCCCTTGCCTTGTGGATATTTTCTTACTTGGTCTTGTATTTCGTTTTGATAAATTTCACAGACAGTGATGTTCCTTACTGGGATTCATTTACCACTTCCTCTGCTTTTGTGGGGATGTGGCTGATGGCAAAAAAGAAAGTAGAGAACTGGATTGCCTGGATCATTACCGATTTGGTTTCTGTACCTCTTTACTTTTACAAAGGCTTGGTACTTACCTCCTTTCAATTTTTGGTTTTCACTATTTTGGCTGTACTAGGCTTAATTGCCTGGGTCAAGTTGGCCAAAGGCTATGCACAACCCAATGCATAAGATAGTGATCATTGGGCCGGAATCTACGGGTAAGAGTACCTTAAGCCAGGAATTGGCCGCCCATTTCAATGCACCCTGGGTTCCTGAATACGCTAGAGAATACATCGACCAATTGGATAGGCCCTATACATTTGATGACCTTTTGGCCATTGCAAAGGGGCAGGTAAAATTGGAAGATGAAATGGCTGCGGAAGCTGAAGATAAATTATTTTGTGATACAGATCTTCGCGTGATCAAGGTGTGGAGTGAACACAGGTATAAGCAAACCCACGAATGGATTAAGCAACAGATCCAAACCAGGGAATATTCACTTTATTTACTTACTGCAATAGACATTCCTTGGGCAGAAGATCCACAGCGGGAACATGCTGATCCTGCCATGCGCGAATATTTTATGCAGGTTTATGAAAATGAAATGCGCGCTTCTGGGGTGCCCTGGAAAAAAATCTCTGGCACAGAGGAAAAGCGCTTTAAAACCGCTATTAACTGCGTTGAAAAATGTTTATTTAAAAAGGATTAATTATAAATTCGTAATATTTTGGCATTCTGAGCCAAACCAATCATCTATCGCTCAAGCCGAAACTGCCTTAATTTTGGTAGATTAACGAAATCTTGCTGATAGTTACGGATTTTTTAAATAATTTCAGGATTATTTTAACCAATAAACTCAAACATATTATTATATGGATAACCATAAAAAACAAATGCAAAAATACTGGAAACGCAATATTAGAACCTTATTGATTCTACTTGCAGTCTGGTTTATTGTCTCATTTGGCTTTGGAATTTTGCTAGTAGAACCTCTCAATGCCATCAAGATTGGTGGGTACAAATTGGGCTTCTGGTTTGCACAGCAAGGCTCTATATTTTCATTCGTGATATTGATTTTCGTTTACGTATATCGAATGAACAAGCTTGATGAAGAATTTGATGTCAATGAAAAATAACCCTTTTAAACAATCACCTCTATATGGATATTTTAACCTGGACCTACATCCTAGTAGGTCTGTCCTTTGCCTTGTATATCGGTATTGCGATATATACTAGAGCAGGATCTACTAAAGAATTTTATACTGCTGGAGGGGGCGTTTCTCCCTTAGCCAACGGTATGGCTACTGCTGCAGACTGGATGTCAGCAGCTTCCTTTATTTCAATGGCCGGAATTATTGCCTTTTCGGGCTATGATGGTTCAGTTTACCTGATGGGATGGACTGGAGGATATGTTCTTCTGGCCCTTTTATTGGCTCCTTACCTTCGTAAATTCGGTAAGTTTACCGTCCCAGATTTTGTAGGAGACCGGTATTATAGCAATAAGGCACGTGTAGTTGCCGTATTCTGTGCCCTATTTATTTCATTTACCTACGTAGCCGGCCAAATGCGCGGTGTCGGTATCGTTTTCTCTAGGTACCTGGAGGTAGATATTGAAACAGGGGTATTGATCGGGATGACCATAGTGTTTTTCTATGCGGTAATGGGAGGAATGAAAGGCATTACCTATACTCAGGTAGCCCAATATTGCGTGTTGATATTTGCTTTTATGGTTCCTGCAATATTTATTTCAATCCAGTTGACTGGAAATCCTATTCCTCAATTGGGTTTAGGTGGAACTGTACAGGATGGGACCTATCTATTAGATAAATTGGATGGGGTGTTATTGGACATGGGCTTTGAGGAATACACCTCTGGAAGAAAGTCAATGACGGATGTATTTGCCATTACCCTTGCCTTAATGGTTGGTACTGCAGGATTGCCTCACGTTATTGTTCGGTTTTTCACAGTGCCTAGAGTGAAAGATGCAAGGCTTTCTGCAGGCTATGCCTTGATTTTTATAGCTATCCTTTACACTACTGCTCCAGCTATTGCCGCATTTGGAATTTACAATGCCATAGATACTGTGGCAGACAAACCTGTAAATGAACTGCCTGTTTGGGTAGAAAACTGGCAAAAAACCAATCTAATCGTTGTTGAAGATGTTAACAATGATGGAATTGTACAATATACCCCAAATCCTGAGACCAACGAGCTTAGGATAGACAAGGACATCATGGTATTGGCGGCTCCTGAGATTGCCAAATTGCCTAACTGGGTGGTAGGACTTGTAGCTGCCGGAGGTATGGCTGCGGCCTTATCTACTGCTGCAGGACTATTATTGGTTATCTCCACTTCAGTATCCAGGGATTTGTTCCGAACCTTTGTGCCTTCGATGACGGAGAAAACAGAGTTAATCATTGCTAGGGTATCCGCTGCTTTTGCAGTGATTATCGCTGGCTACTTTGGTATCAACCCGCCGGGATTTGTAGCGGAGGTAGTTGCTTTTGCTTTTGGCCTTGCTGCAGCTTCCTTTTTCCCTGTGATTATTATGGGTATATTTTCTACTAGAATGAACAAAGAGGGTGCAATTGCCGGAATGGTTTCTGGCCTTGTTTTTACCCTTGCCTATATTATTTTCTTCAAATTTATTCAGCCGGAATCCAATTCTATGGAAAACTGGTGGTTTGGTATCTCCCCTGAAGGAATTGGTACCTTAGGTATGGTAATCAACTTCGTAGTCTGCTATGTTGTTTCCAAGCTTACACCGCCACCGCCCGCTGATGTGCAGGAAATGATTCAGGAAATCAGAATCCCAAGAGGAGCTGGTGAAGCCCATGACCATTAACTCAATGAGCGCAAAGGATTTGTAATTCGATAAATCCTTTGCGTATTTAATTAACTTTACATTAATACAACCTAAAATATCGATAATATGAGCGATAGAATTCATACGCTAAGTGGTTATTTCCATGAATACCAAAAAAGTGTTGCAGACCCTGAAAATTTTTGGGCCAAAATAGCAGATTCATTTCATTGGAAAAAACGCTGGGACAAGACCCTTGATTGGAATTTTGAAGGACCTGATGTAAAATGGTTTTTAAACGGTAAGCTTAACATTACCGAAAACATCTTAGAAAGGCACCTTTACACCATGGGTGACAAGCCTGCTATAATCTGGGAACCCAATGAACCAGGAGATCCGAACAGAATACTTACCTACATGGAATTGTATGAAGAAGTATGTCGTTTTTCTAATGTCTTGGTAGAGAAAGGTGTAGAAAAAGGAGATAAAGTCATCATCTATATGCCCATGGTACCTGAGGCAGCCATCGCTATGCTTGCCTGTGCTCGTGTGGGTGCAGTCCACTCTGTAGTGTTTGCAGGATTCTCCAGCAATGCATTGGCCGATAGAATTGAAGATTGTAAAGCCAAGGTGGTGCTTACTTCAGATGGAAATTTCAGAGGCAATAAGAAAATTCCTGTGAAATCTGTAGTAGATGAGGCTCTGGAAAATACTGACCTGGTGAAAACAATGATTGTTTACCAAAGAACAGGTCAGGAAGTTACCATGAAAGAAGGCAGAGACTTTTGGTGGCATGAAGTCATTGAAGGAAAAAGCAAAAGCCATGAGGCTGTTGAAATGGACAGTGAGGATGAACTATTCATTCTTTATACTTCCGGTTCTACAGGAAAACCTAAGGGTGTGGTTCATACCTGTGGTGGTTATATGATCTACTCCAAGTATACCTTTGAAAATGTCTTTCAATATACTCCGGGAGATGTTTACTGGTGTACGGCTGACGTAGGATGGATTACCGGACATTCGTATATCGTATATGGTCCTTTATTGACTGGAGCCACTACCATAATGTTTGAAGGTGTTCCTACTTATCCAAATCCGGGAAGATTCTGGGAAATAATCGACAAATATAAAGTCAATCAATTTTATACAGCACCTACAGCCATCCGTGCATTGCAGGTACATGGTACAGATCCAATAGCACCTTATAAACTTGACTCTCTCAAAGTACTGGGTTCTGTAGGAGAGCCTATCAACGAAGAAGCATGGCATTGGTACCATACGCATATTGGTAAGACCAGATGCCCTATAGTGGATACCTGGTGGCAAACCGAAACCGGTGGAATAATGGTTTCACCTTTGGCGGGAATTACCCCTAATAAACCTGCATTTGCCACGCTGCCATTGCCAGGAGTTCAACTGGCCATAATGGATCCAGAAGGTAAAGAACTAAAAGGAAACTCAGTGGAAGGTAACCTTTGCATTAAATTTCCATGGCCAGGAATGATCCGTACTACTTACGGAGACCATGAGCGATGCAAACAAACTTACTTTTCTGCTTACAAAGGCATGTACTTTACAGGTGATGGAGTAAAAAGAGACCATGATGGGTATTACCGTATCTTGGGACGTGTAGATGATGTAATCAACGTTTCTGGACATAGAATGGGAACTGCTGAGGTAGAAAATGCCATCAACGAACATCCTTTGGTAGTGGAATCTGCTGTTGTAGGTTATCCTCACAAAGTAAAAGGCCAGGGTATTTATGCTTATGTCATTTGTGACATGTCCAATAGAACAGAGGAAAACCTCACCAATGAGATCAAAGCATCTGTTACCAATATCATTGGGCCAATAGCTAAACCTGATAAAATTCAAATCGTTCCAGGACTTCCTAAAACACGTTCTGGTAAAATAATGAGAAGAATTTTAAGAAAGGTCGCTGAAGGAGCCATGGATAATTTAGGGGATACCTCTACTTTATTGGATCCGGATGTAGTAGATAAAATCATTGCCGGAAGGAAGGAGTAAACTCTTTGCTTTTCTGCAATTTATATATTAATGTAAGGTATGGAAATCCATGCCTTACATTTACTTTTCCCAGACCAATTCCCATATGAGCAATGTCATCGTTAATAGGGTTATTGATTTCCTGAAAAAATTTCCTCCCTTCAGTTTTTTGTCCCCTGAGCTCCTGTCTCAAGTGGCCAAAGAAGTGGATCTGGTTTATTTTGAAAAAGATGAGTTTCTGTTTCAGAAAGGAGAACCAGCCAAAAATTATTTTTTTGTAGTCAAGGATGGAGCGGTCAAATTGACCGATTTTATAGATGGGGAAGAACAAACAATTGAGCTGTGCGATGAAGGTGATGTATTTGGGGTGTTGGCCTTATTGGGTAAGCGACCTTATATACTGAATGCCAAAGCCAATGAAAACAGCCTTGTTATGGCTGTTCCAGTTGGGATTTTTGATAAAATATTATTGGAAAACAGTCAGGTAAGTTTGTATTTTGCTTCCGGTTTTGCTTCGGGTCAGGTAGTAGTCCGTTCAGACCTCTCCCAAACCCAGAAAGTACGTTCCCTATTAGTCAACAATTCCCACCAAAATGGCCTTTTGCTTTTTCCCGGCCAGGCTGCAATCAATTATTCCCAACCGGTAATTCAATGCCGTATTGGTGAGACCATCGCTCAGGCCGTAGGGAAAATGAGTGCAGATAAAGTGGGCTCTATCGTTATCGTGGATGAAAATAATCATCCACAAGGGATCATTACAGACAAAGACCTAAGAAACCGCTTGATAGCAAAAGGGCTGCCCTATGATACACTTGTAGAGAAAATCATGAGTTACCCGGTCATTACTGCGAAAAAAGACCTTGAATTTTCACAGATCTACCTTAACATGGTAAAAAACAGGTTGCATCACCTTGTTTTTACTGAAGATGGGACGAACCAGTCCAAGTTAATAGGTATTATTTCTGACCATGACATTCTACTTTCTCAGGGGAACAGTCCGGCAGTATTGATCAAAGCATTGCAGGATAGCAGTGATGTACATGAAATCGCCAAATTGAGAAATCAGGCAGAGGGAATGTTGATCTACTTCCTGGAAAATGAGCTGGCCATTGATTTTATTGCTGGCATTATCACAGAGATCAACGATACCATTATACAGCGGGCCATACATATTGCCAAATCAAGGCATTCGGCAGATTTTCCGGAAGTGTGTGAAACGCCATTTTGTTTCCTTGGACTTGGATCTGAAGGCCGAGGGGAGCAATTGTTGCGTACAGATATAGACAATGCAATGGTCTATGAGGATGTTCCGGAGGCACTGGAAGAAAACACAAGAAGGTTTATGCACCTTATTGCTAGGGATGTGATGGACATATTGTTTGCCTCTGGCTTTCATTCCTGCCCCGCAGAGATGATGGCCAACAATCCTGAATGGTGTCAACCCTTGTCAAAGTGGAAAAGCTATTTCAGTCATTGGATCAGTAAACCTGACCAGCAATCCCTTTTGATGGCCTCTATATTCTTTGATTTCAGGGCCATTGCGGGAAAGGCAGCGCTGGCAGAGGCACTGACAGCACATGTGTATGAGCAAATAAGTAGTGAGAAGATCTTTCTTAATTTCTTTGCTAAAAATGCTTTGTTGAATCCGCCACCACTAGGGTTCTTTAGAAATTTTATCGTAGAGAAATCTGGTGCACATGCAGAGAAATTTGACATTAAATTAAGGGCCATGATGCCTTTAGCTGATGCGGCCAGGGTCCTTGTGCTCAACCATCAGGTAGTAGGAGTCAACAATACTTTTAAGCGCTATGAAAAGCTGGCAGAACTCGAACCCAACCAGGCTGAACTTTACAAAGATGCTGGTAAGGCCTATGAAATATTCATGAGGTTCAGGGCTTTGGAGGGATTGTCTGCTTCTTCTTCAGGTAGATTCATAAAGCCAGACTCTTTGGGAAAGCTTCAGCGGCAATTGTTGAAAAATGCTTTCTTTCCCATTGATGAAATACAAAAAATATTGAGGGTAAGATTTCAACTGGATTATTTTGGTAAATAATGGTCGACTGGAAATCTATTTTTGGGCTTCAATCGCTTCCCAAACCTGGGTACATAAAGGCTTATGAGCAGACTTTAACAAAAAAGATTTCTAAGGCAAAACCGATCTCCGAATTGGATTTCTTGGTTTTGGATACAGAAACTACTGGTTTGGATGTTCGGAAAGATTATGTGCTTTCCTATGGATCGGTGCATGTGACCAATAACAGGATAAAAATCCCAAGCTCAAAAGAGTTTTACATGCGACCAAAGAAACGCAACAAAGAAGCAGTAAAAGTCCATGGTTTGATTCAAGTAAGGCCTTATATAAGCCGGGAACAACTGATCAGAAGTTTTCTTGAAGATGCCGCCAATAAAATTTTGGTGGGGCACCACCTTGGCTTTGACTTGGCCATGCTGGAAAAAGTGGGAAAAAAACTTGGCCTGAAGAAAATCAAGCAGCCTTGCTTGGATACCTACGAGTTGGCGGTCAGATTGGAAAATGGGAAATACCATGATCCGCATGCCATCGCTTCACAGGATTATTCTTTGGACAAGCTATGTGAGCGGTACAAAATCCCCTTGGATGATAGACATACGGCCGCCGGAGATGCCATGCTTACCTCGCAGCTCTTATTAAAACTCCTGAAAATGGCGGAGAAAAAAGGAATTAAAACCTACGGCGACCTATTGAGCTAAGGCTAAGATTAGGGATTCCATTCTACATTTACTCCTGCTGAAGTACGCACATAGATGTCCAAGCCTGTGGTGGAGGGATATATCCCATCTATGAAAATTTCAGGAGATTGTAATGTAAGTTTGAATAGACTTAATTTCATTTGACTTTTCTCCAACAATTCAGCCTTTGCTCCTTCCAAGTTGTCTCCAACTGGAAATACAGCCTTTTTCTGTATGGCCTTGAGCACTTTTCTTCGCTTCATCCAGTTGGTGGTATTGGCCAGAAAGCTTTTAGTCACCAGTTTGAAATCTACATTCTCCAGTACGATGGATTGTGAATTTGCATCATATGCAGGCTTTCCTGCCAAGTAAAAGGTGCCATTGATGTCTTTTTTTCCAACTCTTTTGCCGATAAACTCCATGGTTATCATTGTCCTTTCTCCAAAATGACGCAGGCTAAATTTTTGAGGTAGCAACTTTGTTTGCTTTTCTACAGTTATCAGACTGTCTTTCAACTTTTCGTCAAGGTAGGCGGCCATTTCCTCAAAACCGACGTAGATGGGAAGGGTTAGGCTAAAGTCATTTCCTTCTACCTTTTCCTGCGTAACCGGAGGGAGTGGGGACAGTTGAGTGGCAAGAGGACGTTCTTTTTGTCGTAGAATTTCACCTTCCAGACCTATATTCAAGATTAGCTGCTGGTCTTTGGTAAACTCATCATGAATGGCTAATTTCTCTGGTTGGGTATACAGGTAACTTGCTGATAGGCCATTGTCCAGGTACCTTGGTTTTCCAAAAGTGGACCAAAAATCATTGGCAATGCTTTTTATGTCTATTGACTTTAATGAACCTGATCTCAGTTGATCTTCCATAACTCCAATCATTTTCTGCTTGACCAAAGGTTCGAAGTCAATGTTAAAGCCTAGGAAGTCATATTGAAGAGGTTTGCCCCAAGAGAGTATATCAAGTTCCTCTATTCCGAAACTGTAGTCACTGTTGATTTGAGGGATGAAACTGACTTGTGGAGAGAGATTTTCCTGAAAGGGAATGGCAGAGGATATCTTTTGTCCGAATATCTTTTTCTCCAGTCTGACTTTACCATCCAAAAACACAGGAAGACCGACCAACAATTTCCCTTCGTCTGTAGCTGATAGGCTAAGCAGACCATTTTTTTTCAAATCTACATCTGCAAACAGCCCGTTTCCGAGCTCCAGACCTTCTTCCTTAAATAATTTTTCGGTTAGGCTCTCATTTATTTTCCCCTGTACAAAAGACAATGGAATTTCAAGACCTAGGTGTAAGGACAGTTCTGCTTTAGGTAAAGCTGGTGGAGGGGCTTGCGCCTCTGGACCATTCAATTTGAGACTGCTGCAACTTGTGTAAGCAGTCAAAAGGAAGACTAATATAATGAGTGAGTATCTTGGCATATTGACTTTAACGTCTAAATGGAAAGATTTGGGGTGAAGCTTTGGGATTAATAAATGCAGAGGTAAGGGAAATATAGGAGAAATCAAAAAAAATCGCTGTCCTTTGAACTTTAAGCACTTTTATTTTGGTTACCCTTATCAATATTAGTCAATAGAAATTATGAGTTGGATAAAATTAGAGGATGTTGCTCAGATAAGTAAAATCAAAGAAGAGAGCAACGAAAAACCGGTTGTTATTTTTAAGCATTCTACCAGCTGTTCGATAAGTGGTATGGCCTGGAACAGGGTGCAGAGAAACTGGAAAGCTACTGATAGTGATAAAATCACTCCTTATTATCTTGACCTTTTGTCCTATAGGGCCTTGTCCAATGCGATTGCTGAGGAATTTGGTGTAACACATGCGTCTCCACAAGTGATTGTAGTCAAAGATGGAAAGGCTGTTTATAATAATAGCCATATGGGCATCAACTACGATGAGATTGTTTCATTGGCGGAATAGAAATATTAACTTTTTCTAGCCCTCCAAGGGTTTTAAATCCTTGGAGGGCTAGGGTGTTATTTGGTTGGCTATTAATCCCTTAAATTTGCCGTTGGATAGGTGAAATTTCCTTTTATACATTTTTGCATGCCCCATTAAACCTTTTGAAAAAGGCATGGTCTAATCCTCATGTTTAAACAGATATAATATGAGGATTTTTACTTTTCTTACCCTTCTTGCCCTGAGTATGGCATTTACACCGCTTTTGGCACAGCAAAACCGACAGGGACCACCGATGATCAGTGGAACCGTAGTGGACAAAAAGACCCAGGAACCCATGATTGGGGCCAATATCTTGCTTAGAAACCAGCAGGATTCGCTTATCAGCAATACCACTACCGGGGCAAATGGTAGTTTTTCTATTGCTTATCCTCGACTTCCCGTTTTTAAACTGGAAATTACCTATGTGGGATTTGAAAAAGTTATCAAAGAGTTTCGTCGTGGAATGCCTTTGGAACTTGGTGAAATCAGCATAGGCGAAGACAGTCAGTTGCTAGGCGAGGTGACCATAGAAGGTGAAAATGTGGTGGGTGAGATGAGAGGAGACACCGCAGTGTTCAATGCCAATGCCTTTAAAACCAGGGAGAATGCCATGGCCGAAGATCTTATTGGTAAACTTCCCGGTGTGACCATTGAAAATGGAAAAGTTCAAGCCCAAGGCGAAGACGTTCAGAAGATCTTGGTAGATGGTAGAGAATTTTTTGGTAGTGACCCATCTATTGCGCTTAAGAATTTGCCTGCAGATGCCATTGAAAGTGTAGAAGTATTGGACCAAAAATCTGACCAATCCAGATTGACCGGATTGGATGACGGCAACTATGCCAAAACCATCAACATTATCACCAAAGGAAACATGCGTAACAGCTATTTTGGTAGAGTATACGGTGGCTATGGAGCAGATGACAGGTATTCTGTAGGTGGTAATATAAATTTCTTTAATGGGGCACGTAGAATTTCCATTATAGGTATGGCCAACAATGTCAACCAACAAAACTTCTCCTCAGATGACATGCTGGGAGTAAGTGGTGGTGTAGGTGGAGGCCGAAGAAGAGGTAGTCAAGGCGGAGGCAATTTTGGTGTGTCCCAAAACAATGGGATCGTAACAACCAATTCTCTTGGACTAAATTACAGTGACAAATGGGGAGAGAAAATCAACTTTACGGGAAGCTATTTTTTCAACGCTACTGAGAACGCGATTTTGGACAATACCAATAGACAAACGGTCATTTCTGAAGACAATAGCCAGGTTTACCAGGAAAGTCAGATCAGCAATATCAATAACAATAACCATCGTGCAAATGCCAGAATTGAATACGATATCAATGACAAAAATGCACTGATCATAAGGCCAAGTATTAATTTTCAAGACAACAGAAGCTTTACTAACCTTGAAGGTTTGAACCTTGACCAAAATCTGGACAGTCTAAGTGATACAAGAAATCAAACTGGGATTGAAACCAGTGGCTATACCATTTCAAATAACCTGACTTATAGGTATAAATTCGATAAAAGAGGTAGAACCATCTCTACAGATCTAAGTACTTCATGGAACGAAAGAGATCAGTTGACAGATTTGATTTCGGCTAACAAAGATTATGTGAGAAATTCCTTTGACACCCTTGTTCAGCAGTCAAGTGCGCTGTCAGATGGATTTAATTACAATGCCAACATTACCTATACCGAGCCAATTAGCGAAAAATCAGTCGCCACAGCTTCTTATCAAATAGGAAATAACAAAAGTGCTGCCGACCAAAAAACCTTTCAGCTAGCCAATGAGCAGGGTATTATGGTTTTAGATACCGCATTGAGTAATGAATTTGACAACAAATTCCTTACCCAAAAAACGGGCTTGGGCTATCGCTATAATAACGAAGGGCTGAATATTAATATGAACGTGGACTACCAATATGCACAACTTAACAATGTGAGCGTATTTCCAACTGAAGGTGTGTTCAACAAGGATTTTAAGAATATACTGCCAACAGTGACGATGAACTATAAAAACGAAGGAGGGACTAGATTCCGATTCAGGTACAGAACCAGAACGAATGAACCTAGTGTGAATCAGTTGCAAAATGTAATTGACAACACCAATCCTTTGAACCTGTCTGTAGGTAATCCATCACTTGGACAAAGTTACAACAATAGTATTTTTGCCAATATCTCGAAGTTTGACATGGAGACCAATAAGACCTTCTTTATGTTTTTATTGGGTTCATTTACCAACAACTATATAGGTACAAATACATTTGTAGCCCCTCAGGATACCCTGATCAACAATGAAGTATTGCTAAGCAGAGGTGGGCAAATTACTACTCCAGTTAACTTAAACGGCCAAATGAGTACCCGACTTTTTGTGAACTATGGTACCAGCATTCCGAAGTGGAAAACAAAGGTTAACCTTAACCCAGGGGTAAGTTATAGCAGAACGCCAGGGATCATCAATGGACAAACCAATATCAATGAGAGTATAGATATTAGTCAGGGCATTACTTTTGCGAGTAATATTAGTAAGGATGTAGATTTTAACTTGACCACTAGGGGAAGTTATTCTATCGTAAACAGTAGTCTCCAGACTGCTTTGGAAAACAACTACTACACCCAGACCAGTAATTTGAAGTTTTATTATTCTCCGAATGATGGAAAAACCTTTATCTCCAATAATGTGAGTCATGTGCTTTACAGTGGGCTTGCAGAAGGTTTTGACCAATCGATTTGGTTGTGGAACATAGAGGCAGGTTATCGCTTCCTTAAAAACAACAAAGGAGAGCTTAAAGTATATGTTTTTGACTTGCTAAAACAAAACAACAGTGTGTCAAGAACCATATCTGATGTATCCGTTTCCGATGTTTATTCAAATGTAATGACCCGTTATGCCATGGTTTCTTTTACTTATATTATTGGTAAGTTCAAGAAATCAGACCTTCCTGCTGATGATCGTGGAGGAAGGCCAGGAGGATATCCAGGCAGAAGGCCGGGCGGTGCCAGAAGCTGGTAAGAAAAGCCAATGCGTGCCCCATTTAGGGGTTGATTGACAGAAAATGCTAAAAACCGAACAATTCAATACTGTTCGGTTTTTTTCATATGTTAACCAGAGGCTGAGCCTGTCGAAGCTGTAGGAGTCCCCTCCCGGAGGCTGAGCCTGTCGAAGCCGTAGGAATCGAAGAACGTCAAAAACCACCCGACTATTTCTACCCGGATTGAATTCAGGATTTATTTAAGAAAGTTGGAAACTTTCAGCATTGTAGGTCCAAGTTACACTACGTTAAACTTGGACCAGTTGTGCCGGAGAATCCTCTCCCGAAGGCTGAGCCTGTCGAAGCTGTAGGAACCGAAAATGTCAATAACCTACCTAACTCCCGGAGACTGAGCTTGTCGAAGTCGTAGGGATCGAAGAACGTTAAAAAGATATTGAGTCTAGGGGCCAAACAAGGGTACTTCCGAACTGGGATAGGGTACTTCAGAACCTACCCATTGGAGTTTAAAACCTCAATTACCCACCTTAAAACAGGTATGGGGCACCTAAAACTGACAAGCTTGAATGTTTTTTATGGAATTTTCCGGTTCAGAACTGATATTTTTCACCTCAAACCTGAAAAATTCGACCAAAAACTGACAAAAAACGAGGTGAAAATTGGAATATATGACAAAATTTCAGGAAAAGTCTTTGGATAGGGTCAAATTTTCGAGGTTCAGAAGTGGGGAGGGGTACTTCGGAACTCGATGATTTCAGCTTTTTTATTCAAGCTTCCACCTTTTAGGTGGAAATTATTAGGTTTTAACTGATAATTATTAGCTTTTTGCCGGAAATTTCCGCCTTTTTGGCAGTATTTTTTAAGTTTTAACTGATCCATTTGACCAAAAACTGACAAGAGAGAAGGTTGAAAGTAAAGCATTTTGGTAAAATGATGGTTTGCATTGGGTTTTTGAATTAAACTCGGATCAAGAAAAAGGATTTTCTGTGCTCTCTTATGCAAGGTTGAAATCACTATAAAATCAGCAGTTAAGAGATTACAAGAGGCAATTGACTATTTGGGGGTAAAACTTGGATATAAGAGAACATAAAGGTTTCCGGCATTTTCCGTTTGTTAAATGTTTGTAAACGGTTACGAAACGGTTAGAGCAAAATATATATTAAACCTATCATTTTTCTAAAAACCCCTTTTTAAAGGCCATAAAGGGTTTTTTATTTAGAAGTATTTAGTTAGTTTAGGGGTGTATAATAGATATATACGCAACTCTTCAGCAAAATATAGCTTTATACAATTGTTGTATTGAATTTGACAAACTTTTAGGTTAATCTACAGGGTTTTTAGCGGGAGAGGAATTGTAATTGTTTTGAAGGCGGTAAGCCGGCTTTCAAGTCTTGCGGTGAGACCGTGCAAGTGGTGATCACTTGTAGACGTGTCGAGAACGTCTCAAAGACTTGATTGAAGTTAGCCCTTATCCTTCAGAAAGTCAAGGAATAAGGGGTAAAAATCAAAAACAATTACAATGGAGTAGTTGGCTTGTTTGCTAACTTTCCAGCAACGGTTCTTATCCAAGCATAAAAAGCCATAACTGGAAATAAAACCCTGATAGATAATAATTTGAGCGGGAAAGTTTGTCCAACTCCGTTTTTCTTTAGAGATGCCCGCAGGAGCGGGAGGAGAAGCGTCTGTTTTTACAAAGGCAAAGAAAAACTCAATACAACAGTAGGTATCTATCAATTTGAATAAGCGTAACTAGTCCTTATATTGTCTTCTTCAAACAGTAGATACCCTATTGTTGTGCTTCATGCGGGTACGGTAAAGGGACATTGATCAGTAAAGACAAAATAACGAATGAAATATGAGTAGGATCTATTCGGATTGGTTTAAAGTAGACTTACATATACATACTGATTTTAGCAATAGGACTAAGCAGAATGATTATGATGGCCAGTTTAATATTAACACCCTAAAAACCAAACTGCTCGAAAATGATGTTAGACTATTTTCTCTGACTGACCATAACATAATTAATACTTCAGCTTACGAAAGTTACTATGATGCACTAGTAGAAGAAGACCCGATTTTATTGATTGGATGTGAATTTGATATCAAAGTTAGACAAGACGACAGCACCTTTCTTACCTACCATACACTTTTAATCTTTGATGAAAATACAACTGAGAAGGCTCATGAATTATCTCAAATAATAGAGCAACATTTCACCGACAAAAACATCGATACAAAAGAAAGGTGCTTAACCGAAGATGAAGTTTTCGAGCTATTTCACCCATATCATTTTTTCTACATCCCTCATGCTGGTGGCCATAAAAATATAGTAGATGCTTATAAGGGAACAGACATTAAAAAAGCACAAGAAATGGTTTTGTTGATGGAATGTGCTCATGAGAAAGTAAAAGAAAAGCACAGGCTTAGACACCAAGCCGAGTTTGATAAATTAAAAGACCCAGATTTTCGAAATAAACAAGATGAGGCTTTTATTAATTTTTCCGATAATCATAATTGTGATATATATCCAACACCTAAAAATGGTGCTCCTCACGAATTTTATTGTTTAAAGGGAGAGCCAACATTTGAA
This sequence comes from Cyclobacterium amurskyense, assembly GCF_001050135.1. Classification (GTDB taxonomy): domain Bacteria; phylum Bacteroidota; class Bacteroidia; order Cytophagales; family Cyclobacteriaceae; genus Cyclobacterium; species Cyclobacterium amurskyense. The sequence continues at coordinate 1,804,813 of NZ_CP012040.1, read as the reverse complement.
ACCTTAAGATTTGCTTTCATTGACCCTCAATCCCGAATAAGAAAGCAACAAGATGTTGACTTACTGAAAAATGTTAAGAAACATATCGCAACTATAGCAATCAAAGGTATTGAAACAGTAGATGATATAGAATTAGAATTCAGTCCTAACCTAAATGTAATTATTGGTGGTGCCTCTTCTGGAAAAAGCCTATTATTTAACCTCTTAGGGTCAAAGATAGAAAACAATAAACATGGTTTCGAAAAGTACAGAAAAGACAATAACAGTGTATTAATTAAACCTTCCAACGGTCATATACCCCAGCAAACTCTTCCATTTAATGGTGATGAAGTTATATATATCAATCAAGGAGATATTGTCAAATATTTTGAAAAAGGAGATTTAAAAGAATTGGTTAACGATTCAGGAAAGGAGGAAGAACTTCTGAATGCTAAAGAAAAACTTCAAAATCAAAAGATGGGTTTAATAACAGAACTTGAGTCTTTCAAAAATAGATTCGATCGATTTAATTCTGTTTATCATAAAGACTTCATTATTTATGAAGGTGATTTTGACAACATGCTTAATGACAAATATCACTTTAACGAATTCAAATCATCGAATACATTAATAAAATTTGAAGAAAAAGAAAAACTGCTTAGCGACATATCTATTAATATAAATGGATTCTCATCTGATGAAATATTCGAGATAACTGAAGTTGAAATTAAAACAATTGAACAGTTCAAAAAACTGATACAACAGAAGCAGCAATTAATTCGTAGAAAAAAATTGGTACAGGAATCAATCGAAAATTTCATTGAAAATGTTGACCGAATAATAGAAGAAAAAAACAGCACATTAGAATCTTCTTCCAGAGCAAAAAAGGAAGCGTTTAAGAGAAAAAACACCTTAACTACTACGTGCTCCTCTTTATTTAAAGAGGCAATGGATTTTAATAGTTCCTGTAATACGATTGAAGACTATAAGTGTGAAGAGAAGGAAGAAATCCATGTGGGAGAAACTGTCACATTGGTCCTAGAAATCGAAAATGACACTCACTTAAAAGAGGCCGTCATCAATTGTATAAATTTCGGCAATTTAGATAAAACAGTTTATGAGAATTATCTGACTTTGGTAGTGAACAATAGCAACCTAAAAGATTACCCAAAATATACAGACCAACGACTAATTCAGAAACTCAAAAGAGAATCTGAGGGCATTTTGAACAAATTTGATTCTCCTAATACATATTTAGACTATAAAGGAAATGGCAATTCCAAAAACAAATCACCAGGATTTAATTCCGAAATGTATTTAAAAACAATTTTACAACAGGACAAATGCAAACTTGTTATGATAGATCAACCTGAGGACAATCTGGGTAATACTTTTAAAAATGAAGACCTTATCAATCTACTTAGGGAGTATAAATTTACTAAGCAGATTATTTTGGTAACGCATAATCCTTCAATAGTTGTTTATGGAGATGCTGAGAGTATAATACTTGCTGAAAATGATAAAGGCCAAATTTCGTACAAACAATTGGTCTTGGAGAAAAAGAAATATCAGAAGCAAATAATTGATAACCTCGATGGGGGAAAGTCAATCTTTAATATGCGCTCTAGAAAGTACAACGTAAAAAAATTACTTAACTCATGATAAGTGTAAAGAATCAATTCGCTGGTGATAATCTAGAAATTGAGTTTTCTGGAGAACCTATTGATACTAGAAAAATAACCGTACCTATTTTAAATGATGTAAACTTTAAACCCGTAATTGATTACTTGATTCAGGTTATTCCAAAAAACACAGAACTTCAATCTTCATTTGAGGATTTTAGTGAAGAAGTTAATGTTGAGAAACTTGGTCTAATTAAAGAAACAATCGAAGAAATATATGAACAGTTCAACCTATCCTTAGAAAACTTGGAGGTTCAAGTTAAAGACGAAGATCAGATTAAAAAATTAGAAGAAAACGAACCTGAAGATGATGATTTGCCTTTTTAGATATAGAGGAAAGTAAAAACACGAAAGCACAACACGGTGTATAGTGCATGGCTTCCTATCGTCAGCCACGACACCATACACTAAACGTTGCCACCAATTATGAGAATAATACTGCTATTAATGTTAATTCTGTCTTCAAATCAAGTTTTCGCTCAAAAAAACCTTGACGAAAAAATTGGTGAAGGAATAGAATTATATCAAAATGGAAAAGAAAAGAAAGCTCTGAAAGTCTGGAAAAAGATTGAAGAAAAAGCGGACAAGCCATCATCAACTTACGGAACAACACTTGGGAATATTCTATATTACTATATTCAAAATGACGATGAAGAGAGTATTTTGAAATACTATGAAAAAATCATGAATTCTGACTTAAATGATAGAGATGAGAATTTCGAAATTGGAAAACCTTATAAAAACTATCGGTATCACGCTACTATGAGATTAGCAAGTTACTACGGCAAGAAAGGCGAATTTGAAAAAGGTTTGAGTTATGTCGAAAAAGCAGATAACGAAATTACATTTGAAACCACTTCTCTGACTTCTTTTATTTACCAAAAAGTCGACTTGGCATTTTGGAAATACAGATTTTTGAACGATTTAGGACAAAATAAGAATGCCGTATCTAAATTGATTGAACGAGCTTTAGAATATGACTATAAATCTATGTATCCGAGCTGGGCAACAGTTTCAACAAGCAATGATGAAAACGAATTGGCAGAAACTATATGTTCAGAATTTGATGATTTAGAAAAACTGAAATTGGATATTGATAACGGTATTGAAAATCTATCTTTTGAAAAAGAGAGAGGCATCATTAATTTAAAAATTCTCGAAATTGAATATGAAATAAACTTGTACTCAGATATTGAAACCGATGAAGATTGTAAAGCATATTTAAGAAATTCATTCTTCTATCAATATTTGACAGAAAAAACAAAATAATAACTGGTGGCAACAAAAGGTATATAACAAATGGCAGCTAGTGGTTTACGCTCATTTACAGCTCGCATTTCGTTTTTATGCAACGGGTGACAGATATTCGCTCCGACAAGCCATTCGTTACATACCCAAAACGTTGTGCGTCATACTGAAAAAAACGTAATGCCAGAATTAAGCAACATACAGACATATGAAAAATTAAATGGTAATGACATAAAACCATCAATCAAAAAATTCGCTAAAGTTTTGGAACGAATTGGAGTATGGGATTCGGAAATTGAAAAACAATTTGATTTATTAGAATGGAAAGTAGAAGATAACGGATTCGTTTACCTTTCAAACTCTGACTTCGGATTTCGTAAAACTGATTTTTCGGAAATTAAGGTACGACCGAATTTACTTGCTTGGACGCCTGCGATTGACAAAACTTTTGAAAATAATTGGATTTCTTTCGATTTGCTGATAGAAACAGGAACAATACGTGATTTTCAAAACGGAAATTATAAGGAATTGACCTTCAGATTTGTAAAAAAGCTCGTGAAAGAAATGGCAACTGAATTTAACCAAACGGGAGTTTATTTTACTGACGAAGCTCAAGATGGAGAAGATTTTGACGGAATTAGAGTATCTGACCAAAATAAACTTTGGAACTTTGATTATGCACTAATCCCTAAAAAACTGAAAGAACTTTACGGAGAAAAACCGAAAAATTTTAGAACAAAAGAAACTGACAATTGGATTGAAGCTTGGAATCAGGACAATTGGAATGAAAAAATAAAAAGTACGAACGCACAACATCGGCTATAGCAAATGCGGGCTGACTGATTAAAAATGAAGATGTTACAACTAAACAACTTTTGGTCTGGCGGACAAAGATTCGGTTTCAAAATCCCGCACTTGCCATAGCCAGGGCCGTTGTATTGAATTTGACAAACTTTTAGGTTAATCTACAGGGTTTTTAGCGGGAGAGGAATTGTAATTGTTTTGAAGGCGGTAAGCCGGCTTTCAAGTCTTTGCGGTGAGACCGTGCAAGTGGTGATCACTTGTAGACGTGTCGAGAACGTCTCAAATACTTGATTGAAGTTAGCCCTTATCCTTCAGAAAGTCAAGGGATAAGGGGTAAAAATCAAAAACAATTACAATGGAGGAGTTGGCTTGTTTGCTAACTTTCCAGCAACGGTTCTTATACAAGCATAAAAATCCATAACTGGAAATAAAACCCTGATAGATAACAGGTAAATAGGTAAAGTTTGTCCAACTCCGTTTTTCTTTAGAGATGCCCGCAGGAGCGGGAGGAGAAGCGTCTGTTTTTACAAAGGCAAAGAAAAACTCAATACAACAGTAGGTATCTATCAATTTGAATAAGCGTTACTAGTCCTTATATTGTCTTCTTCAAACAGTAGATACCCTATTGTTGTAGCCAATTTAAAAAAAGATTGAGTTTAAAAATGAAAACCCTTATTATGTTAGAATACAGAAAAATTCGTTTACTATTTTTTGTATTTACTCTAATTCATCTTACCAGTTGTTCGTCTGTACAGAAAGTAGAAATAGAAAATTTTCAAGGCATAATTATTTCTAACGATTCAATAGATGCGTATGTCAAGACAAAAATGGAGGAGTTGAAAATTCCTGGAGCATCATTAGCTATTATCAATAAAGGAAAGGTAGTTCATCATCAAACTTATGGGTATGCCAACTTTGAAAAAAAATTAAAAGTTACCGAAAATACAATATTTGAAGGTGCCTCTATATCAAAATCTGTATTCTCTTTTTTTGTAATGAAATATGTTGAAGAAGGCAAATTAAATTTAGACAAACCTTTATTTAAATATTTAGAATATCCTGATATTGCTTATGATGAAAGGTATAAAAAAATAACTGCACGAATGGTTTTAAGTCATCGTTCTGGATTTCCAAATTGGAGAGAAAACGAACCAGACAATAAATTAAAAATTAAGTTTGAACCGGGAACTAATTTTGAATATTCTGGAGAAGGTTATCAGTATTTAGCTCTGGTCTTGAAAGAAATTGATGGAGGAAATTGGACTGACTTAGAAAATAAATTTCAGCATAAGGTTGCTAAACCCCTAAAGATGGAACATTCTTCATTTATTCCTAATGAAAATTTGGAACAAAAAAAAGCAGAACCATATGATAAGAATAATAATTGGATTGATTTGAAAAAGAATTATTGGTACAAAAAAGATAAAGGAAATTTTGTTTCAGCTTCATCAATTCATACAGAGCCAATTGATTTTTCAAAATGGATGATAGCTGTGATGAATAAAGAACAGTTAAGTAAAAGTAGTTACGATGAACTTTTTAAACCACATTCAACAATTACTGCTGAAAACGGAATAACATATTTTTATTCATTGGGATTCGCTTCTGATAGCACAAAACCCGAAAACACCTATTATCATAGCGGAAGTAATGATGGATTTACTTGTTGGTATTTAATAAATACAGAAAAAGATTGGGGTTTCGTTGTTTTTACGAATTCTGAATATGGAATAGAACTTGGAGAAAACCTATTTGATTATTTAAGAGAATAAATATAGAAAAACTGGCTACAACAATTATAAAAATAATAACGGTTTAATCGCTAAAACCAAAGTAAGTAAATATAAAAAAGGTCTGTGTTTAATCGAAAAGTTAGTGCGTGAAAATCCGCTACTATTCTTATACTAGACCGTTGGTGTGCCACCAAGCTGTGGTAATACAGTAGGTGTAAATCCCTCCTAAATAATTTGCTTTTCATTTTGAAGAGCTTCACTCGTGAGGGTTTCGCTGAAGCTCGGTATGCTCAAATGTGCAAGCTAAAATGCATAAGGGTGAACCCATAGTAGCTTCGAGAAGTGTATCTGTAGATGGGGAGAGTTTTGACGGTCTCAAACCCTGGAACGTTGCATGGATTAACAGCAATGTGAAGTGCAATGGTCTACCGGAGTCATAGGGGTGGCGTGGTTATAGATGGACTACTACGGAACCTCGATTGAAAAGTCGGGGCAGGCTGTGGGAGGTCTCTTGTTTCAAAAGTTGGCAACCATAAACGGGCTGATATAAGCATAGCGAAGTTCAGCAAGGGGACAAGAGAAGTCGGAGGAGCCCATAGTACCTACGATTGCAGTGTGAACAAAAACCATAATAGGAAAGGGGCTCTACTTTAGAGAAGCGAATATGGAATCGATACTTTCAGTACTGGCTTAGTCCTATTCGGCTGAATTTATAGGTAGTTGATTCTAAATGTCGCTATTTGTTTGTTCAAATATGAAGAGAAAGCAGATGTGATTCATTTAGCTCATGGATTATACATATGTTGGGTAGATTCATGTGAAAAGCAAATAAAGAAGGCTATCGGTAAGCCGTATGAGGGAAAACTTCATAGCCTGCCCTGTAATTAACAGGGTACGGTTTGATGAAGGGGGCGCTGATAGTTTGCTTCTTATTATTATCTTTATAGGTATTTATAAAGTGGACTATCAGGCTCTACTCTACCCCATAATTTAAAAAAAATGAAAAATTACTTCCTGATTTTATGTGCTCTTTTAGTTCAAAATGTGTTTGCTCAAAAACAGGAGGAAGTCATTCCGTCAAATGAAAAGGCGATAATTTACATCGACTCTGTAGAAACCTCGACACCTATTGATACAATGATTGAGAATGAAGTATTCCTTATCACAGAATATGATGCTTCAAATTCTGAATGGATTATGGTCGATATACCAATGAATAAAATGTCGAAAAGTAAATCAGGAAAAATTGACTTTTTCAAAACAGGCTATGTAAAAAAGATAGACATTAACCTGATTGATAAATTTTCAAAAGAGCTTGAGAAAAATGTAAGAATCACATTCAAAATAGTCAAAGCTGATACTAACAAGAATATCCCAATAGAAAATCTTAAGTATGGACTAGAAATTCCGCTGAAAGACTCTTACCAAATCACAAAAATGTCAATTGAATGGAAAGGTGAAATTAGGTTAACCGACGCTGTATTCTATGAAGATTTGTACAATGTTTCCTTTAAAGAAGGTGAACTTTCGAGTTCCGACAGTAAAAAATTCGAAATGTTTCAGAAAGGAGAATCATTCTTTATAAAACACAACTGTGGTGACGGAGCAGGATCGTATGAAATTACTTGGGTAATTAAGGACGGAAATATCGTACAAAGATTAGTTGATACGATATAAAAATAAAAATAACTATGGGCAACAATTAAGCTACAATGATGCGATTAAGGCTACGGTTCATTGTAGTCCCGATCGATCGGGATTGGACTCAGCCTCCGGTAGCTTCTTCTATGGGGATTGGATTGGTTTTGTTGGGTAATTCAGGAAATTAGGTGGTTTTAAAATTATTAAAAAGTGGACGAATTGATTGTTTAGTAGCACTTGTATACCAGCCGCATAGTTTTTTGATTTATTTTTAGTGGAACATCATATGGATTAACAGGAATGTGAAGTGCAATGAGCTATGCTACCGAAGCCATAAGGGGTGGCGTAGTAATATATGAATTTAACAACTGCAGGGTAGATTCATGTGTAAAGCAAATAATCAAGGCTATCGGTAAGCCGTAAGAAGGAAAAGTACCCTGTATTTAACTGTGTACGGTTTGATGAAGGGTTACTGATTCTTTACTTGTTATTAGTATCTTTAGAGGTACTGACAAAGTAGGCTATCAGGCTCTACTCTACTGCAGCATGCTGGAAAAACGAACTATATTGATAAATTTTGTAACTTAGATAAAAAATAAATCATGGGATACGAAGCGATTAAATTAGAACTTATTGAGTGGCTTACTAAGCTGGATGACAGTGAGACAATTGAATATTTGAAAATTGTGAAAGACTCAAAATCTAATGATAATGACTGGTGGGATGATTTATCTGACTTACAAAAACGGGGGATTGAGAGAGGATTAAATGATATTAAAAACGGTCGGACAATTTCTCACGAGGAAGTAAAAAGTAGGTATGGGCTATAAGCTACGATGGTCAGACGAATCTGTTAAAAATCTGGAGGATATACTTGATGATATCAAATTTAAATGGACTGATAAAGAAGTCGATAATTTTAAAAGTAAACTAAGCCATCAACTTGATTTAATAGTTCAAAATCCATACATGTTTCCTGTTTCGACAATAAAAAATGGACTGAGAAAAGCAGTGTTGAGTAAACAAACGACTATTTTCTATCAGATAATTGACGATATTGTTTATTTAACTTATCTGCATATTAACAAAAAGGATATCGATAAGATCAAATAATGCAGGACAGCACAACATACAATATAAAACAGTTGGGGTTCAGTGGTTTGTGAGGTTTTTGTTTTTCAAATCAACTTTTTTTTCGATGGATACGAACGCGCTCCGAATATCCAACCGTTTCATATTTTTAAATGTTAGTGTGCCACCAAGCTGTGGTAATGCAGTAGGTGTAAATCCCACCTAAATAATTTGCTGTTCATTTTGAAGAGCTTCACTCGTGAGGGTTTCGCTGAAGCTCGGTATGCTCAAATGTGCAAGCTAAAATGCATAAGCGTGAACCCATAGTAGCTTCGATAAGTGTACTTTTAGATGGGGAGAGTTTTGACGGTCTCAAACCTTGGAACATTACATGGATTAACAGCAATGTGAAGTGTAATGGTCTAAAGGAGTCATAGGGGTGATTCATTTTGCTCATGGTTTATCCAAATGCTGGGTAGATTCATGTGAAAAGCAAATAAAGAAGGCTATCGGTAAGCCGTATGAGGGAAAACTTTCCGGTATTTAACAGGATACGGTTTGATGATGGGGGTGCTGATAGTTTACTTGTTATTAGTATCTTTAGAGGTACTGACAAAGTAGGCTATCAGGCTCTACTCTACGCACCCATTTTATGACAAAGACCAAATTACATAACATACTGACAATTTTCGTCCTGATAATGGCAATTATCCAAGCACCATTAATTTATTATTATACCTTCGGATTATTTTCTTTCTTTATTGCAATGCCTTACCTGGTAATTGGGCTTGGACTTACAGTTTGGCTACTGACGGTAGTCTTGAAAAATACAAAATCAGAGGAAACAAAATTTCAGAAAATTGGAGTTGTCCTGACAATTTTAATTGGTAGTTTGACCTTGTTTTTCGGTGAAGACCTAATTGAAAAATTAGATTGGCATTTAAGAAAAACCTCACGAGATGAAATTATTGAACTAATTAAGGCGGACAAACTAAGACCTAATGTAAGCCATAACAACATAATCTGTACTTTAGACAATTGGAATATTCCTCCTATCTCAAATGGAGGAAACGAAATTGCAATTCATAAGACAGTTGAAAACAAATTGACAGTTGAATTTTATATAAACAGGGGTTTTCTAGACCATTATTCTGCGTTTGTATATACTGATGATGAAGATAAAATAAAAGAATTAGAAGAGAGAATGACTTGGGAAAAGGGCTTACACGTAAACAAAAAACTTGAAGAAAATTGGTACAGAGTATCCTTCTAACAAGAAGTAATACTGGTGCTAACAGCACCTACCCAAAAGGCGTGATTTCATGTTCCATAGACCGTTTTGTGGTTAATGGAATTTTAGTTTTTCAAATCAAGTTACGTGGTAAATGTCTCGCCCTTCGGGTAGCTGCCAACCGTTAGCATTCATTAAAAACAATGCAGTTTCAAGTAGTAAGAATAAAAAGTAATAACCTTACAAATTCTCGCACAGCTGTGCGAGAATTTGTAAATTGGTCTTCTATCACAAGTGTGCGAGAAATGCGAAATATTAGATGAACGACTTAAAACTATACGACAACTTTTTCAATGAGATATTACAGACCATAAGTTCTGCCAGATATGAAGCCTATAAATCGCTGAACAAGCACCATACAGGATTGAATTTTGAAATCGGAAAACTTATAGTCAAAAACCAAGAAGTCAATAATTGGGGCAAATCAATTGTCGAGACGCTATCGACAGACATTAACAAACAAATTGACGGGATAAAAGGTTATTCTGCCCAGAATTTATGGCGAATGAGACAGTTTTACCTTGAATATAAGGACGAACAAGAGCTTTTAGAATTGGCTGCCAAAATTCCGTGGGGGCAGAACTTGCTTATAATGCACCAAGTAAAAGGCCGTGAAGAACGAAAGTATTATTTGAATGCAACTGATAAAATGGCTTGGAGTAGGTCAGTTCTGTTAAACCAAATCAAGGCAAATGCCTATCAAAACCATTTGATAAACCCAAAACAGTGCAACTTTGAAAATGCGCTTCCTGTTCACTTATCAGAACAAGCAAGTGAAGCATTAAAAAGCGAATACAACCTTGATTTTCTTGGAATAAACAAACCCGTTTTGGAACGAGAATTAGAAAATCGCCTTATTGAAAACATAAGAGATTTGCTATTGGAACTTGGTTACGGTTTCAGCTTTATTGGAAATCAATATCGTCTAAGATTAAACCAAAAAGAATATTTCATTGACTTGCTTTTCTACCACCGAATTTTAAAATGTTTGGTAGCCATAGAACTTAAAACGGTAGAATTTGAACCTGAATTTGCAGGAAAAATGAATTTCTATCTCGAACTGTTGGACGAACAAGAAAAACAACCTGACGACAACCCTTCCATTGGAATAATACTATGCCCCACCAAAGACAATATAGAAGTTGAATACTCTTTAAGAACGAACATAAAACCAATTGGAGTTGCAGAATACAAACTAACTCACGAACTCCCTAAACAGTTAAAAGGAAAAGTACCAACAGAAAAAGAATTAAAACGAATGCTAAAAAAGGCTATACGTAATGCGGGAGATAGTGCCGAAGATAAAAATGAGAGTAATAAATAAGCTTATCTGCAAGCCCAAAGTGAAGCGCCTTGAAATCCCGCACTACGCATACGTGTGCCGAGAGTAACGAACGGCTGAAAATCGTTACGCAACTGTTTATAAGATGGTGGAACCGACCCACCGGTGTTGTCCTACGGGGGAGAGCATCAAACCACCATAAGGTACTTTGGTGGCAGCGTCAAGGTTCTGAGCGTTATGGAAAAGGCCAGGTCAAGAGCGTGGTCAGGTAAGGATAAAGGAGATGAATGCAAATGAACCTCTGATGAAGTGTCCCTGATACTCAGGGCAGGCTGAGAAAGTGCTACATTCTGTCAAAAGTGTTTGAAGTATGACAAACATTATTGAGTTCAGTGGTTACCTGTTTATTGACTGGACGGTCCCGATGCCTCGGGATCATTTAGGAGGCATAGCCTGTCCCGTATTTACGGGAACCTTTATTCGGGCTTATTTACGGAACTCGGGAACCTGGATCAAGATGCAAAGTGAAACGCACAATAAGATCAACTTAGAGGCAGATTAGCGATGTTTGGTTCAGGGACGGACCAATCCGTAGTAGTGTTGAAATTTCTGTAATAAAGACGGAGCGAAGGGATTGGCTTATACAGTTTTCATCAGTTTTACAACAACACTAGATACTCGTTGTTAGCGGTCACTGAAAACCGACCCCTTTCAAATCCTAAATCCACAACATAATTCATTTTTTTAATAAAATATTTGAGAAACCGATTGATTGCATATATATTTGCAACTGATTGGTTTCATGATTTAAATAAAATAGAATATGAGAAAATTAAAATTACAAGTCCAAATGACCATAGACGGTTTTATTTCAGGTCAAAACGGAGAAATGGATTGGATGAAATTTCCCTGGACAGATGACATTTTAAACTATGTACGAGAGATTACTGAACCTGTGGATACAATTGTTTTAGGCAGAAAATTAGCAGAAGGTTTTATTCCGCATTGGGCAAATGTTGCCAAAGACCCTAGCAACCCTGAATACGAAGGCGGTGTTAAGTATGCTACCACACAAAAAATTGTATTTACCAAAACACTTGACAAATCAATTTGGGAAAATACTGAAATTTCAAAGGGCGACTTGGTCGAAGAAATTACCAATTTAAAGAATATGCCAGGAAAAGACATTATTGCTTATGGTGGTGGTGAGTTTGTTTCCTCACTTATTAAAAACAAACTCATTGATGAATTACATTTATTTGTAAACCCCGCTGCTATTGGAAACGGAATGCCCATTTTTAAAGAGTTGTCCGAAATGCAAAAATTTAATCTTGATGAGGTACAAAAGTTTGATTGCGGCATTGTTGTAATGGTCTATAAACCCATATAATATATGCGTAGAGACGTTTTTCAAGCAATTGCAGACCCAACAAGACGAGCCATTATTATGCTTTTGGCTGTTGGTGCTTTGACACCAAATGCCATAGCCGATCATTTTGATTCAAGTAGGCAAGCTGTTTCAAAACATTTGCGAATACTTACAGAGTGTGAAATACTTACTCAGGAGCAACAAGGCAGAGAAATTCATTATCACCTAAATGCCGATAAAATGAAAGACGTGGAAAAATGGCTGGAACAATTTAAAATGTTAATGGCAAAACGCTTTGACCAATTGGATACCGTTTTAGAACAATTAAAATCAAAAGGAAAATGAACCCAAACTTAAAATTTGACTTCATAGTCAATAAAGAAAACAACACTGTTAATATAGAACGTGAATTTGCCGCAAACCTTGAATTGGTTTGGGAAGCTTGGACAAATCCTGAAATTCTTGACCTATGGTGGGCTCCTAAACCCTATAAAACCAGAACGAAATCAATGGATTTTCGCGAAGGCGGACTGTGGCTTTATGAAATGTTCAATGCCGAAAGTAAAAACCCACAAGAATGTCATTGGTGTAAAAACGATTACATCAAAATTGCACATCAAAAAATGTTTTCGGGTTTGGACGCATTCTGTGATGAATACGGAGTAATTAACCAAGCTATGCCCCGCACACAATGGACAAACGAGTTCAATGAAAATGGAGAAAAAACACTAGTAACCATTACCGCCAAATACGAGAGCCTTTCAGACTTAGAAAAGATTATCCAAATGGGCTTTAAAGAAGGTTTCACCATGGCTATGGAAAATCTTGACCAGTACATTGAAGCACAATTCAAACTTCGCAAGCAAAACAAATCAAACAATATGGCAAGAGTATCAACTTATGTAAATTTTCAGGGTAACACTGAAGAAGCATTCAATTTCTACAAATCAGTTTTTAAAACAGATTTTATTAATGGTATCAAACGTTTTGACGAAGTACCTGCAGACTCAAATCAACCACCCATGGCTGAATCGGTTAAAAAAATGGTGTTGCACGTTGAATTGCCAATAGTTGGTGGGCATATATTAATGGGGACTGACGCACCAAAAGAAATGGGATTCACATTAACAAAGGGAAACAATATGCATATTAATCTAGAACCGGATTCTCGTGAAGAGGCAAAACGTCTTTTTGATGCACTTTCAGAAGGTGGACAAATTGAAATGCCTATTGAAGATACGTTTTGGGGAGCGTACTACGGAAGTTTTACAGACAAGTTTGGTATCAATTGGATGATTAATTATCAAAACAAAGAATGACTATGAAAAAGAAATTTTAAACGTATTGTCTATTCTTTTGGGACTTTTACTAATCAACGGTGGTCTGGATAAATTTTTCCATTACATGCCCATTCCGCCCGATTTACCAGAAGCCTTGGTTAAAGACAATTTAGCCTTTATGGAAATTGCCTGGCTCATGCCTTTGGTCGGATTTGCAGAGCTTGTAGGTGGTATATTAATTTTATTTCCTTTAACAAGAGCCTTAGGAGCTTTGGTTATTTTCCCTGTCATGGTTGGGATATTGCTTAGGCATATTTTTGTAGCTCCCGAAGGCTTAATTATTGCTGCGATAATTTGAACAATTCTACTTTGGATGATTTATGAGAATAGACACAAATATTTAAGTTTATTAAAATGACAAAATCAGAAATTGCAAAGGCATTCTCCAACGGGGAATTTGAAAAGACCTACGATTTTATAGCTGAAAATGCAGAATGGATTGTAATCGAAGAAGACAAATTTACAGGTAAACAAGCCATTATTGATAATTGCGAGAAAGTTGGTAGCTACTTCAAGTCAGTAACGACAGACTTCAAAACACTCAACACCATTGCAGATGGAAATATAGTTGTAATTAATGGAACAGCTGAGTTTTTAAGGGATGGCAAACGGATTTCGTTTGTTTCAGCATGTGATGTTTATGAATTTAATGACCAGGACAATATTAAAACCGTTACCTCTTATTGTATTCAATCAAAATAAAAAAGGTAATAGATGACAATAAGAGTTATGGGAAATTGAAAAATTAAATTTTATGGGAAAAGTGTTAATACACCTAACAATGTCACTTGACGGATTTATTGCAAAACCTAATGAAGACGATTGGGGTTGGATTTTCAAACATGCGGCTGACGACTCTGATGATATGGGAAATCGAGTTATGCAAGAGTTAGGAGCAGTAGTTCTTGGTAACAAGGACTTTAGAAACAACAAAGTTACAGCTGATGCTCTTCCGTATGGGGGACTACAAATACCACAATTCGTTGTAACCCACAATGCCCGTGAACCACTTTCTGTAGGGCCATTGACATTTAACTTTGTTACTGGCGGAGTAGAAAAAGTAATTCAAAAAGCCAAGAAGGCAGCAGGAACAAAAAATGTTGCAATATTGGGGCATAGCATTGCTCAACAAGGTCTTGAGTTAGGTCTTGTGGATGAATTGGTCCTTCATGTTTATCCTGTCATTTTTGGGAATGGGTTAAGACTTATTGATCAATTTGGCTGTCAACCTATTGATCTTGAACGGATAGAAATTATATCAACGACCCAAATTACAAGTATGCGGTTTCGAGTAATTGGATAGAAATTTTCCATGCGAAAATCAATACAAGATGAAAACGATCCGCTAACGGTGTATAAAATAAAAAGACAAGATATTAATAAAATTATGGCAAAATTGACATCATTCACATTCATTTCTTTAAACGGATTTTATAAAGGAATTAACGAGGATATAAATTGGCACCAACACGGAGGAGAAGAGGCCCAATATTCAGTTGAGAGCTTAAAATCGAACGACACTCTTCTATTCGGCAGAGTAACCTACGAAATGATGAAAAGTTTTTGGCCAACTCAAATGGCTTATGACTCTTTTCCCGAAGTTGCAGATGGCATGAATAATTCAGAAAAAATTGTCGTTTCTAAAACGTTAGAATCAACTGATTGGAAAAACACTCAAATTATCAACGAAAACCTAATAGATAGAATAGCGGAATTAAAAAAAACGAGTAATAAGAACATTACACTTTTAGGGAGCGGAAAGATTTTAGCACAACTTATGAATGCGAATTTAGTGGATGAATATCAAATTATGATAGACCCAATATTCATTGAAAAAGGAGAACCGATTTTGGACAATCTGAAAAATAATATAAAACTCGAACTGACAAAAAGCAAAGTTTTTAAAAGTGGAACAATCTTACTTTATTATAAACCGAAAACGAATTAAGAAATAAAGCCAGCACAATACAATGTATATAAAAAATAGGCGAAATTGTAATAAATTCAAGGGTTTTGGTTCGCGTCAAACTTTGTGCTTAACGGAAAGTTTAGTGCTTCGAAATCGCCAACTTTTCATATGTGTGGCGAGAGTAACGATAGGCTAAAAAATCGTTATGCAACTGTTTATAAGATGGGCAAGGTATCGCTACAAAAGGTATAGAAACAACCTTACAAAAGATTATAAATGGTTGGACAGGGTTCGGATACAATATCCAAGTCTGTTTTATCACTGGCCTGTGGGAGGTCTCTTGTTTCAAAGGTTGGCAACCTTAAACGGGCTGATATAAGCATAGCGAAGTTCAGCAAGGGGACAAGAGAAGTCGGAAGAGCCCATAGTACCTACGATTGTAGTGTGAACAAAAGCATAAATAGGAAATGGGTTCTGCTTTAGATATACGAATATAAAAAGTACTTCAATGACAAAGATCACTTTTATCAGCACTAGGTACAAAAAAAATGGTAAATGTAATGCTGATAATCTCTGTAGCATATTGGAGATCCAGAAACCTGAAGTGATTTTTCTAGAAGCACTTGAAGCCACATACTCTCAATTTGAAAGGATCAATTTCTCATCATTTGGAATTTATCACCACAAACTTGAGATAGAAGCTTTACAGAAACTTTCAGCACATTTTTCTTTCAAATATGTACCAGTTTTGGACAATGAAATTACGAATCTATTTGATAAGAAATATAATAGTATTCCTGTAAATAATGAATTGGATGCAATGCTTCTTGAATTTAGCAAATTAGAGTGCCTCGAAGGTTTTGAGTTTTTAAATAGTGCCAGGGGTATGGCTCTACATTCAAAAATGAGAGATTTTGAAAACAGTCTTTTACAAGATGAAGAATTTTTAAAAACTTATGATGTAAAACTTGAGGAATACGAAAATTCAATGATTCAGAATATCTATTCATTTTGTAAGTTCAACTCTTTCGAAAAAGGAGTTTATATGTGTGGTTCTGCACATAGGGAATCTTTAATTAAAAAGTTCGAACTCTTTGAGTGTAAAGAAAAGCTCGGTATTAAATGGGAGGTATTTGGTGATTAAAGAGAAAAACTGCGTATAATAACCAATCATTCTGACAGCTGGCACTTCGACAACCTTCGTAAGCATCCGACGAACCCATATAGATTAATTTTGAGTTGTTGGATTTTATGCTTTGAGGAGCTACTTGATTTTATGTTTCTCCCAATTGGAAGGTAGTAGTTGATAGAGATCTTTTTGCTTGTGGCTCTGGATTCTTTCGAATACGTCCTTGAGCCATTCAAACTCATTAATTTTGTTCTTTTTGCAGCTGGCCATGAAAGAATACATGGCTGCTGTCATCTCCGCAGCCTTGTGCGATCCTGCAAATAGATACGCTTTACGACCTATAGCTAGTGGACGAACGGCATTTTCAACCAGGTTATTGTCTATTTCCATTTGTCCATGAAGTGCATAAACACTCAGTCCTGCCCATCTTGACCTCGTATATTCTATAGCCTTGCCCATTGGACTTGTTGGCCTATGGCTGTATTGGTGCTTTTCCAGCCATTGCCCTAATCTGTCCAGCACAGGAGTGGCATGCTCTTTTCTCTCCTTCGTTTTCTGTAGATAGTCATACCCCTTTTCTCTCATCTGTGCTTCCAGCTTATAGAGTAGTTGCATCTCATCAAGGACATGGTTTGCCTGTTCTTCATTGTCATTGAGCGCTTCTACAAACTTGCGTCTGGCATGTGCCATACAAAACGTTAAATGAATAGTGTCATGCTTCCCATAAAGGGAATCATACACCTTGTAGCCATCCGTTTGGATGATACCCTTAAAGTCAGCAAGCATTTCTTTGGGACCCGATCGATCCCTCCCTTTTCTGTAATCAAAGAGTACTAGTCTATCTACCGGCGCATGATAAAGCCACATGAACCCCTGATGAATACCTTTTTTGTTATCTCTATCTAACACTTTTATAGGCGTTTCGTCTACCTGAAGGTATTTTTGACTTAGGACTACCATACTGAGTAGATCGGAGAGTGGCTTGAGCTGTTCCCAGCCCTTAATTACCCAGTCAGAGGCACTCGAAGCAGGGATTCTTACGCCCATCTTGCTGTATTTATCCAGCTGCCTGTGAAGCGGCATTCCGTAGACATATTTGTCTACGATAAGTTGAGCAATCACTGATTCTGAAGGTATTCCCTTTTCTATTACTCTATCTGGTAATGTACCAATGAGGATGCCTTCACCGTTCGGTCTTGCGTATTTTGGACGCACGTAGCGTTTCACATAAAAAGATGCCGGAACTACTTCCAATACTTCGGTTACTTCCTGACCTATCTGTACACAACCTTCAGTGGATTCTTTTGGCTCTATCACCACTTCTTCCCTTCTGAGCTCTTCGGGAAGGCTCATACGAGAGGTGCCCTTGGCTCTTTTCTTTGGAGTGGTTTTTTGCTCTGTGGTAGGTACTGACTCGGAAAGCTCCTCTTGTACAGCTTGGGTAGTGCCTAGCTCGAAAAGCCCCATCTGATTTAGTCCCACATTAGCGGTT
The DNA here is from genome assembly GCF_001050135.1 of Cyclobacterium amurskyense. Taxonomy (GTDB): domain Bacteria; phylum Bacteroidota; class Bacteroidia; order Cytophagales; family Cyclobacteriaceae; genus Cyclobacterium; species Cyclobacterium amurskyense. Next base: position 1,786,843 of record NZ_CP012040.1, on the reverse strand, counting down.
CTCTTTTCACTCTTGGTGCCAAAAATATACCCCCTGAACTTTTCAAGTTCATGCTGTAGGTCTGCTATTGCACTTTCCTTTTCGGAGATGGTCAACAATGACTCCTGATGGGCTTGGAGCTCTTGCTCATATAGCTTTTTGTAGTCGATTGTCTCATTTTCCATGACATAAAAATAAGCATAAAAAATAGGTTTGAAGTAGTTTTAAGGCACTTTTTTACTCAATTCACCTGTTTATTTTCATGCCCTTTTTAAAGGTGTGTATCGGGTTCTGTAGCGTACCGATTCTAGCCTTACCCCCTGTAAGAGAAAGCTGAGTTGGGTACTCGTAATGGCTGTTCCGGTGAGAATAGGACGTTCAAAAGTGCCTCGTTCCAACTTTTTAATATATAAGGCAAAACCATCTTTGTCCCATTGCAAAAGTCGGATTTGGTTGCCTCGCTTGCCAATAAAAATGAACACATCTCCATTCATGGGGTCAAAGCCAAGCTTGTTACGTACCAGTCCAGAAAGGGCATTGATACCAAAACGCATATCAGTGGGCTTATCATATAAAAAGTAACGACATGAAGAGGATAGCGCAAGCATTCGTTAGACAAGAAGCGTTTTAATAAACTCAGGTGAGACCCCATCATAGATTTCCAGGCTGATTCCTGAAGGATAATGAATATGCGCTATTACTCGGCCAACTCGACCAACAGATGGGATAGGGTCCAGCAATTGAAAAGCTTTTCCATTATTTGTTTCTTCTTCCTGTGCGCTGAATTTTTTGGTCCAATAATAAAAAGTTGTTCGAACAATACCATGCATATCGGAAAATTCTGATCTGCTAACCCCTGAGGATAACCATTCTTGATAAAGTTTACGCATATTGCTTTCTGTCTGTCTTTTCATGACACAAGTTTAGCAACAGATTAGCTTTTGCAAAAGATGTAGTTTGTCGGATGGATACCAACCTTCGACAGGCTCAGGGACCATGCTCATGGCCCACTCAGAGTTCTGGGTAACTATTGAGCAGTGATGTTAATATTTGAGGCCTTTTTAGGAGTTAGTCTAAGCTAGTCCAATGGTATAAAAAAGCCGTTCAGAAAAACTGAGCGTTAGCCCATTTTTCCTGAACGGCTTTAATTAATTACTTTAACCGCTTTTCAGCAATTATTAAAATGCTCTATAGATGCCATCCAGGAATTGGTTGGCTTCGTCTTCTTCAAAACGTGCTGTGGCATTGTCCCAGTGCAAGGTTTTATTTGGAAACCTGCCTGCTATTACGCCCAATAGTATCGTTTCCGTTAACCTGGAAGCGTAGGAGAAAGGAGCAGAACATTCGTCTTTTCCTAAACAAGCATCCACAAATTGGTGGTAATGGCGTTTGCCTTCCACTTCATAATCCCTAATTACATCGCCTATTTTGCCTGACTTTTTAAGCTTAGTGAGGTCTAGTTCTACATACTTGCCATCTACAATGTGTTTTGGTAATTGCATAAAGTGAGGCAATAATAAATTGCCTTTTTCACCCACAAACATGGCTCCCTGTTCAGGTAGCTTATCATTATTGGGAAGCAGGAGATTTTTATCTTTTCCCGGTGCGTTTACGCCGTCATACCATACCCATTTAAAATTTTTGGTGGTGTACTTCGTACCTGGGAATTCGTAGGTTACTGTATTCTCTTCGGGGAAGCCAAAACCTGTAGGCTTTCTGCACTCGTTTTTGATGGTCTTTGGTACATCCAGCGCCAAGGCATTGTAAGGCGTGTCAAAAATATGAACGCCCATGTCGCCCAAAGTTCCGCAACCAAAGTCAAGCACTTTACGCCAGTTTCCAGGATGGTATTGCCCTTCTTTATAAGGCCTGTCAGCCGCAGTACCTAGCCATAAGTTCCAGTCAAGACCTTCTGGTACTGGGTCAGCTCCTTGTGGCTTGGGATCGTCAGTTCCCCAGTTTTTAGGGGACCAGGCCCTTACTTCTTTCACTTTACCAATGATACCTGATTGTATCAATAGTGTAGCCAGTTTGTAGTCATAAAAAGAGTGCACCTGGATCCCCATTTGGGTTACCAAATTCTTTTCTGCTGCCTTTTTATTCATGGCTCTCGCCTCAGACACATGATGGGTAAGCGGTTTTTGACAGTAAACAGCCTTACCATGGTCCATTGCCAGCATAGAAGCTGGAGCGTGGGTATGATCAGGGGTAGAAACAACCACGGCATCGATATCGTCCGCCATTTCTTTCATCATTGTCCTGTAATCAGAATAGAACTTGGCCTTGGGATAGTCTTTCTTTAATGGTGCAAGCATTTTTGCATCAACATCGCAAAGAGCCACAACGTCCACTTTCTCGTGAGAAGAAATTGCATCCAAGTCGGCTTTACCCATACCACCCAATCCCACGTGTGCAGTTCTTAGGCGACCATTTTCACTATTAGCCCATGCCCATGAAGGGAGCATAGATGCGATAGCCATGGTAGCTCCACTTTTCAATAAATCTCTTCTATTAATTATTTTCTGATTCATAATTTTTTGATTTTAATATTTCTAAACCATATCGGACTTGCGTGATCCTGAAGGCCAATGTATCCTTTTTTGGCTTTCGCATAATCGGGTGCACCGCTCCATTTACCAGAGTTTTTCCTTGTTTCCCAATCTTCAGACCCAGGGACAAATGAAACCACGACCTTTCCGTTAAGCCAATATTCTACTTTTTCGGGTGTATATACTATTTTGGAGCTGTTCCATTCACCGACAGGGTTTAATTCTACTTGGGATTGATCAGCAGGATACATTGCATAATCAGAAGCAGTTTTTTGCCAATCTTGCAGTTGGTCCAAATTTTCAGTTTCGCCCATTTTTTTATTGTAGGCAGTCAAATCATGTATGGAAGCATAATTTTCGTCATCAATAAGTTGATATTCCGGTGCCAATCCTGAAGGTCCAGAACTTTCTTTTACTTCAGGTATGTGATAGAATATGCCACTGTTACCACCTTTAGGTAATTTCCATTCTAAGTACAATTCAAAGTTCTCAAACTCTTCTGCACCGTAAATAATGTCTTTTCCACCAGTGTAGTCTTGTTCTAAACCCATTTCGGTATCATAGGTTAGTTCCCCGTCTTTGATCACCCAGCCAGGAGGGAGTTCATCGCCGTTGTAGGCTCTCCAGCCCTCTGTAGTAGTACCATCAAAAAGGACTATCCAGTCTTCTTCTTGAACTTTACTTTCGCTTTCGGTTGTTTTTTTGCTTTCGCAAGCATTGAAGGCTATCAAAGCCACCAAGGAATAAATGATTTGTTTCATATTGTAGACTTAATTTTTCAGGTATAAATATAATCCGAATTGTCTGCTCCAGCAAGATTTGATTATCCTGAACAGTTGTTTCTCTTTTAAATCCCTGCCTTTACTTAGTATTTAGCATCGACTGGGTTGAAAAATTCAATGCAGGTAGCGTTTTAAATTTGAATGAAAAAGCATTGGTTTTATACTGAAATTTATAACTTCACTAAACCTGAAAACCTGCAACTGCCATATCTTATTTGGTTAAAATAAACTGTAATTCTATTTCATTTTGTCTAAAAATGACCTAAATTAATATTCATTTTCTAAATAGACATGGAAGGTACAGGATATACAGTGGTTGTCAGTATTATGATAAGTTTGGCTGCGGCTTACTTTATCATAGAAATCCTGCTTATGCTCAATAATGTGGACAATGACACCTCCAATATTTTATTACTCGAATGGTCAAAGGGTAAGTCTTTTTTTATTCCATTTGCCTTGGGAGCGATAGCTGGGCACCTGTTCCTAGGTACCACAAATGATGCTTTTAAAATGTCAAATGGCATGTTTCCGGTTTTGATTATTTTTGGTCTGACCCTAATCATGGTTTTAATCGGTTTTAAAGTACCCTTTAAAAAAACCAAAGCCTTTCTTACTTCTATTCTAATTGCTGGCGTTTTATTTGGCCACTTTTTTTGGTCTATGAATTATATTGTAAGGCCATGAACAAACTAAATAAATTCTTAAAAAGGCATTTGTCTGAAATCCGAACCATCAAAATTGTAGTGGCAGTTATGTTGGGCCTGATGTTGCTTATCGATATTGTGCTCGTTACATTGGAAGGAAAAGATTACCCCACCTTCAGCTATGTGGTCAAAAACCTCCGACATCGATTGATCTGGTTTACCTTCCTTTATGGAGGCTTGATGGCGAAGATTTTTTACAATAGAAAGGTCGGTGAAAAGGAAAAAGAAGTGACTGGCTTACTTGCTTTCTTTTCAATGGTTTTTTTGCTTTTTGTCATTGGCCGACATCTGGAAACAGCGCCAAGTCTGTTTCTACAGGTGATTTTATTGGTCACAGGTGGCATCATGGCCTACAGGGCCTGGCCTCAATACCAATAAAAAATATAAAAGCAGTTAAATAAGCATTCACAATTTGGATAGAACAAACTAATTTTATAACCAGAATATTTTACATGAAAAAAATACTGTATCTAGTGATTATTTTAGGTGTCCTCCATCTTGCAGGATGTTCACCAATACCAAATGAGATCCAGAAACCCAATATTATCCTAATATTTATAGATGACATGGGCTGGGCTGATTTTTCTAGTTTTGGAAATACCGACGCTCAAACGCCAAATATCGATAGGTTGGCCTCTGAAGGGATCAGTTTCGAACAGTTTTACGTTAATTCCCCAATTTGCTCTCCTTCAAGGGTAGCCATTTCTACAGGAACATATCCTCAACGCTGGCACATCACTTCTTACCTGGCCTATCGGGCAAGGAACAGCGAACGTGGAATGGCAAACTGGCTGGATCCCTCAGCACCAATGCTTGCGAGAAGCCTTAATGAGGCAGGCTATGCAACGGGGCATTTTGGAAAATGGCACATGGGAGGGCAGCGAGATGTTACTGAGGCACCTGCAATTACCGAATATGGTTTTGATGAATCATTGACCAATTTCGAGGGAATGGGGGCCAAATTACTTCCCCTAACAACAGACGAAACCGGAAAAGAAGGACGCATTTGGGAAGATGCAGAAATTCTCGGTGAGCCTTTTATCTGGATGCAGCGCTCGGAAATAACCACTGGATTCATTGATGAGGCCATCCAATTTATGGGCAAAGCGGATAAAGATGAAAAACCGTTTTATGTAAATATATGGCCTGACGATGTGCATAGTCCATTTTGGCCACCCTTTGAAGAGTATGGCCTTGCAAAAGAAGCTGGGAAAAGAGGATTGTACCTTGCAGTGCTGGAAGCCATGGACAAACAATTTGGTAAGCTTTTCGATTTCATTCAGAGCAACGATAAACTGCGTGAGAATACATTGATTTTAATCTGTTCTGACAATGGCCCTGAAATGGGAGCTGGGAGTGCAGGGAAATTGAAAGGCTATAAAACACATTTGTATGAGGGAGGAATCCGTTCTTCTTTGGTGGTGTGGGGAGCGGGATTTATTGATGAAAAAGTGAAAGGATCCCGAAATAAGGAATCGGTTTTTTCTGCCATTGATTTAATGCCTTCTTTGCTTGAATTTACAGGAACAAAACCTTCCGAAAAGACCATCTCTGATGGTGAAAATGTAATGGAAACAGTACTCGGGCAATCCAGTATGTCCAGACAAGCCCCAATATTCTACAGCCGGCCTCCTGATAGAAAGAGTTATTATGGATTCGAAAACCTTCCTGATTTGGCTGTGCGTGATGGGGAATGGAAACTATTATGCGATTATGATGGAGGAAGACCCGAATTGTACAATATTGTCCTTGACCCAGAAGAACAACAAAACCTTGCAAGGCAGAATGTTGAGAAAACCAATGCTTTGAAGGAAAAGGTATTGACATGGTATCAATCTATGCCCCAACTGGAAGTAGCTCCTACAGCTAATAAGGAAGAGGAAAATTAACCAGACCTTCTACCTACCCAACAGTCTGATTTTAATGTCTTATTGACTAAGGAGCATTATATAAACAGAGGCATTTTGCCGTAAATTTCCTACCAAAAATTGTGATTTGTTCCATCCATTTATTGCAGTGAAAAAAATAACACACCTATTTGGCATCATATTTGGCTTTTTCAGAATACATCAATTTGTATATGGAAAAGTCAGATTTGAATCCAAGTAAAAAAAAGAAGAAAATGATAGCCCGTTTGGGCATAGGGACCAAAGGGGTAGTATACCTTCTAATAGGCGGGTTAACCGCATGGGCCGCTTTGGGAAGTGGTGGTAAAAAGACGGGGAGTAAAGGTGCTTTTCAATTTTTACTTGGCCAACCCTTTGGTCAGGTAATGCTTTGGCTAGTAGTAATAGGCTTGGCAGGATATGTTTTTTGGAGAATGTACCAAACATTTATGGATCCAGAGGACAATGGTTTGGATAGGAAGGGCTTGAGACGAAGATTAAGTTATTTTTCTAGTGGATTTTTTTATCTCTTTATCATTTACAGTGCGGTACAGTTACTTATTGGTGCAGGTGGTGGCGGTAGCGGTGGCGGAAAAGAATCGATGATCCAGAAGCTTTTAAATCAGGAGTATGGCCGATGGATGGTAGCTGCAGTTGCACTTATTTTCCTGGGGAAGGCCATCTATCAAATGTTCATCGCCTATTCTGGGAATTTCAAGATCAAAATAAAAGAGGCTGGGATGAATAATAAAACACAGCAATTGATGATTTATTCCGGTCGTGTGGGGTATACAGCTCGTGGTTTGGTGGTTGGAATTATCGCTTATCTCACAGTTAGGGCAGCCATTACCTACGATGCCTCAAAATCTGGAGGAACAGAAGACGCTTTTAATTTTATCCAAGATGAATTTGGAGCAATCGTATTGGGAATTATTGCATTCGGTATGTTGGCTTATGGGCTTTTCATTATGATCAAGGCAAGTGAGCATAAAATGAATTTTTAATCCATAGACTGGAAATTCCCTTATTTACAGTTGGCTTCAAAAACAGCGCATAAAATCAATCGTACAATAATAGCTCATTAGATCGCGAATCCTATTACATAATCCGGGTTTAAATAAATTTAACATTTAATTAGTTGCATGCGCAACTATTTTTTTTACCTTTGCAGCAAATTCTTATAAAATGGAAAATGATTGCAAGGTATACATTACGGAATATGGCATTTTACCCTGGTTGGGAAAAACCATAAAATGCGTAGATATATACATTAACCACAACTTGAAAGAAGCGGGGATTGACCTGACCATAAAACAGATGCTGGTGCTGAAGGCCCTGTCTACAAATGGCCCTTTGCCACAGAATGATTTGGCCTTTATTACGGAACGGGATAAGGCCTCATTAGCAAGGTTTATCAATACTTTGGAAAAGAAAAATCTGGTAGCAAGATTACCATCTGCTACAGACAAAAGGATTAATATGGTGAACCTTACCAAGCATGGTGAAAAGGTATATCAAAGCACCTTGCCCATCTTTAAAAAATTAGTTTTACAGGTTCAGGAAAACATACCAGAACAAGACCTGGAACAAACGGCAAAAACCCTAAGTAAAATAAAAGACAACATTGAAAATTTAAATAGTGGTTGCAATCGCAACTAATACGTATGAAAAGAAAAATAATTATAATTGCCGTTAGTGTTTTGATCTTGGTTATTGGATTTTTTGTTTCTAATCTCCTGAAGGATAGTAAAAAAGTACCTTTAAAGAATAAGGGAATTTACACCGCAACGGTGTTTACAGAAACTATAAAAAATGCCACATTACCTGTAGAAATAACTGCTACAGGTAGCTTGGAGGCCAAAAATAGAGTGGAACTCTATGCGGAAGTACAAGGCATCATGACTTCACCTGTTGGCAGTTTTAAAGAAGGGTCTTTATACAAAAAAGGAAGTTCACTTGTCGCTGTAGAATCTGACGTTTATCGCGCTGGATTGATGTCACAAAAAAGTAGCCTTCAAAATTTAGTAACGGCAGCCTTGGCAGATATACGTTTGGATTATGCTTCCTCATTTTCTAAATGGAGCGACTTTCTTTCCAAGATCGATGTTAGTCAGCCTTTGCCACCTTTGCCAGAAGTTGGCTCTGAAAAGGAAAAAATGTTTGTTACCGGACGGAATATATATGCTACCTATTATACGGTTAGAAACATGGAGCTGACACTGGCCAAATACAATATTACGGCACCTTTTGATGGCGTTTTGGTAGAGGCTTTGGTTACACCGGGTTCGCTAATAAGACCGGGGCAAAAATTGGGTGAATTTATTCAACCATCGGTTTTTGAAATTGAAGCCCCTGTAAGTGCCAGTATGATTAACCTCTTAAAAATCGGCCAAAAAGTGGATGTCACTTCTACTGATAATAATTCACTAATATGGGAAGGAGAAATTACGCGAATCAACAGGTTGGTAAACAGGGAGACGCAAACCACCAACGTATACATTCAACTTCGTGGAAAAGGCTTGGAAGAAGGCATGTTTGTAAAGACCAATATTATGGCCACAGAAATGGACAATGCCTATGAATTGAGCAGAAGTGTGATTTTTGATAAGGACCAGGTTTTCGTGGTAAAAGACTCAATACTCGTTCAGAAAACAATTGAACCGATTTATTACAATGACAAAACGGTGGTGGTAAGGGGCCTGGAAGATGGAGAACAAACACTTTCCAAATTGCCAACAGGGGCTTACCCTGGAATGAAAGTTTCTATTTACAGCGAGCAATAACGGTGATTTCTGTTTTGCAATTTTTGTACAATTTTTCACAAATCACTAGTTAAGCAATGAAGTCGATTATAACGCATTTTATAAAATTCCCTGTTGCCGTAAATGTCATTATCCTGGCGATAGTGGTGCTTGGTACCTTCGGAATGTTATCGCTTAAATCTAGTTTCTTTCCTTTGCAAGATTCTAAATTTATAGACATAACAATAAGTTACCCAGGTGCTTCGCCACAAGAAATGGAAGAAGGCGTGGTTTTAAAAATTGAAGATAATTTACGTGGTATTGTAGGGATAGACCGGTTTACCTCAGCCTCTTCAGAAAATACAGCAAGTATTAATGTGGAAGCCCTAAAAGGGTATGACATTGATATTTTATTGGCAGATGTAAAAAATGCGGTTGATAAGGTTCCCTCCTTTCCCGCAGAAATGGAGCCTCCGGTTGTTGCCAAAAACGAAAACCTAAATGTAGCCATAGAGCTGGAATTGAGTGGAGAGAATATTCCTTTAAAAACCCTCAAATCCATTGGTAGGGAAATTGAAAATGATTTGCGCAGTATTCAGGGAATTTCCCAGATTACCATAGCGGGTTTCCCAGACGAAGAAATCACCGTATCGGTAAACGAAGAAGTGTTGCGTTCGTACAATTTGACTTTTAGCGATGTGGCCAATGCCGTGGCCAACAATAATATTTTGGTTACTGGCGGTGCCATTAAAACGGAAGCCGAAGATTACCTTATCCGTGTGAATAACCGTTCTTACTACGGAAAAGAGCTTAACAATATTATTCTAAAAACAGAAGAAAACGGAGCCATCGTTACTTTAGAGGATGTGGCTGTTACGGAAGATGCCTGGTCTGAAACGCCCGATAGAAGTTATTATAACAATCAACCTTCTATCTCTTTTCAAATTAGCACAACCAACAATGAAGATTTGGTTGAAGCTGCCGAAAATGCGGCCCTCTATGCAGAAGGATTTAACGAAACGCACAATAACCTTCAATTGAATGTCACCAATGACAGATCACAAATAATTGTAGAACGAACCAAACTACTTTTGGTTAATGGTGCACAAGGAATTGCCTTGGTATTGTTTTTTCTTTCTCTTTTTTTACGTCCGAGATTGGCAGCATGGGTTGCCTTTGGAATTCCCATTTCCTTTATGGGAATGTTTATGGTAGCCTCCTATTTTGACATCACCATTAACGTGCTTTCCTTATTTGGGATGATTATCGTGATTGGTATCTTGGTTGATGACGGAATAGTAATTGCCGAAAATATTTTCCATCATTATGAAAAGGGAAAGACTCGTGTTCAAGCGGCTATTGATGGTACCATGGAAGTTTTGCCAGCCATTACATCCGCCATTATGACTACTCTGGTAGCATTTTCGACATTCTTTTACTTGGACGGAAGGCTAGGGGAGTTTTTTGGCGAAGTATCCATTGTGGTTATTTTGACCTTGGTTTTTTCACTTTTTGAAGCCTTGGTAATTCTTCCGGCTCATATTGCCCACTCCAAAGCACTTTCTAAGGATCAAAAAATGTATTGGTTTAATGAAAGAGCCACTATTTTCTTAGACTATTTGCGCGACAAATTATATAGCCCGGTTTTGCATTTCTTTATGGAATCTAAAATTTTGGGATTTTCAATTCTTATTGCCCTGTTTGTAATTACCACCGGGGCCATGGAAGGTGGGATTATTAGAACCACTTTTTTTCCTATCATTGCTTCAGACCAGGTTAATGTTACCCTAAAAATGCCACAGGGAATTAACCCAATGGTGACAGATTCCATTATTTCTGAAATAGAACAAGTGGCCATAGAGGTGAACAAGGAATACACGGCCAAACAGACAGGTGGTAAAGATGTTTTTCAAAGCATTATCAAAAGAACTGGGCCTGGAACTGCCAATGCATCTTTAAAAATCAACTTGCTTCCAGGTGAGGAACGGGACTTTACGGCTTCTGAAATCGCAGGTTCAATTGCACAAGCAGCAGGTGAATACCCTTCAGCAGAGAGTTTGACTTTTGATGCAGGAGCTAGTTTCGGTGGAAAACCTGTTTCTGTTTCTTTGTTGAGTTATAATATTGAAGAACTTAAAGCAGCTAAGTCAGAGCTTAAAGAAAAGCTTAAAGAAAACACTTTGTTGCGCGATATCAGCGACAATGACCCTGCGGGAATTAATGAAATCAATGTTGAGTTAAAGGACAAAGCGTATTTGTTGGGCTTTACCCTTAACGATGTCATTGGCCAGGTACGTGCCGGTTTTAATGGCTTGCAAGTGCAACGTTTTCAACGTGGGCAGGATGAAATCATCGTTTGGGTTCGTTACGAAAGAGAAGGTCGTTCATCGATATTAAACCTGGACAATATGCACATTGTAAGTGCCTCCGGGAATCGTGTTCCGCTCAGTGAAATTGCCACTTATTATATTGAGCGGGGGGAAATCACCATCAATCACCTGGACGGAAAGCGCGAAATCAAAGTAGAAGCAGATTTAAAAGATCCGAAAGAAAGCTCCTCAGATATTATTGCCGATGTGCGTGAGAATATCATGCCTGAAATCATGTCTAAATACCCCACAGTATCGGCATTGTACGAAGGTCAAAATCGGGAAGCCGGAAAAGTTACGGCCTCAGCAAGTAAGGTTTTTCCAATCATCATCTTCTTAATATTAATCATCATTGGCTTTACTTTCCGTTCGTATATGCAGCCGATATTATTGCTTGTAATGATTCCATTTAGCTTGATTGGTGTCGCATGGGGCCATTGGTTACATGATTTTCCGATCAATATGCTTTCCTTGCTCGGTATCATCGCATTGATAGGTATTGTGGTAAACGATGGACTGGTGCTTATTAGTAAGTTCAACAGCTATTTGCAGGAGGGCTTTAGTTTTGACGAGGCCCTAATAGAAGCAGGTAAATCCAGGTTCAGGGCCATCTTTTTAACATCAATTACAACCATTGCTGGTCTGTCTCCACTGATTTTGGAAAAAAGTAGACAAGCCCAGTTTTTAATTCCCATGGCCATTGCCATTGCCTATGGAATTGCCATTGCCACTGTGCTAACACTGATTATGCTGCCCATGCTTTTGTCTGTCGGCAATGCATTAAAAGTGTACACAATATGGCTATGGGAAGGTGAAAAACCTTCAAAAGAGTCTGTAGAACCAGCGATAGAAGAGCTGCACGAAAACGATGAATCCACTCACAATGCATAAAATAATGAGCATACAAAGAGCATATAAAATAGATAAGCATTACAAATCGCTGTTATTGTCACTGATGGCCTTGGTAGTATTTGCCAGCTCAGTCACAGTAGTAAGCGGTCAAGAAATGCTTTCGCGAGAAGCGGCCATGGGTTTAACCCTGGAGCACAATTATGACATTAAGGTAGCGGAAAAGTCTTTAGAGGTAGCCGACAACAACCAAAGCATTTTAAACAGTGGTTATTTACCTACCGTGAGCACCAATGGAAATGTTGGTATATCTGGATATCAGGGGCAAAACCAAACCGTCAATGGAGACATAAATTACGATCCTACCGATGCCTATAACTATGGGGCTTCAATTGGATTTGATTACGTCTTGTTTAACGGCTATGGGAGAATGTACAACTACAAGCAACTGAAAGAGCAGTACAATATTTCCGAGCTACAAGCCAGACAAATTATAGAAAATACGCTTTTAGAATTGTCTAATTCCTATTTTCAAATGGCGCAGTTAACGGAAAGCGTAAGTATTCTGAAAAATGCATTGAGTATTTCCACCACCAGGATGCTTCGTGCCAAGTATAGTTTTGAATATGGGCAAACTACCCAAATTGATTTGCTAAATGCGCAAGTAGATGTAAACAATGACAGTATCAGCTTGCTTAATACCATTCAGGAATTGGAAAATTCGCGAAGAAATTTAAACTTGATTATGGGTAGGGAAATTGAAACAGAATTTGTGGTAGATACCACTGTTAATTTTGATTTGCCTGGTACCAGAGATGTTTTGGTCTCTCAGGCCTATGCCCGTAATGTACTGATACAGCAAACCAATAGCCAATTGCGAAACAGTGAATTTGCATTAAAAGCGAGTCAAGCTGGCTGGTTTCCTGCATTGTCCTTAAGTGGAGGTTACAATTATTCGGGCAACCAAAATCCTGCAGGAGCTTTTGTTACCGGAAGTTATAATTTGGGTCCTCAGGCAGGACTTACTTTGGCTTGGAATATTTTTGACGGCGGAACTACTCGGGTGAAAAGCCAGAATGCAAGGGTGGAGATTAAGCGGCAACAAATTTTAAAAGAGCAGACTGAATTCTCTATTAAGCGGGATGTGCTTAATGCCTATGGGGCGTACCAAAATTCCTTGTTTGTTTATTATGCTGAAAAAGCCAATTTGGAAACAGCAAGAAAGAACTTTGAACGAAGTGATGATCTGTACAAGCAAGGGCAAATTAATTCCATAGAATTCAGACAAGCCCAGTTGAATCTGCTAAATGCACAAAACAACCAAAGCATTGCCAAATACAACGCTAAATACGAAGAGTTAAAATTGAAGCAGTTGGCGGGAATTCTTTTGGAAGATTAGCTATTCATTTAATAAGTCTATTCAATCCACACCATGTCGGGTTTTGTCCTTTTAGTGGTGTGGATTTTTTTTCTTTTTTGACTTAAACTTAAAATCGGCAGAAAATATCCTGCTGTATAATTTCATTCAATTTTTTATAGTGAACCATTAATTCCGGTATGGATGGAGACAGTTTTAATGCATTCCAATACCTCTGCAGGATTGAAGTATTTTTAACCGGGTGTGTAAGGTTTTCGTAAAAGTATTGACAAAACTCTTCAGGTAAGAGTCATCATGTTTTCTTTTTTTACATGCATTAGATCCAGAAATTTACCGTTCTAATGGCATTTATTTGAGCATTAATAAGCGTTTTGATGTAATTTCAGGATAGGAAATTTTTAAAGGTTAAACCCGAAATATGCAATAAACAATCTATTACGTGCTGAAATCGCTTTAATATCAGCCACTTCGTTGCTGTTTTCAATTTCACCATATCGATGCTATGCTAAAATCTCCAAACAGCCTGATTTTCTTGCGATTGCAACACTTCCCGTAAACACGGGACAGGCTTCACCCCTGACATTGTCAGGACGGAGAAATTCTATTACATAATCCGGGTTAAAAAAAAACTGCAAAAGTTTTTTATATCTAAACGAATGGTTAGCTTTGTAGTGTAGTAAAAAACAATGGCAAGAAAAAAGGAATATAAAGAAGAAGAGGTTATTGAAAAAGCGATGCGTTTGTTTTGGCGCAACGGCTATGAGAGTACCTCTATGCAAATGCTTGAGAAAGAGATGGGCATCAATAAGTTTTCTATTTATTCTAGTTTTGGAAGCAAGCATGGCGTTTTTATTGAAAGCTTAAAATGTTACAAAGAAAAAGTAAGTGACATGTTTGAGAAGTTTAAGGCATCCCAGAATGGTGTTGAAGACATCAAACAGTTTTTTTATGATTCTGTAGCAGTAGGATATCAGCCGGACAATGTAAAAGGTTGCTTGTTGACCAATACCTACAATGAGTTTTCAGAAAGTGAAGACCCTTTGATAAAATCCCAGGTGGATCTATTTATGGACAATTTGAAAGAATTGTTTATTGAAAAATTAAGAATGGACCCTTCTAAGGATGAGGAGACAGTGCTAAAGCAAGCTAACTTTTTAGTGGTTGCAAAACACGGTTTGGCTGCCGCCACTAGAGTTAACAGTGAAAAGGAAATAGAAGACTATATAGAAATGACCTTTAGTAATATTTGACCTTTTTTTGGCCTATAACTAAACAAACGTTTAGAAATTTATAAACTATTAATAATTACACGATGACAACTTTAAAAATTCACAACTTAGAAACTGCACCAGAAGGTAGCAAAGCACTATTAGAAAATTCACTTAAAGCAAACGGAATGATACCTGGGCTGCATGGGGTATTGGCTGGAGCTCCAGGCCTACTTGAAGCTTATCAAACTTTACACAAATTGTTTATGGATTCCTCTTCATTCGATAAGGATGAACTAACTGTGGTATGGCAGACGATTAATGTGGAGCATGCCTGTCATTATTGTGTACCAGCCCATACAGGTATTGCCAAAATGATGAAGGTGGATGATGCCATAACAGAAGCATTGCGTAACGAAACACCTTTGGAAAATCCAAAATTAGAAGCCTTAAGGAAATTAACCCTTACTATCGTTCGAAACCGTGGCCATGTAAGTCCTGAGGATTTGAAGGCATTTTATGCTGTAGGTTATGGAGAAAGACAAGTATTAGAAATCATTTTGGGATTGTCTCAAAAGGTAATTAGTAACTATACCAACCATATTGCCAATACACCAGTGGATGCCCCTTTCCAAAAATTTGCTTGGGAAAAAGAGAATGCAGAAGCCATTTAATTAATCAACGTTAATCTTTAAGGGCCTTTGGTTAAAAACACTAAAGGTTGAAGTTAACTCCCGGAAATTATGCAAGATTTAAAATCAAAATATGGTAAGCAGGCTTTGATAACTGGAGGTTCTTCAGGGATTGGTAAAGCATTCGCTATAGAATTAGCAAAACAAGGCATCGCTCCTATTTTGGTTGCCAGGAGTAAGGATAAGTTAACCGCCTTAGCTCAGGAAATTTGGGCGAAATATCAGGTAAAGGCACAAGCATTTTCTGTGAATATATCTGATGAAGAGGCAACAGTTAATTTTCTTAAAGAGATTGACAAACAGGATATAGGAATGCTTATTCATAGTGCTGGTATGGAAAACAATGGGAGTTTTATCAAGATTTCTCCTGAAAAGGAGCTGTCAATGATCAAATTAAACATTACCTCTACCTATTTGTTAACCAATCATTTTGCTAAGAAAATGTCAGCCGCTAAAAAAGGGGGCATACTTTTGGTTTCTAGTATGGCAGGTTTGATGGCGACCCCTTATTTCAGTAACTATTCGGCTACAAAAGCCTATGTGCATCAGTTAGGGCTTTCTTTGTATTCTGAACTCAAAGCCAATAATGTTGACATAAGCGTCTTGGCTCCCGGTTTAACAGAAACCAATATGACGGCAGACAATGGTGTGGACTGGTCAAAAGTCCCAATGTCAAGCATGGATCCTTCTGAAGTTGCTCAGATTTCCTTGAATAGTATTGGAAAGAAGGGAACGATCATTCCAGGTAGGATGAATAAAATGATGGTGATGATGGCCAAAAGACTTTTTTCTATCAAAAGTTTTGGCGCAATGAATGGGATGTTGATGAAAAAGGCGATTAATAGCGAGAAACTTTAATCGAACCAAAAAGGCAAGGAAGAACCTAAAACAGTAAGGTAATGAAAGACAAATTAAAAATAGATATCGTATCAGATGTGGTGTGCCCATGGTGTACCATAGGCTATAAACGTTTAGAAAAAGCCATATCTGAACTAGGAATAGAGGACAAAATAGATCTGGAATGGCAACCCTTTGAATTAAATCCTAATATGCCTGCCGAAGGACAGGATCTTTATGAGCATATTGCTGAAAAATATGGGAGCACAATGGAGCAGCAGAAGGAGTCTCAGGAAACCATGACAGATGCAGGAGAGGAATTAGGGTTTACCTTCGATTATTTTGAAGGCATGCGCATGTCGAATACTTTTGAAGCGCATGTTTTATTGGAGTATGCCAGAGAATTCGGCAAGCAAACAGAGCTAAAAATGCGACTTACCAAAGCCTTTTTTAGTGAGCGGAAGGATGTGTCCGATAGAGCGGTTTTAAAGAAAGCTTTATTGGATGTTGGTTTAAATGCTGAAGAGGCCTTGGCTAAATTAGAGGATCAGGAAGCACGCAAAGAAGTAAGGGATAAAGAGGCCTATTGGCAAAATATAGGTGTTAGATCGGTGCCAACAATTGTATTTGATAGGAAAAGTGCGGTAACAGGTGCGCAGCCTATTGATGTGTTTAAGAAAGTGTTGACCGAAATGTTGGCAATTGCATAATTTTCATACATTAACAAGTAGCGATAGGTAATGATTTTGTCAGTATTGGTGCAGAAAATAAGCAACAATACCGCCAAAATCATTTTACGTTCAGGAACCTAAGCAGGGGCTAAAAGCCCTTGGCTAAAAAAAAATCACCCCTTCTGGGGTTTTTAGGTTGATTAAATCTCACATTCTATTTAACATAGAAAATTATTTTAAGCTTTAAAGGATTAGAGAGAATCACCTTCGGTTGGAGTCAGGCTGTTCTTGTTGCGACAGTTCCTCTCTCTTATTTTTATGATTAGTAGGCAAGACTTTTTAAACCGCGAAAAAGCCTATAGATTAGTAGTGAAAACAATGGGCTATTCGATTTGATACAGGTAGCTCATTATAAGTTTCTAGTACTATGCCGCTACCCAAGCTTTATAAAAAACACCATGTAGATAAGGAACATACTTCCATTGGCCTTTTCGAAGCGCTTGATAAAAAGTACACCATTAAAAAGGTTTTCTACCCAGGTTCCCATGTTCACATTACCCCTTCGTTGATTTTTCGGGAGGTGATCTACGCGGATTCTTTTAAGGGTACAGACAAATTTTTTAAGGATAAAGAGACGGCTGCTTTTATCGAGCAAAATAGAAAGTATACAGCACCGCCGGTTTTTCGTTTTTACCAGCAAGACTACAATACTCCATTTGAGGAACTAGGCAAAGAGTTTGATCTTGTAATTTCCCAATATGCTGGATTTGTAGGGCAGGCAGTAAAGGCTTATCTGAAAAAAGGTGGCCTGTTGGTTTGTAACAATTCCCATGGAGATGCCTCAATGGCTTCATTGGACCCTGACTTTGAATTGGTCGCCGTCTATAGAAGATATGCGGATAACAAATTCAGCATTTCAGAGAAAAACCTGGAAGATTACCTCATACCTAAGCAGGGCGCTTTGCCAAGCAGGGAGCAATTGCTTAAAACCATGAGGGGAATAGCCTATACGAAAAGTCCTTCTGGTTATATTTTTAAAAAAATTAATGAATAAATTTTATCATTTTACATCAAGCATTAAAGTACTACTAGCCTTAGGTGTATTAATGGGAAATAGGCATGGACTTTTGGCTTTTAGGGATAAATTTGTAACACCATTAGAGGTTTTTTTAACCTATCCCCAAGAATAACGCAAACTGTAAACTAGAACATGAAAAAACGAATTACAGGTATAGGATTGATTTTTTTAGTGGGGATGGTATTCTTCATTTCCTGCAATAAAAAGATGGTATGTTCAACCTTATCGCTTACCACCTTGAATTCAGAGAGCGCACAAAAAAAGCCTTATTTACTATTGATATCTTTGGATGGCTTTCGATGGGATTATGTGGAGAAATACCGGCCTCCAAACCTGAGTGCTTTTGTAGATAAGGGAGTGAAAGCGGAATCACTGCTGCCAACTTTCCCTTCGAAAACCTTTCCTAATCATTATTCCATTGCTACAGGTATGTATCCTGACAAGCATGGTATATTGGGCAATGTCTTTAGCAGCTATGAGTATGGAGTGAATTTTAGTTATAAGGATAAAACAACGGCTACGGACGGGCGCTTTTATAAGGGCTCCCCAATTTGGCTGGAGGCAAATAAAGCCAATATGGTTACTGCCAGTTACTTTTTCGTAGGCACAGAAGCGGCTATCCAAGGTGTATATCCTACCTATTACCATACATTTGATCCCAGTATTAAAAATGAAGATCGAGTTGATCAGGCTATAAATTGGCTGGAAATGCCTGAAGAAAAGAAGCCGCATTTAATCTTGATGTACTTTGGTGACATGGATAAAACTGGCCATGATTATGGACCAGGGAATGAAGAGAAAATAAAAGAAGCGCTGTTTGAACTGGATAAAAGCCTGGGAGATTTATTTAAAAGAGTTGAAGCTACTGGTCTTCCTGTAAATATTCTGCTTGTTTCTGATCATGGTATGTCAGATCTATCTACCTCTAAAATTATTCCCACAGAAACCATTATAAACGACAGTTTATACTCATACCTAGACAATGGCACTATTGTAAATATCCATCCTAATGAAGGGGTTGATATAGAAGAAGTGATAGCGTATTTAAAGCCAAAAGAAGCTCATTTTAAAGTTTATAAAACTGAAAACACACCAGGTTTTGAATATAAACCCAAGAATGAAAATTGGGGATCCGTCCAATTGGTAGCAGATTATGGCTATTATTTTTTGCCAAAAGCGCGTAAAGAATCATTTATAAAAAGGGAGGTCAAGTGCATAGGTGTTCATGGTTATGATGCCAGCAACAAAGAAATGCATGGTATATTTTATGCAAATGGCCCTGCTTTTAAAAAAAATGGATACAGTATTCCGTCATTAGAAAATATTCATATTTACCCATTAATGTGTGAGATTTTAGGCCTACCCATACCAAAGCATATTGACGGTAAACTCAATAAGATCAAAGACGTTTTAATAAGTGATTAAACCCAAAATATGCAATAGACAATCTATTACCTGCTGAAATTGCTGCATCTACTATAGTTTTTCCTATGACCTTAAGTCCTGAATGACCAAATCCTTAACCCAAATATTAAACCCGAAATATGCAATAGACATTCTATTACGTGCTGAAATCGCTTTAAAATCAACCACTTCGTTGCTGTTTTCAATTTCACCATAGCGGTGCTATGCTAAAATATCCAAACAGCCTGATTTTCTTGCGATTGCAACACTTCCCGTAACACGGGACAGGCTATTACGAATCCTATTGCATAATCCGGGTTAAATCAAAATTGTTTGTTCACAAGCAATCGGGTTTCAGTCTTCCATTGGAATCATATTGTATCTGCCTCAGAATTTGAGCTATCCCGAATCCACAGTGTATTGGAGATTTTGACGCCCAAAGTCACCAAGGCCGTTCCTGATGGTTGGCAAAATATAGGCAGCATTGAGAAAACGGAAGATTGGATACAACAACGCAAAAGTGAAGGGGGTTTTTATGATATTGTACTTTCTGAAACAACTGAAATCATTGGCTTTTTATTTTTATACACTGTAATAGATTCCAAAGATTTGGGGGAATTAAGACTTGGCTATTTATTGCGCGAGGAAGTGTGGGGCAAGGGAATTGGGACTGAGTTAATCAATGGATTGGTGGAATGGGCCAGACAGACAAAGTTAATTGGGTCAATTGCTGGGGGAGTTGAAAAACAGAACCAGGGATCAATTAGGGTCTTGGAGAAAAATGGTTTTTATAGGTCTAATGAAGAAATGCCGGAGCAAATGTATTTATACAAATTTAAAATCTGAAATACCTATAAAATTGAAATGGACAATACTATAGCCTATATAGAAAAAGAGGTTTACAATAAATGTGGCCTTGAAATAGCTGACTTTAAAATGGAGCCTGAAAGTCAGGAGTACGCGGCTTGTCAATTCAAATTAAACGGGTGTCAGGTAATAAGCAGAAAGGCAAAAATAACACCCAAAAAGCAAGGGCAATTTGTGACTTTTTGGAAACGTTTTGAAAATGGGCCAATTGAGCCATTTAATGAAAGGGATAATATTGACTTTTTCATCGTGAACATAAGAGATGAAAGTAGGTTTGGTCAATTTGTATTTCCGAAAAGTATATTGATAAATAAAGGAGTGCTTACAACCAGCAGAAAAGAAGGTAAAAGGGCCTTTAGGGTATATCCATGTTGGGAAGAGGCCGCTAACCAACAAGCTAAACAGACCCAGAAATGGCAATTGAATTATTTTTACGAAATTACTCCGGATATGGACTTGAAAGCAGTTTTAGAATTGTATCGTGTTTAAAAAACAGAAATACTTATTAATGATGAAGAATACCTTTCTATTTTTAATTGGAATTCTTGCCTGCCTGTCATGCGATAACACAGAGATGATTCCTGATGACAAGGCGGCAGAAGAAGAATTGTATTTCCCCCCTAACAATGGAAATAATTGGGAATCCATTGATTTTAATTCTTTGAATTGGAATGAAAATGCCTTAGAAAATTTATACACCTACCTGGAAGACAATAAAACCAGGGCATTTATTGTCCTAAAGGATGGTAAAATTGCCATAGAAAAATATTGGGGAAACAATATTCTAAATACTGGGGCTTTTGAGGCAAACAGTTTGTGGTATTGGGCTTCAGCAGGGAAAGCATTGACCGCCTCGCTTGTGGGTGTGGCAGAAAAAGAGGGGCATATGAATATCAGTGATAAAACATCGGATTATTTAGGTGCCGGCTGGAGTTCCTTAAATTCAGACAAGGAGGATTTAATAAGCATCAAGCACCAGCTAAGCATGACTACTGGGTTAGATTACCAGGTGTCGGATTTAGACTGTACAGAGCCTTCCTGTTTGGAGTATAGGGCTGATGCTGGCACACAATGGTACTATCACAATGCTCCGTATACTTGGCTAGAACAAGTAGTGAGTAATGCCACAGGGATAGATTACAACAGTTATACCGATCAGAAAATTGAATCCATCACAGGAATGGATGGTCGCTGGATCCCTGTTGGATATAACAATGTGTATTGGAGCACAGCCAGGGACATGGCAAGGTTCGGTTTGTTGATATTGAATAAGGGAATCTGGAAGGACAATGAGGCAGTCTTTACTTCAGATTACTACGAGCAAATGGTGAATAGTTCACAAACCCTCAATCCATCTTATGGTTATTTGTGGTGGTTGAATGGTAAAAGTAAGATTCAGTTTCCTGGTACAGAAACAACCTTTAATATAGAGTTGTCTAGCCATGCCCCTGAGGATTTATTTGCAGGAATGGGTAAAAATGGTCAGTTTGTTGAAATTGTACCAAGTCAAAATCTAGTAGTAATAAGAATGGGTGAAGCCCCTAATGATGCCTTGGTTCCCATAGTTTTTCATGATGAAATGTGGGAAAAGATGAATGCGGTGATTAATGACTAGCTCCCTATGGAAGACAAACTTGAGAAAAAACAGGCATCTCCCTAAAGAGATGCCTGTGCTTTGATTACTAAGGCTGAATCGTCTTCTTCAGACTTTGAGCATAAAAAGGTGATTATTTTCCATTTCCAGCACGTTTTATTCTTGCCTTTACTTTCCAAGGGGCGTTCTTGTTCCAATTCCCGGCCATAATTGAACCATATGGAATCACTTCATCAATCACTGTTCCCAATCCATACTCACCCATTTGAGATCTTACACTCTCTGCGTTTTTATAGGCTGAGGGCAATTCTGAAATGTCAATTTCATTGGAGAAAAAACGAACATCTAGTCCTTCGGTTTCTTCAGCAAAAATCGCTGAAATAGGGGTGTCTCCTTTGTTTCTTTTATGTGCTGTCCTGCTTAAATTCCTTCCAGCTCCGTGTGGTGCAAAACCTAAATTATTTTC
This sequence comes from Cyclobacterium amurskyense, assembly GCF_001050135.1. Lineage (GTDB taxonomy): Bacteria > Bacteroidota > Bacteroidia > Cytophagales > Cyclobacteriaceae > Cyclobacterium > Cyclobacterium amurskyense. The sequence continues at coordinate 1,764,789 of NZ_CP012040.1, read as the reverse complement.
AGCAGATGTCCCTTCAACGATTAATACAGGTTCAGCCATGTTCAAAGGGATCAACCTTGGCCCTGTAATGTCTGGCATAAACTTATCATCCAATGGGGTTGCGCCTTTGGCGTGATAGAACAAGTCACCTTCTTTAAATACAAAGTTATGTTCATTCCAATACCTGTTTTTTATTGTTGCACCCACCTTTTGAGCGGTTGCATCGTGGATACAAATGTGGTTTTGTTTTGTCCATTCTCTAATTATTTGCAGTGCATTCCAGTATTCCTGACCATCCTCTGTCTCGAATGGAATCCAAGCATTTTGTTTCAAGGTCTCTTTTGAAATTTCATTTCTAAACCTTTCAGCTATTTTCATGGCTTTACCATATAATTTAGCTCCGACACCTCTTGAACCATGATGTGTTACCATCATGGTATTTCCTGTCTTTTTTGATTTTCCGATAAATAGAAAGTGATTCCCATCACCTTGAGTGCCCAGGTGTTTTCTCGCAACTTGAATTAGGTGCTTGTCATTCAATAACTTATTTCCTTCAAAGGCTTTTAACATAGATTCAGGAAATCTGTATTGCTCATTTCTCTCCCTACCACCTCCTCCGAAATGAGTGGACGCATGAGCGGCATCCATTAACTCCTTGGGATCAACTTCTCCAAAATCGCTCAACATTACTGAACAACAGATATCCGCACTGTGCATGCCTGGATGGATAGCATTTTTTGTGACAACTACAGCTCCCACAGGGATTGTTCCAATGGCTCCTGTAGGACAAGCATCAGGCATTATTGATCCGGCTACCACCGTTGGTGTTTTCATTACAGCCTTCATCGATTCAATCACTGTTTGGATATTTCTCTCTTCCAGTTCATTTTCAGCTTTGATGTTGATCGCAAATGGAATGACCTCAGTATGTAATTTGATCATTGGTTCAGCCTTGAATTGCTCAAGATATATCATCATGTCTTTTTCAGACATTTGGGTTTCATTGATATGATCAATCGCAGTACTAAACCATTTCTTTGGCTTAAACCCTAGTTTAATTAGGGTGTTTCCGTTGATGTTAATTCTATCCGACATGATTTGTTTTTTTATTACCTAACAAAGGTTTTTTTAAACTGCGCAATCATTTTGCGTAGTTTAAAAAAAATAAATACTTTAGTAGAATGGCACAAAATAAAAATGCCCTTATTCGGTACAAGACCATTGACAAATGCTTGCAGAACAAGTACCGTAGGTGGACACTTGAAAATCTTATTGAGGCATGTTCGGATGCACTGAATGAATACGAAGGGAGAGATTTCAATGTAAGTAAAAGATGCATTCAATTAGATTTACAGTTAATGCGAAGCGATAAACTTGGATACAATGCGCCCATAGTCGTCTACGATAAAAAATACTATCGATATGAAGATGAAAACTATTCTATAACAAATATACCATTAACAGAAAATGATATGGGCATACTTTCTGAAACAGTGGAGATGCTCAAACAATTTAAGGATTTCTCATTGTTTTCGGAGCTAGACGGAATCATACAGCGTTTAGAAGACAAGGTCTATTCCGAGAAAACGCATCAGACTTCCATCATTCATTTGGATAAAAATGAGAACTTAAAAGGCCTCAAAAACATAGATGTCTTGTATCAGGCTATATTGAAAAAGGTTTGTTTATGGATTACTTACCAATCCTTTAAAGCCCGGGATTCTTCTACCTTTACTTTCCACCCATTTATTTTAAAGCAGTTTAATAATCGTTGGTTTGTGGTAGGGCGGAAAAATGCAAAGGAACCCATCTTAACCTTAGCTATGGATAGAATTTTGTCCATTGACAAAAACCTTGCTATTCCTTACCTAGATGAAGACTTTGATGGAGATGCATATTATAAAGATACAATCGGTGTAACCGTGTTAAATGATGATCAAATTCAAGAAGTGGAACTTAAAATTGATAAAAACAATGCTCCCTATGTGATCACCAAACCATTTCATCATTCTCAAAAAGTAATCGATCGGTTGGCCAATGGAAGTGTAATCATTCATTTGAGGGTTCATCTGAATTTGGAGTTTGATAGGTTAATTCTGGGGTTTGGGGATTCGATAGAGGTATTGAAGCCTAAAGTTTTAAGAAACCGTATTAAAAGGAAACTAATAAAAGCTGCAAGTCAATATTAATCAGACAAAGTGTAATGGTAAAAGAGTGCTAGTTTGAACCTATTTTTCTGATATTAGTTACCGGTCAATTTTCTGACATTTATTGAATTATTAGGAAATGATTAGGTCGGATTGGAAAAGAAAGGCATTCGGTATATCTTTAAAATAATATCGAACTAACCAAGCTATAACATTAGGGATTAATCCCAGACCATTATAAAATGAAAAGTGTTTGCCTTCTTCTTGCTTCCTTTGTCCTGTGTTTTTTACCTGGTATTTACCCTGTAAATGCGCAGAGAGCTATAAGAGTAGCAGCGGCCTCTGACTTGAAATTTGCCTTGGATGAAATCATTGAGGTTTACACTGAGGCTACGGGAAAAGAAATAGTGCCCATATATGGGTCTTCGGGTAAACTCTTCGAGCAGCTTTCCAACAAGGCTCCTTTTCACCTTTTTATGTCTGCTGATGTTGCCTATCCCAAAATGCTTATCGCTAAAAGAATGAACGGATCTGATCTCCATGTTTATGGAGAAGGCAGGTTGGTGCTATGGAGCAGAAAAATGGACTGTAATGCGTCAACTATGGAAGGTCTTGGGAGTTTAAATGTTAAAAAAATAGCCATTGCCAATCCGGATCATGCACCTTACGGAATGCGTGCAAAAGAGAGCCTTCAGTTTTATGGTCATTATGATGCGGTCAAGTCTAAATTGGTGATGGGCGAAAACATTTCTCAAACGGCTCAATTCTTATCTACTGGAGCAGCGGATATTGGCATTGTTGCTTTGTCATTGGCCCTTTCACCAAGCATGAAAAAGTATGGTAAAAGGTATTTTCTTTTACCTGAAAACAGCCATGAGCCCCTGCTTCAGGGAGCAATGATTACCGAATTTGGTAAAGGAAATGCCGATGCCACTTCCTTTTTTGAGTTCTTGAAGTCTGAAAGTGCAGCAAAAATATTTAAGGCTTATGGCTTTACCCAAAAAGTGAAATGATGGATTTTGCACCCTTTATATTGACCCTAAAGCTGGCGACTTTGACTACTTTCCTCCTTTTCTTGGTAGGAATACCACTTGCTTACTGGCTTGCCTATAGCAAATATCGCATTAAATATGTGGTGGAGGCCTTGGTAAGCATGCCATTGGTATTGCCTCCCACCGTGTTGGGTTTTTATCTTTTGTTGGCATTTAGTCCCGAAAACCAAATTGGTAAATTTCTCGACCAGTATTTTGATCTTCGCTTGGTATTTACCTTTCATGGTCTGGTGTTGGCCTCGGTGATTTACAGCCTTCCTTTTATGGTTCAACCTTTGCGGTCGGGCTTTTCAGGAATACCTAATGCCTGGCTGGATGCAGCTAAGACCATGGGTAAAAGTTCTTGGGCTACGCTATTCCGGATTTTATTACCCAATATGAAGAATGCCTTGATCACTGCTGGGGTGCTCACTTTTGCCCACACTATTGGAGAATTTGGAGTTGTATTGATGGTGGGAGGAAATATCCCTGAGGAAACCAGAGTGATCTCTGTTGCCATTTACAATGAGGTGGAGGGAATGAATTATGCCATGGCCAATCAATACAGTTTACTCTTGATCGCCTTTTCTTTCACCGTCTTATTGCTCACCTATTTGATCAATCATCGCAAAAACAGCATGCTCTCTTATGATTGAGCTATCGCTTAAAAAATCCCTTTCCGGGGCAGAAGGAAAAATAGCACTAGCTATATCCTGCCAAATCCAGCCTGGTGAATTGGTTGGCTTGTATGGGCCTTCTGGTGCTGGTAAGTCTAGTGTGTTGCGAATGATTGCAGGCTTGATGCGTCCTGATGAAGGGGAATTAAGGGTTGGAGAGGAAACTTGGATATCTACTGAAAAGAAGCTGTTTTTGAGACCTGAAAAGCGAAACATAGGCATGATCTTTCAGGAGTATTCTATTTTTCCCAACATGACGGTTTACGAAAACCTTGTTTTCGCTTTGGATAAAGGTCAGGACAAGGGTTTTGTGGATGAATTATTGGTCAGTATAGGCATGGAAAAGATGGCAGGGCAATTCCCCATGAAACTTTCAGGTGGCCAAAAGCAGCGTGTAGCCCTTGCTAGGGCAATGGTAAGGAAGCCTAAAATTCTACTTTTGGATGAACCGCTATCAGCATTGGATATGGAGATGAGGAGAAGCCTGCAAGAATACATTGTTAAATTTCACCATGAATATGGGTTGACCACTTTATTGGTGAGTCACGATGCTTCTGAAATTACCCGTATGGCTCAGAGGGTATTGGTTTTGGAAAATGGACAATTTAGCTTTGATGGTAAGCCAGAGGCATTTTTTAAGACTTGACAATCTGGTTTTAGCTCACTTTAAGAAGACAACTGCTTAACTATTTAAGTTGTTAAGATAAAAAAAAAATACCATTGTCTTCACTTAGACAATGGTATTGGTATTAAACCCGAAATATGTATTCTATTACGTGCAGAAATCGCTTCAGATTTAGCCACTTCCTTGCTGTTTGGAGATTAGAACAATTTTCGTAAATACGAGACAGGCTTAACCCCTGACTATTGGCAGGGCGTGGAGATCCTATTACCTAATCCGGATTAAAATCAAGGCTATCTTTATCTAGACTTTTTTCTATTTTTGAAAAATGCCTGCTTTTTACGCTGTTTCTCCTTGTTAAATTCTTTTCGTTCCAATGCTGACATTGGCTTCTCAGTTTGAGGAAAAGGATTGTTGTCTACCTCAGTGATTTTTTGGTTGATAAGTCTTTCTATCAAGCGAACATACCCGTTTTCTTCTGGTTCGCAAAGAGAGATGGCAGTTCCAGATTCTCCAGCTCTTCCTGATCTACCGATTCGGTGAACATAGGTCTCAGGATCTTCGGGCACATCATAATTGATCACGTACTGTAGCTTGTCGATGTCTATACCTCGGGCCGCAATATCAGTAGCAACAAGTACACGAATGGTGCCTTCCTTGAATTGACTCAAGACTTTTTGTCGATGATTTTGCGCTTTATTACCATGTATGGCTGCGGCATTGATGTTTTTGCTTTTTAAGTTTCGCGTGATCTTGTCCGCACCATGTTTGGTTCGGGAGAAAAGCAATACTTGATCGATATCCTTGTTTTCCAATATATGGAAAAGCAAGTCCTTTTTAGCGTCCTTATTGGTATAATAGACTTTCTGTTTTACTGTATCAGCGGCAGAAGAAACAGGGTTTACTTCAATTTTGACAGGATCTGTAAGGATATTGTCAGCCAATGAAACGATATTGTCCGGCATGGTTGCGGAAAAAAACAAGGATTGTCTTTTCTTTGGCAATAACTTCAAAAGTTTTTTGATGTCATTGATAAAGCCCATGTCCAGCATGCGGTCCGCTTCATCAAGAACAAATATCTTGATGTGATCCAGTTTTATAAAACCTTGGTTAATAAGGTCAAGTAATCTGCCGGGAGTAGCTACTAAAATATCAACACCCCTTCTGATTTCATTGACTTGAGCGCCTTGTTTCACACCGCCAAAAATAACAGCATGCTTTAATTTTGTGTATTTTCCGTAAAATTCAAGATTTTCATCAATCTGAATGGCCAATTCTCTTGTTGGAGTGACGATGAGTGACTTGATGGCCAATCTTCCTTTGTCATTGTTTTTTTCCGTGTGGAGCAGTTGGATGATAGGAAGAGCAAAGGCTGCTGTTTTACCAGTACCTGTTTGTGCACTTCCTAAAATATCTCTTTTTGCGAGGATTTTTGGAATTGCCTGCTCTTGTATGGCAGTGGGTTCCTTGTAGTTTCTTTCCTGAAGTGCTTTCAGGATAGGGGATATAAGTTCTAATTTTTCGAATGTCATGCTTAACTTTTTATAATGGCTTTTGGTGCCGGTATTTTGCACCCCTCTTTAATAATTTCTTAGAGTGCAAATAAATAATTGGCCCATAAGGCCGGTTTTGCCCATTTTTACAATAGTTGTTTTTTTAATGTTTGAAATAAAAACTAAAGCCGAAAATGAGGGCCAGCTCCGACTTCATATTTGGGGGATTCCTTTATTTGGTCCTCCAACTTGTCTTATTCTCCTGTTATTTCAACATTCACTATAAAAGCAATTGCAAATTGGGACTTAATAAAGTTCGTAAAGGTAGGTAGATTTATTGGATTGATGGAATCTTAAACCGTTTTAAATCAAGAACAAGCTATCTATGACAATGTTAAAAATTGAATTTCTTATAAAGTAGTCACCCAAACAGCTTTTATCTACAACTTATTGGTCTGGTGTTTTGTGCTAATTAATGGTACACCTGATTCGGGAAGATTAAGTATTTAAACGCAAGGGGGCTAACTTTGTTCGGTATATTTATTATTATAATGGAATGTATACCAATAATACCTGAAGATCTATCTGATATTGATTATTGAGGTATATCGTTGAATATTCGGTTTTGACTTTTTGAGGAATGGAGATGTCAAGGTTTCTTCATTGGTAGCTTTATTTTTAAAAATACAGGTTAAGAACTTTCGATGCCTTATATGGGTTTTAAAGGGATAAATTTCAAAAGAATGCAAAAGGAGAAATTATTGCTTTGGACATTAGCGGCCATCAATTTTACGCATATCGTAGATTTTATGATTTTGATGCCACTAGGTCCTCAACTGATGCGTATTTTTGAAATTTCACCTCAGGAATTTGGGCTCTTGGTGTCTTCCTATACTTTTAGCGCAGGTGTTAGTAGTTTTTTTGGCGCTTTTATTTTGGATAAATACGATCGAAGGAGCATTTTAATGTGGGTTTTTCTTGGCTTTCTAGTAGGGACCTTGGCTTGTGCTTTATCACCAAATTATCCTTTTTTATTGTTTTCAAGAATCTTATCTGGGCTTTTTGGTGGTTTGACTTCGGCCTTGATCTTTGCAATTATTGGTGATGCCATACCGGATAGTAGAAGAGGTCGGGCAATGGGTTTGGTAATGGCAGCCTTTTCTGTAGCCTCTGTGGTAGGTGTGCCATTCAGTCTTTTTATAGCCAGTATTTCCAATTGGCATGCTCCTTTTTTCTTTCTTGCTTTTCTGGCATTGGTGATTTTATTCTTGATTTATAGATTTGTACCTTCCATAAAGGTTCCGAAAATTGAAGGAAAAGCCAAGCCCAGTCCACAACAAGTGATTAGACGGGTTACCAGCAATTCAAATCAGATGAGGGCCATCTTCCTAACAATACTCATGATGCTTGGGCAGTTTATGATTATCCCATTTTTAAGCCCATTCATGGTGGCCAATGTTGGTTTTTCTGAACTTCAACTGACTTATATCTATATGGCAGGAGGGTTTTTCACTGTTTTTACATCACCCTGGGTCGGCCGGCTTACAGATAAATATGGCAAGGTTAAAATTTTTACCATATTTATGAGCTTAAATGTAGTTCCAATTGCTATAATAACCCATTTGGGGCCTACTCCTATTTTGTTGGCATTGGCGGTATCAACCCTCTTGTTTGTCACCTCAAATGGACGGATGGTGCCTGCTGCTGCCTTGATTACCGGCACAGCTAAGTCCGAAAATCGGGGTAGTTTCCTAAGTTTTAATTCTGCAGTGCAACAATTAAGCGCTGGGCTTGCATCCTTTTTTGGAGGGATGATACTGGTTGAAAACACGGATGGAAAACTACTAAACTTTGAGTACATAGGGTATATTGCCATAATAATTAGCTTATTATGTATTCCGCTTATAAGGAGAATTAGGGTGGTTGATGCTTCATCTTCTAAATAATGAGTTTTTAGTTAAAATGTTGTTTGTAAGAAGAAGTCATAAGTTTGTTATTATTTTAATGAATTATTAAAAATAATATTTTACATTTACGTAATGGGTAATAGGAATAATTTTTAACCCACCCTACAAACAGTTAACCTTTATTTATAAATGACCGGAAGATTTTACTATCGGGGTTTGGGATTTTTCCTGAATACCATGAATAGTGTTGCGCCATCTCTAAGTGGTAAATTAGGCTTTAAGTTTTTTTGTTCACCCTCACGTCGCAAGATCACGAAGTCTCAATACAAGTTTCTTCGTACTGGGGAAGAATCAGATATTATGTTCAAAGGGAAATTAATCCGTCACTATCGATGGGGGAATGGGCCAAAGAAAATTTTATTTATTCATGGATGGCAAAGCTTTTCCTACAGATGGCAACAATATATTGAATTACTTTCTAAAAAACCTGAATATACTTTATTGGCCTTTGATGCACCAGCGCATGGGCAGAGTGAAGGCAAGCATTTTACTGTTCCCGATCATGCATCGCTTATAAATAAGTTATTGAATGAATATGGTTCTGTTCATGCGATAGTATCCCATTCTATTGGAAGTTTTTCTTTTTTTTATGCCCAAGCGAAACACCAATTACCAACTATCAATAAGGTTATTGCTTTGTCAACTCCCGGTAGTGCTACTGAATTTATTGGGTTTTATAAAAAATCATTGAAATTGAAACCTGCTACAGTAAAAAGCATAACTGAGGAATTTCAAAATGTTGCTGAGGAGGATCTAGAAAAGGTTAGTCTTCCTTATTTGGCAAAGAGTTTATCCATTCCTGGTCTTATTGTACATGACCAAAAAGACGCATTAACTGATTTTAGTAATGCCCGTCTTCTTCATCAACACTGGCCACAAGCTGAGCTCATGACCACTACTGGATTGGGTCACCGATTACGTTCTCTTGATGTGGTTAATGCAGTGGGTGAATTTATTGATTAGTAAGCTTTAAACCCGAAATATGCAATAGACATTCTATTACGTGCTGAAATCGCTTTAAAATCAGCCACTTCGTTGCTGTTTTCAATTTCACCATAGCAGTGCTATGCTAAAATCTCCAAACAGTCTGATTGTCTTGCGATTGCAACACTTCCCGTAAACACGGGACAGGCTATCACCCCTGACAATTGTCAGGGCGGAGAAATCCTATTACATAATCCGGGTTTAAAGCCTGTTGGTCAGGATAAAAAACCTGGCCAATGGCGTTTACTGCCTTTGGCCAGGAGAATTCACCTTAGCAATTCTGTTTTACTCCAGTTTAAACCTTATAGGAAGTTTCAATTTCACATTTACATTATGTCCTCTTTGGATTCCGGGAGTCCAATCGGGTGAATTTTTAATTACCCTAAGAGCTTCCGCATCCAAGTCTGGATCGATACTTTTAATTACGGATGGATTTATTATTCTTCCTTCTTCGTTGACTATGAACTCCAAGTAAACCGTTCCTTCTATTTTTTTATCTCTAGCGGACTGGGGGTATTTAAGGTTTTGGCTTAAATAATTGTTCCAGCCTTCCATACCCTGTGGAGGAACAGGCATAACCTCAACAATATCAAATATTTCATTTGGAAGCAAATTCTTGGTATTTGCTTCATTTGCTGTCATTGCTACTTCTATTATTTCATCCTTTTGCTCGCATGAAACCAAGGCAAACAGGCATATAAATACTGGTAATGCCAAAGCATATATACTTCGTGCGGTCCATTTTGATTTGGGTTGTGTCATCATTGTAAGTCTTTTTTTGATTTGAAATTGATTGAAATTATGTACTAGTAAACCTGTATTTTTTGTCTTTGTAAGGTTGAGTAAAAGCCTTGCGTATTCTTCTAAAGGATAGGACTTTGTCATCTTTTCATCCACCTGGTATTCATGCAATACCTCCAGGGCCTTTTCATACTTGCTATATATAGGGTAAAACCAGAAAACTACCTTTACTACCTGTAGCAACAACCTGTCCCAGCTATGCTTGTAGTCTGCATGTGTGGTCTCATGGGCAATGACCCAATCGACATTCTGTTGGGACTGAAGTGCGCCTTCAGGTAAGAAGATAAAGTGGAAAAATGAAGAGGGCTCAAAAGTAGGGTGCTCTAAAAGGAGGTATTTTCCTTTATAAGTAGTTTTGGCTTTTTTGGTTTGAACCATTATAGAAACCAAGCCTAAAAGAAATTGGCCAAGGACCAATATTACTCCTATAAAGTAAACACCAACTATCAAATTGCTTATTGAAAAGGCTTTAAAGGAGTTTTGAAACTGATTTGAACTATTCAATTCAAATGTTGGCAATTGTATAGAAATGGTTTCATTGGGCAAATTTATACCATTGATTCCCGCAAAGTTTAATGCAGGAAAAACCAAAGCTACAAGCAGTGAGCAGAGTAGAAATGTCCTATTCCATGCAAAAAAGGTGTTTCTTTCGAGGCAAACTTTGTAAAATACCCAAAGTAATGTTAAACATATGCTGCCTTCCCACAAGTAATTGATAAGGTTTGTCATGATGATTTCTTTTTAAGGTTCTCTACCATTTTTTCTAAGTCCTGAATATCTTTATCCGATAGTTTGTCCTCTTTTACCATAAATGACAAAACATTTTTGGCAGAACCTTCAAAGTAGTTTTTCACTAGAAGGTTAAAGCTGCTGTGCTGATAAGCCTTTTTACTTATTATTGGAAAATACTCATGGGTATTGCCATAGGTCTTATGGTCCAGGTAGCCTTTGTTCTCCAGTTGCTTGATCACTGAGGCTAGGGTCGTATAAGGAGGTTTCGGTTCAGGGAATTGATTCAAAACATCTCTGACAAGTGCTTTTTTCAGTTCCCAAATGATTTGCATCACCTGTTCCTCGTTGTTCGTTAATGCTTCCATAATTTAAATGTAGTAAATAAAAATTAGTTTATCTACGTAAAAATCGTAAATCTACGAAAAATACGTAAAATATGTCTTGAGCATGCTTGTTTTAGTAAAATTTCGAGTTTTATTAATGTGTGTTACAATGTTTGGCCTAATCGCTTATAAATAGTAGTCTTAGGTTAGATCGATCTCTGATTCATAGTCAAAAAAGCGCACCCTATTGGGAAGGGGAGAAGTACAAATACTCACTGCATAGGATTGATCCATAAAAAAGCTTCTGAGCTGCCAATTGGTTTTGTTGGAAAGGGAGGGGAACATAAATTCTTGGTACTGGTCTAAGCAAGTGAATTGGTTTAGGGTTTCGACTATGCCTATGCCTGTTGCTTTTAAAAAAGCTTCTTTTCTTGTCCAAAATTTATAGAATTCGGCAATTGGGTCATAGGAATCCTTAATTACTTTAAGTTCATTGCTGTGAAAACATTGTTCCAATAGGGAGTCAGTAATGAAATTTCCTGCTATTTTCTCCAAATCAATCCCTAATTCCTGAGAACCAAATGCAATAAAAACCCATTCTCCAGAATGGCTAAGGTTGAAATGTAGCTTATGATGAATGGGAATATAGGGTTTACCATTCATGCCAATTTGGAAAATAACCTGAGAGGCCTCAATATTTAAATATTGTGCAACTAGCATTTTTGTGCAGGCCTGTCCAATAATAAAACTATTTCTATCCCTTTCATGTAAATACTTTGATGCCTTCATTTTTTCTTTAGCTGTCAGTTTTTTTTCTAAATGTGACAGTTCGACTAGAGGGAGGTTAAGTCTTATTCGCCATAAGTGAACTTCCTTGCTATGAAGCTTAGAGCATGTGCCTGGGCTCCAAATTGGGGAAGGAATTTGTTCACAATTTATGGTTGCCAGATTCATAAAGGGTTTCATTTAGCCTTGGGTAACTTTACATTTACAGCCTGATTTTCAGGAAATCCCTATTAAATATAAATAAAATATTGCCTTCATTTCAAGTTAGAGAAATTAAGCTTTAAGGGATAAAATTGTCTTATATTTTGGTATTATGATGAATTTATCAAATTATAAAACAATCATAATCTGAAAATTGAATTTTATTGCTAAAATTTTGCTTCTTAAAGTATTTTCTAGGTATTTTGATATTATATTTTTAATATTATATTGTTTTTAAGCCTAAAGCTTACTTTTTTAAAATGAACAACAGCGATACTAGCATCCGGGGTACAAGCCTGGAAGGTAAACAATTTTTAATTGTAGACGATGATCCCATAATTAGAATGGTAATGGGATCAATGTTTAAAAAATGGCATAATACATTTGTAGAAATGGCCGTTGATGGAGAGCAGGCACTGGAGAAATTACAGCAAGGCTATTTCGACCTTATCATTATGGATTTACAGATGCCAGTTTTAAATGGTTATCAAACAGCCAAAGCAATTCGTGGAGGAGTTTGTGGTGAATTTTACAAAAAGATCCCCATTATTGCTGTTACGGCTGACCTTTCTGAGGTTGCCAAATCACAAACCCTTTTGATGGACAATGTTTTGACAAAGCCATTTAACAATGACTCCCTGCAAACGGCGATTCGGAATTGTCTTTTTTCCGAACCAAATATGAGCAGGAAGATGGGTTAAGAATTAGCCAATAGAACTACTAAGCGCTTTATGTTCCTTGGGTTTAGAAAACCATGACACGTAAAAACCTGATTATTCATCAGTTAAAACTTGGTTTGAAACCAGTTTCTATCCGCAAAAAATCAAATTGATATGCTATTAACTTGAGTTCCGTTTTAGAATGGAATGAATGGTAATGCTGATTTTTATAGTGGCATTTGATAGCTGTCTGACCAAATAAAGGTCATCTTAGAGAAAGTCCTAGGGCACAAGCTTAGCTTATTAGCTAACTTCTTGATGGAATTGGGCAATCCTTCTTCATTATCTGTCCTAAATGATTCTATATTGTTAGGGCTTGGTTATCTTTGGCTAATCAATATTATTAATATTCAAACCCCTGAATGTTCATGTCTATAGTGCGTTACATCCTTGTTTTTAGTTTTATCGTGTTAGGACAGGCCTGTAATAGGAGCGACCATCAAAATCAAAACAAGGACAAAGCCTCTCCCAAAATTGAGCAGAAAAAAGAGGTGTTACAAAACCCATTAGATAAGCCGGCAAATGTTTTGGCCAAGACTTATTGTGCGGGCTGCCATTTGTATCCCGAACCGAATCAGCTGGATAAAAAGACATGGGAAACCATACTTCCTAGAATGGGTCATTTTTTTGGTATTTATGACTCGGACACAACCAGGTTAGGACTATTAGAAGGTGGTCGGGCAGGAGTAATTGTAGAGCGTGCAAATGTTTTTCCAAAAAGCCCTACCATAGATACTTTGATTTTCAATAAAATTAAAGCCTTTTACCTGGAACAGGCACCTGAGCAACTTCCCAATTGTCCTATTAAGGAAATTAAAAAAAACCTGGATTATTTTAAGCTGCATAAGCCTGCTAGTAAAACAAAGAACCCCATGCACTTGATGGTTAGTATAATTGGGCCTAACCAATGGTACATCAGTGATGCAGGAAGGTCTACTTTTTCGATTATGGACAATAAGTTTAAGGTTCAGAAAACAGCCTCTAGTCCTGAAGGTACGGTATGGGTACATCAAGGTAAGGAATATTCTTATGCGCTGGTTATAGGCACATTTAACCCAACAGATATGGACCTTGGATTTGTCATGCGCCTGCCCAATACTCCTGGTCAGGTAACAAAAATCATGGCCAAAGACTTACAAAGACCTGTACATATGGACATGGGAGACCTTGATGGGGATGGATTGGAAGACATGGTCATCGCTGAATATGGGAAAAATACAGGAAGCCTTGGATGGTGGAAACAAGGTCCTTCAGGAAACCTTCAGAAATTTGTGTTAAGAAACAAACCCGGGGCAACCAAAGCCTATATCCGTGACCTAAATAAAAATGGTAAAAAGGACATCGTTGCGCTTTTTGGACAAGGAGATGAGGGTATTTTTATTTATCACAACCAGGGAAATGGTAAATTTGCAGAAGAGCCTGTATTGAGGTTCCCTCCTACCTATGGATCAAGCTATTTTGAACTGTTTGATTTTAATGAGGACGGTTTCGATGATATTATTTATACTGCCGGGGACAATGCAGATTATGATCCTATCAGTAAGCCTTATCATGGCATTAGGATATTTATGAATGATGGTAGCAACCATTTTAAAGAATCCTTTTTTTATCCCCTTAATGGGGCTTACAAGGCTATTCCATCAGATTTTGATCAAGATGGAGACATAGATATCGCTGCAATAAGCTTTTTCCCAGACTATGAAAAAAGTCCAGAGGAGAGTTTTGTTTATTTAGAAAATAAGGGAGAAATGAATTTTGAGGCCCAAACCTTTGCCGGAAGTACCGATGGGAGATGGATGGCCATGGATGCAGGAGATATGGATGGTGATGGAGACCTTGATATTTTGCTGGGCTCAATGATTTTCGGCACAGATCATACACGGTATTTCGAAAAATGGTCAGATGGAACCCTTCCCTTTGCCTGGCTTGAAAATACGAGCACGAAATAGAATGGGCCTAAAAGGGTAGGGTTTAGTTTACTTTTCTCTACTGCCTTACTAGGCCTATGTATTCAAATGCCTCTATTTACTTTGCTTAGGTATTCCCCTCTGAAGAAAATATTGCCACATCCAGGTTAAATACTAGCTTTTCCAAAGGGAAAGTTGGGTCAAATTATTTTTTCTTGGAATTATAAGCTTCCTCGTATGGAGACCAGATTTCGTAGATTGGATCGCCTTTTGAGCTTAAACCTGAATGGTGCCATTTTCCGTCAATGACTTTATAATCAAATTCAAGATTTGCACCCACGCGACTGTCATCTTTTGAAAAGAAGGTGATTTTCTCAGTGTATTTCCCATCCTTTGCTTCATATTCACCTCCTCCTGTACCACTAAAGGCTTTTGTTTCAGAATTGAAGGCAATCCATTGAAATCTGCCCCCACTTAAGATTTTCACTGTTCTTCTGGCTCCTGGAATCATTTCTGAAAGTTCATCCCCTCTTTTTCTTCCGGTAATTACCCAGTTTCTTGTAAGATCATCAGTTTCTTGCGAGACCCTCTTCCATATTTCAATAAGGTCTTCTCCTTTTATTTTTGTAGAAATAATCAGCCTGTCATTCGCAAAATCCAATGTGTATCGATTGGTGGTTCCAATTTGTTCAGGATCAAGAGTCAAAAAGTCCAAGTGTTCATTGTAAACATTTCCTTCCAATGTGTATTCCCCTCCCCCGGCATAAAGAAATTTATCTCCTTTTAATTCTTTGGCTCCAAAGGAAAAGTAACCATCCTGGTAAATTTTTATAAATTCTTTGTCAGTAATCGCTTCTCCATTTTGATGGGTTAAAATCCATGCACCTTCCAATTCCTGAGACATAAGTCCAGTAGTAATGGTAAAGCAGATCATTAATAGGATTGATTTCATAACTCAGACTTTATTGTTAAACTTAAATTTAATTATTTATTGATACAATATCACAACACATCGATATAATTCTTGTTTTAGTAATAAATATACTGGAGGATATTGTAGAAGTTGTTTTTAATCTATACAATGCTTTAATCTAGCGCATTTTCATTGGGGTAGATTAGGCTTATGGTTAAACCCAAAATATGCAATAGACATTCTATTACGTGCTGAAATCGCTTTAAAATCAGCCACTTCGTTGCTGTTTTCAATTTCACCATAGCGGTGCTATGCTAAAATCTCCAAACAGTCTGATTTTCTTGCGATTGCAACACTTCCCGTAAACACGGGACAGGCTTCACCCCTGACATTGTCAGGGCGGAGAAATCCTATTACATAATCCGGGTTAAAGCTTTCAGGTAGAGGGGATTCAGAGATTTAGCCTTTACAAAATAAGCGGATTGAAACATTTTGATGAATTATGTGAGGATTTGGCTGGCTTTTTGGTGTATATACCTGATATTTAATTTATTGTAATGCAGAAAAACAATTTTATAGTTATTTTAACGATAATGTTACTTATTGTCCATGTTCCCATGGTCTCAGGGCAGAGTTATGGCACGAGTGCTGGTCTAAGGCTGGGCAATAATAATCAGGGTCGTATGCTGGGATTTACTTTACAGCAGCGTATCAAAAAGGGGCTTACGGTGGAAGGGATTCTTCAAAGTGACTTTGTTTACAATACCACTGCCCATGCCATATTAGAAAGGCATCGCCCATTGGTGACGAAAAGATTAAATTACTATTACGGTGCGGGTGTTTCTTTTGGAATAGAAGAAAGCCGTCAAAAAATACCTGAAAGCATGCAGATCATACAAACGTATGGCAACGGAACCGTAGGGGTGGATTTACTTGCAGGACTTGAACTCACCTTACTTGGGATCAATTTCTCAGTGGATTATAAGCCAAATATAAATATCGTTGGCAGACAGCCATGGTACAATGGGCAGGTTGGTATTTCAGCAAGGTCAGTTCTTGTAAAAGGGAATAAACAAAACAAGAAGAGAAGACAAAAAGCAAGGAATAAAAGACGCGGTAATCAAGAAGGATATTTTCATAATTTAATTGATTCTATTAAAAAGAAATAACCATGAGAAAATCACTAGTTGTATTTTTTACACTTGTATTAATGTTCCCCGTTCCATTATTATTTGGTCAATCTCCAGTAAAAATCGCCGTAGTTGGGCTTACTCATTCGCATGTTAACTGGATACTGGGCAGGGAGGCTAAAGGTGATGTTGAGATTGTAGGTATTGTGGAACCTGACAATGCTTTGGCCAATCGCTTGATGTCCCGTCATAATTTAAGTGAGGAGCTGCTTTATCCAGATATGGAATCCCTCTTTTCGGCTGTAAAGCCCGAAGCTGTTACGGCCTTTGGCTCCATTTACCAACATTTAGAAGTGGTGGAGGCCTGTGCCCCTCGTGGCATACATGTGATGGTTGAGAAGCCCTTGGCTGTCAGTATGGAACATGCAAAAAAGATGGCTGATCTGGCCAGGAAACATCAAATTCATCTGCTGACCAACTATGAAACTACCTGGTATGCCAGCAATCATGAAGTTAAAAAGCAACTAAAGGATAATGTAATTGGGCCGGTGAGGAGGGTCATTGTGAATGATGGTCATGAAGGGCCTATGGAAATCGGAGTCAATCAGGAGTTTTTGGATTGGTTGACCGATCCTGTGTTAAATGGAGGCGGAGCAGTTATTGATTTTGGTTGTTATGGCGCCAACCTGATGACTTGGTTAATGGATGGTCAAAAACCCATTTCTGTTACTGCGGAGCTTAAGCAAATCAAACCTGATATATATCCAAAAGTGGATGATGAGGCTACCATCTTGCTGGAGTATCCCAATACACAGGGAGTGATTCAGGCATCATGGAATTGGCCTTTTAGCAGAAAAGACATGGAGGTATATGGTAAAACAGGGTATTTGCTTGCCAAAAATAATACCTTATTGCTAAGCAGAAAAGAAGGGCAAAAGCAAGAGAAAGCTGAAAATCTAAGTCCCAGGGAAAACCCTTATAACGATCCTTTTTCCTATTTGGCGGCTGTTGTTAGGGGGAAAATAAAAGTTGAAGCCGATGATTTGTCTTCTTTGGAAAACAATCTTGTGGTTGTGGAGATCCTGGATGCTGCGAAGGAAAGTGCAAAGAAAGGGAAGCGAATTTACCTTAAATAATAGAGGCTCAAGTCAATTCCTTATTCTTTTGAAGATGTCTCAGTCGGTATGCTTGAATGGCGTTTTTTCCAAGCAATAGACTTAGTTTGTAATTGGCCACCGCACCAATTCCTGCGCCTATTATTGGGATCATTTGCGCCAATTTTGCCAAGTCCATAAAATCTCTGTATTCCAATTGAAATTGTCTCCAATCAAAATCATCTAGATTGTCTGGCAGGGTTTGGGAATAAGTGTCCCAGTTTTCTATAATGTTTATGGTTTCATTTCTGGTTTTTTGGGTTGAAAAAGTAAGCTTAAATACATAGAGAATAAATAACCGCTCTTTAAATTCCTTGGTTTCATGACCGAAGGCAGCAGCAATCTGGAAGAGCATTTTCATTTTTATCGCCAAGAAAGCCGGTAAGTCTGCAAAACCCATTAATATACCACCCGCTCCGGTGACAGCTCCTTCGACAGATGCTGTTCTAGTGTAAGCCTTTATACTTTTTCGGGCTTTTAATTCCCTATGCCTAAGTTGTCCGTAGAGGTAAGGCTTAGTGGAGATAAATTTATTGCCAATCAATACTCCTTTTACCATTTTTTCGATGGCAAATGTTACCGCTTGATGAATATTATCAGGTATGATATTATTTATAGACCTTTGCGTGCCGCTAGTTATTCTGCTAATTATCGAAGGGCTTTGGTGCTGTTTATCTAACCAGATTTTTAACTCCTTTCTGGCGAGAGATTCATATTGTTGGTCTATGTATTCTTTATTCATAGGCATGTTTTATTTATTATCTCTTTTTATAAATTCATCAGAAAACTTCACATCATTTTTTGGTTGAGCAAATTTTTCTTTGTTGAATGATTCGGATTCACCTTTGGGAATACTGAGGCTTCTCCAAGCACCAGTATGCAACATTTTTGCCAGATAGATCAATTGGCCAATATGTGAAGAATAATGTGCAAGTTGACGATTAACAGCTTCTATCAAGCAATGGGATTGATTTCTGATATATACCTGTTTGTTGAAATCATCTTCGGTACAATGATCCAAGGCATCGAATAGGGTATCCCAACCAATTTTCCAGGCCTTCATTATTTCTGTTCTGGATTTAAAGTCATTTCTAAATTCCCCTTCGCGGTCTCTCCAAGGTTTTTCTCCATCTGAAGTTAAAAACCCAGTCCACCTTGAAAGCATATTTCCGGACAAATGTTTGACTATAGTAGCCGCACTGTTGCAGTCCTCATTAAATTGCCAGAAAAGTTTCTCATCAGGAATTTGTTCCAAAGCTTTTTCGCCCTGACTTTTATAATAGCGGAATAGCTGAATAGTACTTTCAAGAAATTCTTGCTGTGGAGTTTTCATATCAGTTAGTTAAACGGAATTTGACAGCTTAGGTTAAACCCGAAATATGCAATAGACAATCTATTACGTGCTGAAATCGCTTTAAAATCAGTCACTTCGTTGCTGTTTTCAATTTCACCAAAGCGGTGCTATGCTAAAATATCCAAACAGTCTGATTTGCTTGCGATTGCAACACTTCCCGTAAACACGGGACAGGCTTCACCCTTGACTATTGTCAGGACGGAGAAATTCTATTACATAATCTGGGTTAAATTTTGTCTAGGAATGGGGGCTTCTTACTTTTACAAACATTTCTTAACACTTTCCGATGCATTGGAAAGCTTTGTCATACAATTCCATTTTCTTCTTTATGGCTCAAATTAGCTTTCAGTTAGGACGCATGGGAAAACAATAATGACGAAATACCGATCTGAATTAGCTACTTAACCTTAGGATGTACCGATTTTTTTAGCATTCGGCTTAAACTAGAAAAAGACAGCCATATAGGCTGTCTTTTTCTTATTAAAACATTTTTTAATTTGGTATTTAGATGCCAAATTCTTTCTTTATGGCTGTTACCTGATCGAGTTTTTCCCAAGTAAACAATTCCACGTCCAAAGTAATGGAAGCTTTGTCTGGAGCAATGAAGGTTTTGGTTACAACTTCATTTTCTCTACCCATATGACCATAAGCAGCAGTCTCTTCATAGATAGGGTTTCTCAGTTTAAGCCTGTTTTCAATTGCAAAAGGTCGCATGTCAAATAATTGCTCTATTTTACGAGCTATTTCCCCATCCGACAAAGCAACATTGGCTGTGCCGTAAGTATTGACATACAATCCCATAGGTTTTGCAACGCCAATTGCGTAAGAAACCTGTACCAATACTTCATCTGCAACACCTGCGGCGACCATGTTTTTGGCAATATGCCGTGTAGCATAGGCTGCAGACCTATCCACTTTGGAAGGATCTTTACCTGAGAAAGCACCGCCACCATGAGCCCCTTTGCCACCGTAGGTATCTACTATAATTTTTCGCCCAGTAAGGCCAGTGTCCCCATGAGGGCCACCAATCACAAATTTACCGGTAGGGTTGATATGGTACTGAATTTTGTCAGTGAAAAGCTTTTGTATGGCTTCCGGGAGTTGGGCTTTAACCCTTGGAATTAGAATTTTTATAATGTCATTCTGAATTTTTTCCAACATGGGTTTTTCCATGTCAAATTCATCATGTTGGGTTGATACTACAATGGAGTCAATTTTTTCGGGAGTATTGTCATCACTGTATTGTATAGTGACTTGTGCTTTTGAATCAGGTCGCAGGTATTTTATCTCATTGTTCTCTCTTCGCAAAGCCGCAAGTTCTTTCAATAGGCGGTGAGACAAATCAAGTCCTAGAGGAATAAAATTACTGGTTTCTTTGGTAGCATAACCAAACATCATCCCTTGGTCTCCTGCTCCTTGTTCTTCAGGATTGCCTCGGTCTACTCCTTGATTTATATCAGGAGACTGTTCATGTATGGCTGAAAGAACCCCGCATGAACTACCATCAAACATGTACTCACTTTTGGTGTAGCCCACCCTGTTGATAACATCCCGAGCAATTTTTTGAACATCCAAGTAGGTAGATGAATTGACCTCTCCAGCTAGAATTACTTGGCCTGTAGTAACTAGGGTTTCACAGGCCACTTTTGCATTGGGATCAAAAGCCAAAAAGTTATCAATAATTGCATCTGAAATTTGATCAGATATTTTATCTGGGTGACCTTCGGAGACAGATTCCGAAGTGAATAAATAGGACATACACTGCGTTTTTTGATTAAAGTGTAAATTTACATCTAAAGCCTAAAATTAAAAACTATATTTTCAAAACGCATGCTTTATTAAGTATAGTATCTATTAAAAAACCTTGGAGCGAAAAAAGACAGGCCCAATGAAAGGTACATTATTCCGGCAAGAAACTGCACCCAAAGAAAAACGTGCCCTACACCATAATTACCTATAGAGGGGTAATAATAGGTTAAAATGAAGAATATATAGCGTTCGCCATAAGAGAAAAGAATAAGCGAGGCCATCCAAAAATAGGGTAAAGACAAAAGGTTGACGTCTCTAAATTTACTTTGTTTTAATATGTCTTTAAAAAAGATCACACTGTAGGACAAAACCAAACCATGCCCAAGAAGATAGGTATAGGATTGTAGGGACTCATTTATGGGCTGTAAATATAAACTATTCAATAAACCAATAATTAAAAATCCGCTAATGGCGGGTAATACTGTTTTTTGGAGCTGACAACTAAAAGGCAGTTGGCTGAAAAGCAATAGCATAGCTGTAGGTCTGATATAGACATATAGCAAATTAAATAAGTATGAATCTTGGACTAAGTTTGCTTCTGATTTGGTCCAAATAAATACAGAAAGAAGTTCTGTAAATAGGATGAACAATACTAGGAAATTTATTTTTCTGTATTCTTTTGGGTGAAAGCCCAATAAAAGATACAGTGTGGCAAACAAAATCCCAAGTAAAAGCGCTATGGAATAGAATGACAATTGCATAAGACTACATTAGATGTCTGCAAGTTATCAAGAACTAAAATTTCCCACAATACCCTGAACAGGGTATTTTATTTGCATAAAAATGAAAAAAGAGTCATTCTGTTTAGGAATGACTCTTCTTAAATAAACAAATTATGGTTTTAACCCGGATTATGTAATAGAATGTCTATTGCATATTTCGGGTTTAATCTTATTTTACGGGAACTTCGCTTTCGCTGTCAATTTCTCTTTTCATTAAATCTACAACTACCGGAGTAGCAATATAGATAGAAGAATAGGTACCCACCAATACACCAATTAATAAGGCAAAGGAAAAGCCTCTTAATACTTCACCGCCAAATATAAGCAACACCAAAACAACGATCAGAGTAGTTGCGGAAGTAATAAGTGTTCTGGCCATGGTTTGATTGATAGCATCATTGAACATTTGTACCATTTTACTAGTACCTCGGTTAGAAATATTCTCTCTGATCCTATCAAATACGATAACGGTATCATTTATTGAATAACCAATTACTGTCAACACGGCAGCAATAAATACTTGATCAATTTCAAATGTGGCACCAAAAGCACTTGCTATTGCAAAGGCTGCGATAACAAAGAAGGTATCATGAATAAGGGCAATGATAGATGCCAATGAGAATTGCCATTTTCTAAATCTTAATAAGATGTAAAGGAAGATGGCCACAAGGGAGAAAAACATAGCTTCCAAAGAAGAGTTTTTGATGTCATCGGCCACTGTAGCACCAACTTTATTAGAGCCTGTAATAGAGAAATCATTTCCGGAAAGTTTGGTAGCGTCCTCCAGATAACTAAATCCTGTGACTGCAGCAATACCATTTCTTACCCTGTCTTCTACTTCCCTGTTGGCAGCGTCATTGTCTTCATTTACCAAATAAGAGGTGGTTACCTTTAATACATTGTTGGCACCATAGGTTTTGACTTCCACGGCTCCATCAAATTCACTGTCAAGACCTACTTTTAATTCTGAAGCAGGAACTGATTCGCTGAATTCAACAATGTAATAACGACCACCTGTAAAATCAACTCCGAATTTGATGCCGGAAGTCAATGCAAGTATCATTCCGACAACAATTATACCGGTAGAGATTAAATAAGCAACTTTACGTTTGCCCAAGAAATCAATGTTCAAGTCACTGAATAAGTTTTTTGCAAATGGAGTAGCAAAAGAAATATTACTTTTATCACCTTTTTTACTCATCCAGTAAACGATCACTCTTGTGATAAATACGGAAGAGAAGAAAGAAGATGCAATACCTATCATAAGTACGATAGCAAATCCTTTAACAGGACCTTGACCCAATGCATACAAGATTGCTCCTGTAAGGAAAGTAGTAACGTTTGAATCGAGAATGGCACTGAAAGCCTTGTCATACCCACTGCTAATCGCTTGTAGAATACCCGATCCATTTTTAAGTTCCTCTTTAATCCTTTCGAAGATCAGAACGTTTGCATCAATGGACATACCAATCGTAAGTACGATACCAGCAATACCTGGTAGTGTAAGTGCAGCTCCTAGTTGAGCAAGAATACCTAAAATAAAGAAGATATTAAACAATAAAGCTGCAATGGCTACAAATCCACCTTTTGAGTAGTAGGCTATCATAAACAATACAACCAAAAGTAGACCGGCAATCATAGAGTTGATACCTTGACTTCTAGCTTCAACACCCAAAGTTGGACCAACGATGGCTTCCTCCACGATATTGGTAGGTGCAGGAAGTGTACCTGATTTTAAGATATTGGCCAAATCCTTGGCTTCTTCCATTGTGAAATTCCCTGTGATCTCGGATTGTCCGGAAGGAATTTCTCCTTGTACTGTAGGAGCTGTGTATACATAATTGTCCAATACAACAGCTATTCTTTTACCGATGTTTTCTGAAGTAAGTTTTCTCCAGTTTCTAGCACCTTCAGCATTCATTTGCATGCTTACTGCCGGCCTTGAAGCCTGATCTAGAGATTGTCTGGCATCTGTGATTACATCACCTTCTAAAGGAGCCTGATCTGTACCACGAGGGGCTTTGATAGCGTGTAACTCCAATAACTCAACTCCATCCTGCACCTGAGGCTTGACAGACCACATGAATTTTATATCTCTTGGAAGTAAAGATTTCACATCATCTCTTTTCAATACCCTGTTGATGGCAATGGTGTCTCTTAATTCATAGACTAAGCCGTAATTGGCTTTTAGTAATGCGAATAAAGGAGAAGCTTCAGTTCCTAATGAATCAGCATCTGTTCCGCCTTCAGCAAGTTGTTTTGCTAAATCACTTTCCAATCCTGTTGTATCAGCAGCTGCAGATGTTTCAGTAGAACCATTTGCTTGCTTTTGACTTCTTGCTTCTTCAACCAGGTAAGTATTCACCTGCTGTAAAGCATCACCAAACTCGTTTATTTCTGCTACTTGCCAAAACTGTAATTTGGCAACTCCCTGAAGGAGGTTTCTTACTCTCTCTGCATTGTCAACACCAGGAAGCTCAATTTGAATCCTACCCGTGTTTTGAATCCTTTGGATATTTGGCTGTGAAGTACCGAATCGGTCAATTCTGGTTCTAAGAATATTAAAAGACCTGTCGATAGCATTTTCTACTTCACTGTCAATGATACTTAGTATATCAGCATCAGATGTCTCCAAGGAGATTCTTCCTCTATTTGCAGCAGTAGCAAATATTGTATTCAATGACTTGTTACCGGCTTTTTCTTGCCAAGCTTGGTAAAAGATGTTTACAAATTTATCATTTACTGTTTTTGCACGTTCTCTAGCAACATCAACTGCTTCATTGAAAACAGCATCCTTGCTGCCTCCAGCTAGGCCTTTAACTATTTCTACTGGAGAAACTTCCAGTGTTACATGCATACCTCCCTGAAGATCTAGCCCTAATCCTAGTTCTGTATTTTTAACTTCTTGATAGGTAAATGGTAGACCTAAGAAATTATAAACCGGCTCTCTCCATATAGAATCCAAGTAGGTTTGTCTTTTGTCAAAATCGACATTACCCGACTCGTCGGTTGCATAGGTAGTGGCTTTCTCATGTACATTGTTTGATACCAATGTAAAAGACAAGTAATACAGGCATAGGGCTGTAATGACCACCGTAAAAAAAACGATTATCCCTTTGTTTTTCATGTTTGTTGATTGATTATTAAATGTTGTGTTTGATTTTATATAGAATTTCCATTTGAATCAAAGATTCAATGAAGCTATTAAAAAAAGTAGGAGTGTATTACTCAGGGTGCGTTGACAGAAATAATCTGTTCAAAAAGTATTTTGAATAATTGATTGTATTCAAGGTCAGTACCTAAATTGAAATTGGTTTGGGGTCGGTCGGCAATAACAATTTCATAGATAAAGTGGTAGGCATAATCTAAAGCATACATGACAAAAGGTACTACGGCATCTATACTCGTATGGATAAAAGTACGGGTGTCGTCAGATTGTCCATCTTCATTGTCCGAAGATAAATCCAATTGTACTGCCAAAGAATTTTCCTTGGAATCTATGCTTAACATTAATTCTGAACTTGAAACGAATACGCAAAAAAGCATTACTATAAGTAATGTGAGCCTTTGGCGCATTAATCCTTTATTTTTTCTGTTCAGTTTCATGGGTTGCAAATATAAAAAAGTTTTTCCAATTAAGGCATGGCTGTCCTTTTTAATTTTTATTAGTAAACCTTCTGTAAAACAGTTGTTTATGTCTATTCTTGCTGTGAAGTATGGAAAATAAGGGCATTGGTATGGACAGTAGAGGTAGAGGAAATGAATAATATCAAGTCTGTTCCTTACCTATTTTGAAACGCAAAAATGTTTTTATTACCTCTAAAGCCTTTTCAAAATCGCTGTTATTGGGCACGATCAGGTCTGCATCATGTTTAAATGGAGCAATGTACTTTTCGTAAGTAGGCATAACGTGCCTTTCATAGCGGTAAAGCACGTCGTCAAGATCATAACCACGCTCTACTTTGTCTCTTACTATTCTTCTTTTTAACTTAATGTGTTCCTTGGCATCTATATAAACCTTTAAGTCCAATAGATTGGCAAGTTCTGGGTAGTACAATACAAAAATTCCTTCAACCACCACTACAGGAGCAGGGGTGAAAGTTAACATTTTTGGTTTTTTGTTGGGGTTATTAAAGGTGTACTCTTGTCTGGCAATGGTCTGACCATCTTGTATCTTCCGAATATCTTCCGCATACTGTTCGAAGTCTATGGAATCCGGTGTGTCAAAATTATGTATACCGCGCTCATCCGTAGGCTGCTGATGCCTGGGTTTGTAATAGTTGTCCTGAGAAATCAAACATACCTGTCCAGGCTCAAAAGAATGTAAAAGCTTGTCTAGGAAGTGTGTTTTACCCGAAGCGCTTCCTCCAGTAATTCCTATGATAAATGGTTTGGTCATAAAATGATGATTACAGATTTCATGTGTAGTAAAGCAAGTCCTAAGCTCTTTCTTTTAAAAAGTTGGCCAGTAACCTGACGGCCTTCCCTCTATGGCTAATGGTGTTTTTTTCTTCCAAAGACAATTCAGCAAAGGTCTTGTCAAAACCCAAAGGCTTGAAAATAGGGTCGTAACCAAAACCACCTTCTCCGGACCTTACTTCCAATAGTTCTCCTTCTGCCTTGCCTTCAAAAGCCCACTCATCCTTCCCGATTATCAAAGCGATGATGGTTCTGAATGCAGCTTTTCGGTCCTTTTTCCCATCCATATTTTTCAAAAGTAAATCGACATTTCTGTCATCACTCCTTGGGTCTCCAGCATACCTGCCAGAATAAACACCCGGAGCACCGTCCAAAGCAGCTACTTCTAATCCTGTGTCATCGGCAAAACAATCCACACCGTAATGGGTTTTGACGTAACGGGCTTTCTGGAAAGCATTGTCTTCTAGCTTGTCGCCTGTTTCAGGTAATTCCTCCTTACATCCGATTTCCTCCAGGGAGACAATTTCAAATTCCTCGCCCAAAGCAGCCCTTACCTCTTTTAGTTTCTTTAAATTATTTGTCGCAAAACAGATTTTCATAACGTGAAATTACTTTAGCTTTTTCAAAATCCTTCTCTAAAACTTACTTTTTTGATTGAAAAGAAACAATTTGGCTTTAATCCTTATCTTTGGATTCATTTTTCATGGAACCAATCGTTCCTAAAATTTACAGGTTTTATTTATTTCTTTTTAGCTTTGAACCTCAAATAAGGGAGAGAACAACAATATCTTGGATTTTGACTCATGCCCTTCAAATGAAGAGTAGTAAGAAGCTTTCTGCTTTTTCAAATGACCATATTCACCCTGACTTAGGGTATCAAAATAATATTATATTATGTTTCCACTAAAAAACATTACCGTCTACTGCGGATCAAGTACTGGAATACTTCCAGAATACACTAGTCAGGCCAAGGCTTTGGCCAAAGAAATGGTCAATAGAAAGCTGGGGCTTGTATATGGTGCAGGCAATGTAGGCCTCATGGGCGTGATTGCCGATGAGATGTTAGCCTCAAAAAGCCAAGTCTATGGAATAATCCCTCAAAAACTAGTAGACATAGAAGTGGCGCATCAGGGCTGCACGGACTTGATTGTGGTAGAAACCATGCGGGACAGGAAATGGCTAATGGCCGAAAAGGGGGATGGCTTTATCGCCATGCCTGGGGGAATAGGAACATTGGAAGAGTTATTTGAAATCATGACCCTCAACCAATTGATGTACATACAGAAACCATTGGCGTTGTACAATGTGTCGGGTTATTACGACAAGTTATTGGACTTTTTAACTCATGTTGGTGACCAGGGCTTTTTAAAGCCGGACCAATTGAGCAATTTGATTGTTGCTGCTGATCCTGTGGAGTTACTGGATAAAATGGAAGCTTACCAACCTTCCGGCACTCCTGATTGGCTTCGTAAGAAAAAACAATAGCTAATGCAAATTGCGATTTAGGGGGTACTGTTGCAGGGAAAAGTAGCATTACCCCCTAAATTCTGTGGTACGAATTGTTTTTGTTAAGCATTCATGCCTCTACCTACAAAAAAAATATTCCACGTCAGTTTTTTTTAGCTTTGATTTCACAAGCCTCGTCATCTAGAATATCCTATGCGTCGCATTGGCTTATTATTGTGGTGTGTTTTTCATTTCTTTTTTTACCCTCTCCCAATAAGCTTTCCTCATCCAATACCAGACTCGGTTGTATACTTTGTACCAAAATTTAAAAAATCGATTTGTTCGTTTCTTGTAGGTCTTTTGCCATTTGGAAAATAGCCAGTCCCTATCAAAGCCCTCCCATTCACCTGCTACACTGAAGAGGTTCATTTGGAGTACTGGAAAGACTTCATAGCGGTCAATATCCATGATTTCCTCAAGGTTGTAAGGGGCCTTATGAAAAGCCCTACAAATTTCTGCAAAGTCTTCGTCTTGTAGTTGCGTGTCCAGGTAAAATTTGGAAAGTGCTTCCCAAATTGGTTTTTTGTTCGCTATGTCCGTTTCGGTCTGATTCAAGGTTGATTTTCCAACTAGCTATCTAATGTGATAATAAGTTGTTTTTTATCCAAGTTAAGCTTTCGAGCAAAGGGGCAGTGAATAGATCTCAATATTAATGCATAGAACTAAAATAGGCCCATGTTGTTAGGCCTGTCTTTGAAATAGGGTAAGATGGGTTGCTTCGCCCATTTCAGCTTCAGTACTGCTTAAATGAAAGATTTGCTTTAAACCACAGCTTTCAAATGATTTAATGTACTCCTGATTTAAAAGCCATGGTGGTCCATTTTCAAAAGCTCTTTTATCTTGTTGTGTTTCAGTGATAACCAATAATTTGCCCTTATCTGCTACAAAGTCTGAAATATGCTTTATCAAAGTTTTTTCATACTTAGGTGGAAGGGCTTGAATAGTGTAGATTTCCAGTACAAAATCAAATTTCCGGTTCCAGTCTGGAATTCCTTTTAACAAATCGGATTGAATAAATTCAACCTTAGAATTTG
This sequence comes from Cyclobacterium amurskyense, assembly GCF_001050135.1. Taxonomy (GTDB): domain Bacteria; phylum Bacteroidota; class Bacteroidia; order Cytophagales; family Cyclobacteriaceae; genus Cyclobacterium; species Cyclobacterium amurskyense. The sequence goes on along the minus strand of NZ_CP012040.1, from coordinate 1,736,379 downwards.
GAAACCTGGTTTTACAAAGTTCAATAGCGCTGTTTGAAACATCAAATGCTGTTACCTTAAAGCCTTGTGATTCAAGTTCAATGGCATCGTCACCCATGCCACAACCAATTACCAAAGCTGTTTTTCCTTTATGTGTATTTGGGTTTTTCCTTATCCAACTTTTAAACACAGGATGGGGAGCCATATTTGCCCAAGGAATGCCTTCGCCATCTTCATTGGCTTCAGAATAAAGTTTCTCAAACCAATCGGTAGGTTTATTTTCTTCTACGCCTAATCTGTTTTTTGTTTTTTCGTCCATTTGGGAATTCAATTTAATATTATATAACTGTTAGGAAAAAAGATCGTATTTATACCTTTTTGAAGCTGTTGCAATCCCTTTGGTAACTATCATTAATATATGCGCTTTAAATGTGGGGAGATGTTGGCATTGTTGTAGTTACAGGTAGCTTAAGATTGGAACCGTGACCTATAGTAAGTATCAGTTTCAGTATTTTTTTATGGGCCTTGGAACCAAACTGGTCCCTGAGCCTGTCGAAGGGGCTAGATCATTCCTTTTGGTATGTATCATAATTACCTTTTGTATTCATTTTTAAGAATATTAAGCATGTTATTTAATTCTAAGGCGCTGTCTAGTTCATTTTTTGAGCTGAATTTTAGGTGGTTTTTATGATTGGCAAGCTCAATTAAGTGATAAACTTCATTGCTGTCATTTTCAAAGAGCAGATCAGGGATTTGAGTTACTACCATATGTGATTTACTCAGATAAATATTTTTAACAGTAAATGGGACTAACATATTATTATTGGTACGATTTAAAGGATCTTCAGCGTAAAAAATATGTGGATGCTCCCAACTATCGATTGACATTAGCCAAAAATTTGGAACAATTTTTTCAGGTCCATAAGTATCCCAGTTACATGCGGTAACTAGAACTACCGATAAGAATAAGTATGGTAAAGGTTTTATGGACATTGGGTAAGGGGCCAGGATGCTGATTGGGTAAACACTAGAAGTATTATAAGGGAGAATGCAAACCTATATACTGGGATGGAGTGCATGTTTCTGTCGGAAATTTTTAGCTCGGACTTCTCGTCTGCAAACAGTACTTTTTTACCCAATTGAAATGTTTAGGTGTTTTCCTAATCCTTTTTCAATCAGCTTGTTGTAAGTTGAAATTTGAATGTCACTTAGGCCTCTCTCTATTCTTGAAATATAGCTTTTTTTAGTTCCAGTTTTTTCTGCAAGTTGTTCTTTTGTCCTATTGGCCTGCTGTCTAGCTTCTTTTAGCATAAGGCCAAGTTGAAAAGCTAGTGAACCTGAGTCATATTGGTCTCTTGATTCAGTTTCTTTTTGTCCATATTTACTCACCAATAAATCTTCAAAGTCTGTTATATTCTTCATATCAGTTGTTTTTTTCTTTCCAAGAATAATTAGGTATGCTATCCATTTTTTTATTGCTGAAATCTTTACAAATTTTATAGTCCCGACAATTGAATGCCAAAGTTGAGTTCATTTAAAGTTGGCGCTTTCGGGCTTTAAACCAATCCAATAAAAGCTTATCCCAATTCAAATGTAGTTAACCCATAAACCTTGTCAATCCTCATATTTGGAGATTTGCCGTAATACATTCTTGCGCACTCAAATATATACTTTGCATCAAATGCTTCAATAAGGTTTAATGCCCCTTGATTTATGATAGGAATATCAATATACAGTGGTTTACCTATCACTGAATTTAAACAAGCTTTATAAAGCTCCTCTGCAATGAATTCAGAATCTGCAAATAAAGGGCAGATTTTATATCCTGTATTCGCTTTCCTTACGATGGAAAATCCCTTAATTTGACCATTCTCAATATACTTAAATGTCTTGATGTCAGGTAGTTTTAGCCAGGGAATAATAAACTGTGGACGTGAAAATCCAAAACATTGTTTATCATAGGCTAAGATTGAGGATATATCCTCCTCGACTATTTGGGAAATATTTTTATCAATCTTGAATGCCATTCCTTCCTTTTCATAGCGAATATCCCTAAAGGCAATTTTAAAGCCGCCTTTTTGATAGAATGGTTGCAAAGCCAAAACGCCATCCATTCCTATTGAAGAACCCTTATTTAATCTTGACAACAAGGCATCTCGTCTTTGATACCATAGTTTCCTCCCAATTCCAAAGGACCTGTATGCTGGCTTAACAATGAAAAAGCCCATAAAGCCGAATTCCATATTGTATGAGACAATCGATCCGCCAGCAATCAGATCAGCATTGTGAAAATATCCATAAAAGCCTTCTGGATCTGTTGACCAATACGCATCAGCATCATTTGGACCAGGGTTCCATCCCTCTTCTTCAGCCCATTTCAATAAAGTCTTTAAGCCTTCAAAATCTAATTTCTTAAATTGTAATTGATCTATATTTACCACAAGCAATTTTTTATTTTACCCGTAACCCTATTCAAATAGGCTACATGCTAGTTTTTAATATTAATTCAGTAAGCATTTATCAAACGCCTATGTCCTCATTCCATAAATCCTTATTGGCTTCAATAAAGGATCTCATTATTTCTTTACAGGTAGGATCATTGATGACAACAACTTCAACACCTCTTTCTTTTAACAATTTTTCCTCTCCTACAAACGTCTCATTCTCGCCAATAACTACTTTAGGGATTCCATAGAGCAAAATAGTACCAGAACACATGGAACAAGGAGACAAGGTTGTGTATATGACACATTCGCTATAAACACTGGCAGATTGCCTCCCGGCATTCTCAAGCGCATCCATTTCGCCATGAAGGATTACACTGCTATTTTGTACTCGACGATTATGTCCGCGACCTATAATTTTCCTGTCATGAACAAGGACAGACCCAATAGGTATGCCTCCTTCAGCCAGACCTGTTTTAGCTTCTTTAATTGCTTCTAAAAGAAATTCATTCATTGTTTTCTAATTATGTTTAATGGCCCGAATATGAAGCGTACCGACCGAAAGGGAAGTCTGATTTCATATAATTTGTTAGTAGGTTTATTTTTAATCAAATGTAAACTTCACATGGCCAAACAAATTGGGCGAACCTGGAGTAGTCCATAAAACAGGAAAGCCCTCTTTCGGAATACTGATAATGGTACCCATGATGGTGCTACCATTAAGTATAGGTGGAGTTGATTTTAACTCTTTCAATCCTTCAAAATCTATATTGTAAGCACTGTCTTCTAAAATTTCATTGGCAAGATTTAACCTTCTATGGGTATGGCCAAAGCTACTATCGTTTAGGTCTTTATCGATCTCGTAAATGACAGGAGCGTTTTCTTGAAGGGTATGATTCGTATGCGCTATAAAATGCTGTTTCTTATTGTCAATAGCTTCAATATTATCTTCCCAAGTTTCTACTGCAATAGCAGTTTCTCTGTCGGCTATTAAGTAATTCATTGAGGTTCCAAAATCTACCTTTTTGAGATATTCAAGAGATTCAGTAATGTTCTTTGACTCCATTATTTTTCGTACATTAAATGAAACAGGAATTCCTTTATTAGATACAGGCATATCTATTATTGTATTTATTCCTACCGCAACACCATAACTGTTAACGCCATTTTGACCAATCTGACCAGCAAATGTTTGTTGGAGTAGGATTAAATCTGAATTTGGGTACTTAATTTTTAAGACAGTTACTGCACCTTCATGATAACTGGGAAGGTCATTATTATGTGTAAGAAAATTGGCTTGGTTTTCTCTGCCAAAAACACCAATTGTTGTGCAATGTCCTTCATTTGACTTAAAATGGTTACCAGCTTCTAAATAAGAATAAAACTCATCAAAACTTTGATAAGAAAAAAGTATATCAAAATCAACTTGAGCGCCATCAACAATTCCTTGAAATTCATTGAACAATTCAGGCAATTGGTCTTTGACCGATTGAATATATCCCTTACCAGTCGCAAAATCAGAAATGGCTTCTTTAGGAACTTTTATAGTTGTATTATCCTCTATCCAGTTTTCAAAATTCTTCAAAGATCTTTTGATGACAAAGGCAAGAGCTCTTCCATGTTGAAAGCCTCTTTCGTATGCAGTATTACCATTCAATTCTACATAGTAAATTCCTTGTCTGAACTCGACAGTAGGTATTTTTATTTCTTTTATTTGTGATGATGCTGAATAGCTAACACTTAGTAAAAGGACAAATAGAAAAGTATGTTTTTTCATATTTAGAATTTCGACCCATATCTGGGAATTTTGTCATTCTATTGTTATTGAAATTTGTAAAAATTCCTGTTTTACCAGAGGACTTGCGTATATATACACTATGTATCAGGCTCCTACGGTTTGTTTTTCTTTATCAAATTAAGGATTTCGAACAAGGAATCCAGTGAAACGACTCACTTTTTATAGGGAAAAGCTAAAATAAGATCTTGATGCTATGACTGTTCGGTTTAAATGGAAGATTAGGAATAAAAAAATGTGCTTGGTAGCATAAGATTGGAACCCTGTTCTATTGATAACTTCAGCTACGGTCTTATATTTCGATACTGATCCTGCCGAAGGGGGTATTCAGAAAAGCCCTTTACGATTGCCTCAATGCCGGGTATTTTGGCAAGCTATTAAATTAATCCTTTGAATCTCCAGACGGTTTACCTGTGCATTCCAAATGTCATAGGGGAGGAATTATGCCTACTGCTGAGGTATTTATGTTGGGTTGATACCTGTTGTCGAGATCCTTACTTAACTTTTTACGGCATGGGATAATCCAAAGAGAATTTGCTTGTAGGACGTGTCAGGAACTCATCCGTTACAGGGGAATAGGTCTGAACCTCAATGCTGTTTTTCTCAGGGTAGAAAGTCATGATACGTAAGAAACCACTTCCTGCCTTGATCTCAGGCTTGTCCCAATACCAGTAATCTGCCTGAACCTGATGTACAATATTTCCATGCTTGCCTTTGCTGCTCAGCAAATTCTCCATGGCATGACCGGAAAGAACCAAAAAGATATTCTTGTGTTGGCTGACAAATTTTTCCCACATCTCTTCCCCTGAGTTGCCTTTCACCAAATAGTTGTCCGCAACTGTTCGTTCTCCCTTTTTTCTGGTTAGATAACTGTGGGTGACGATGATGGTCCTGTATTCAGGATGCTGTGCAACGACATTATTCGCCCATGCAAGTATTTCGTCCCGAGGTTTAAACTCCAGACTAAGCACTAGAAACTTCATCTCGCCTTCTATTATGAAGAGGTAGTAGTTTTCGATCTTCCCTTCTTCATGGAAATGTAGCTTTTTATTACTGCCAAAAAGCGGGTTGTACAAAGGGTTGTTTGTGAAACGAGAAGGTTGGAAGTAGGTGCTAAGTAGGCTTTCACGTGTATGGCTCGTTTTATGGTCTTTGGCTGAGTATCCCATATCATGATTTCCCGGGGATAATATGTAGGGAACGGTATTGTCAAGGGTTTTGAAAGCGGTATCTGCTATCTTCCATTCTTCATCGTGCCCTGTCTGTGTGATATCCCCAACATGTGCGACTAAGGCAATATTCAGCTTCTTCCTGTTCTTTTTGATCCACTCCGTCTGCGAAAAGAAACTGGCACGCTGATCACCTATACCCGGCCAGTGTTTTTGCGTCTCCTTATGTCTAGTGTCCGCATAGCCTTGGGTGTCAGGTAGAACGATAATCGTAAAAGGTTTACTTTTGGCGCTTTTGCTAAGGGAGGCACATCCATTAATAAAACCAAAAATAACGATGAACCCTAGCGGTAAAAGCAAAAGCATCCCTCTGCCCCAATTAGTATATTTCATAAGTAGCTTGATTATTTCTTAGCCAACAAATTTGAAAAATTATACCAAATATAGTCCTGTTATTTTGTTAAATCTTGTAGTGTCAATTTTACAAGATGGCAGTATGATCTGGTCAGTTGGGTTTTAGTGCAAATTGCTTACTTTAAACGGTTGTCAACTGCCCCGTTAATTTTCGTATTGATAGTTTATCCTATGACATACAGTGTATTTGTGTAAATTAGTTGGGTGGTTAGATGCCTAATCTAGCGAATAAAAACGACATAGCTTATGTACCAATTGTATTGTAAATGATTTTTATTCAATGGTTTTACAGCATGGGGGTTGGTATTGGAACATCTAAATTATTCTGATGGGAAGAAAAGCTATGCTGAAGCAGGTCGTTAGTCTAACACTTACATAGCAGTACAATTTTTTAAACAAAACTTTGCGAAATTAGAGGAAATAGCCCACCATGTAAGATGCCCGCGGTCAAGGGTAATGGCATAGGGTTCAAATGGGATTGATTTTTTCCGCACATGGATTTTCTCTCTTGGTTGTTCATATAATTCAATTTTTTATCAGAACCTTATTGTAAATTGCATACTGAAATCATTTTATGTATAAAAAACAGTATTCAGAATTAACCTGAAATGAAAATCACAGCCGGGTTGACAGGGACACAAGGATTGCGTATTTGTCTGTTTGTATTATTGGCTTACATTTTTTTCTTTATCACTGCTTGTAAGCAAAGTCCTGAAGAAATAAATTCAGCCACTCCATTGGGGGAATTCGATCCGCAGGAAAGCACCTTTATCTGCTGGACACCCCAATTCCAAGAGATAACGCTCAAGCTTATTCAAGAAATCGCCAAAGTCGATCATGTCACGTTATTCTACAACCAAAGCAATCACCAACCTGAAAATCTAGAAAAAATTTTTAAGCAAGCAGCCATTAATTTAGAAAATGTCTCCATGACTCCTTTTAAACTGGAAAAAGACAATATTTGGATCAGGGATTATGGACCAATACTTGTGCATAATGAGGAGGGTCAGGAGGAAATGGTTAATTTTCAATACCACCATGAAGAAAACCAGGAATACAACCTCTTCAATGAGCAGTATGCCTCAAAAATGAGAATCCCTTTTATGAGGAGCAGGCTGTACAGCGCTGGAGGAGGTCGAGAGATCAATGGCAGGGGAACCATTATTTTAGTCGAAGGGCATGAAAAATACATTAATCCGGGTTTAAGTCTGGAAGAAATTGAAATTGAATACAAACAACATCTGAATCAAAAAAACGTCATTTGGCTTAAAAAGGGTATTCCGCAAGACGATCTGTTTGATCATGGACCAGTGATCGACAATATTTATGGCAATGGAGTTCATTGGCATTTGGATGAGTTCTGCCGCTTTGCTGATGCCCAAACCATCTTGTTGGCTCAGGTAGATCCGGCAGACCTCTCATTGGATCCATTCTATCAGGTGGTGCATGATAGGTTGGAAGAAAGCTATCAGATTCTAAAAAAGGCAAGGGATCAGGATGGAAAACCTTTTAAGATCATCAGGGTACCCCAGGCACCTATTATATTTGATCAGGGAAATTATAACGGGCAGCCAATCTTTTATACGCCTGTTACCAGCTATTTAAATTTTGTCTTAACCAATAATTTGGTAGTGATACCTGCCTATTACAGTCCGGGTGATCCTGATTTTATCCGGCAAAAAGATGAAGAGGCTAAAAACGCTTTCCAAGAAGTATTTAAAAGCAGAAAAGTAGTGATGATCAATGCTACAGAACTTAATTATAGTGGTGGAGGGCTGCACTGTATTACCATGCATAAGCCCAAAGTGAAAAAGCCATCCAAGCTCAGGCTTAAAATCAATAATGCCCTTAAAAGACTGAAAGGATAAACCTCATTCTGAAATTTATCCAATGATTCAGTTCTTTTTACCTCATTGTCTTTTTTACATTCTACATAGAAAAGACAGCCCCAATTTTTCAGATATTATGTAATTTAAATGGAGGTGAATTTATAATAAGGTGCCGAGGTCAAAAGAATAAATATTGCCCATTTCATCAGAGAAAAATATAAGTTTAGGTTCATCGGGTAAAAAACTAGCCTTACTAGAGGTGACATCTCCGTTTTTTCCTAGGATATTGGTTTTAAGTTGAATTAATTCTCTAAACTGCCAGTTGTCATTCTCCTTAATTATTTCATTAACAGAAATAAAATACAGATTGTCTTCTCGATTTCTCACAGCGTGTATTTCAAAAATCTTCCCCGATGCCACATGGTTAATGATAGGGCGGCTAGGGCTTCTTTGTTGGGTTAGGTTCTCGTAGGGAATGTTGGTCCAATTGCCTTTAATATCCCTTTCTCGCAATACAAACTGAGGTTGATTCATATTGTCCACACTGTTTTTGGTCACCAAAATCATTTCTCCATTTTCAAATTCCGTAGCATTTAAATGATCGTCTGCATTATTGTCTCCCTGTTGAACGATTATAGGCTGTGACCATTGATTAAAGGTATCGCCATCATGGTGAATTTTCTCCATGATAGATTGCGTGTTTTGGTTAGACCAAATCACAGATACTTGTCCTTTTAACCCAACTATTAATGAGATGTCATCGGCGTTAATGTCATCCGCAAGTGTAAAGGGATTGGACCAATCCTGACCGTTTAGCGAATGCCAAACCATGATATTTTCATTCATATCAGCACTAACCCAAAATTGATTTTTTGAATCCTGGGTAATGGTTGCCGTTTCTATAGAATTACATTGCTTTGGAATGGGAAGATTAACCTTCCATTGATGTTCATATTGCTTGGTAGCGGGAGCATAAGTTAATTTAACTACCGTCAAGGCACATTCGTCCACCAAGACCATATGCGTCTCATCATCTTTGCTCAATACATCAGCCCTAGGTGGTAAACCCTTTAATGCTTGGTTAACCTTGGACTGACTGGTCCATCCTACAGCGTCTTTTTTCAATAGTTTAGGTCCGTCTTTATCACCAACTATTAACCATTGACCATGTTTATTGGTCCATGATTTTGATTGAGGTTTGTCTGCCGTGGCATTCCCATAATCAACCTTAAAAATAGGGTCTAAATAAAGCTCAGGGGTTTTTGTTTCTTGAGAATAGGACTGATGACTGGACAGCAAAAAACAAATAAGGGCCAAAAAAAAGGGCAAAGTACTTTTAGGTTTCATAAGGCTTGTAATTTGGCAATAAAATTAAACAATAAAATTTCAGAGCAGATTAAAAAATAGTTTCTATTTAACCCGGATTATGTAATAGGATTCGTTATGAGTGGTGTAATCACAATAAAATCAGGCTATTTGCCTGATTTTTTCCTTTAATCGCACCATGTGGACAGGTAGGTGAAAAATCTGCACCTGCCCATTTTTATCTCATTCTCCTTCTTTAAAGGTGTATTTTATATAACTTCCAATAACTGTTTTGTCCCGATACAATAACTTACCAATTTGCTCTTGATTCTGCAAAATGTGTCATTATCAAAAATAGCTTCAGCCTTAGTTAGGCCATTAGCACTTTGATAGATTTCATTTTGGCAATTCGTTTTTATTTCTTTTTAATATTCTGAAATATTATTTCGGCGAATTGGGCTGAGAGTAAATATTAATCTTTTTAACTTTTTATTGAAGAACCCTAATGGAGGGCAGAATACACTTCCACTTAGCAAAAAGCAATTCTTTTTTAAGAGAATTTTGAAGGGACTTTTATTCGACTAGCACATTGTTTTTTATTAATTTTGAAATCCATATATTAATTATACCTGCTCATATAATTTAATTTTACCATCGTTCAATATTTTTCGTACAGTTGCCCAAAAACTAAGTAAGGTGGATGTCGACCTATCTGAAAGATCAGAAAGTAGTAATAAGTTGTTTACAAATTCAATTATATTACTATTGTTGGGTTGATGATAGGCCATGTTCCATTCAGGAAAATATCTTTTGTCAACAGGATTTTCCCAAAGTAAAGTAACAGTGTTATGTCGTTTATCTGACTTTATTTTATTATAGACATTGAGAACGTCCTCTTTCTCTCCTTCAAGAATTTGGACGAAGCGATTGTTATGATAAATTAGGCAACCAGTAATATTTTTTTCTGAGTTCACTGCATTCGCTTTCTTCAGAATATTGTCTAATTCTTCAAAATTTAATCCTGGTTTTGATATTGAATGGTAATTTAACTGATACATGTACTATAGATTAATGCTTTACTATTGGTATGGGTAAGGAAAGTGACAGTTTTTCAACCTACTAAAGATTAATTTGGTATAAAAATCTATCAAAATAGTTGTTGTTTCCTTACTTTGTTTGTGCCCTGTATGGGCATTTGGCATCAAAGATAGCTAATATTTCAAAAGGTGTTACCCAAGGAATAGCAAGAAGGCCTATTAATTCGTGGGGTTGGAACTTCCCTTTACCTAATTGACTTTGCCTTGTGATTTTTAACAATAAATCGTTTTATTTTTTTTCTCCAATTGGTTGAACCCGATTTTGTTTTCTTAATTTGGGCAGAACGGTCTTGTATATTAATAGTTAGGGGTTGATGTGGGGAGGATTTTTTAGTGAGAAAATCACAGGAAACAAAATCACAACGACCTTGGGTTAAGCATAAAATTGGGTAATTATTTTTTGCGTCGTGCGTGCAAAACATGGGCAGCTACTTTCGAAGATAGCAAATTAATCCAGAGGTTGAAAATCTGTGTGAACCATTAAAAAGTTGCAATTCTAACCCTAATTTCTCACAGGTTTGGTTTGCCAAAAGGAGCTAGGTGAACTGGCAAAAAAACAGCTGGACAATAGTTTAAAGTCCGAGGTCTATTATTACTATTACATTGTCACGGCTGAGAAGAAAAAGGTATTGCCTCAAAACACAATCTATAATTCATTGAAATAGGGTTGAGCAAATAAAAATATTTTCTTGCCATTTAGTGGAGACCAAGAATGCATGGCAGCCACGAGAATTCCAGTTGACCGGAATTGTGTGAGGGGGGGCTCCGCAAGCTTGAGGACAACCACTCGGTTGTGTGAATTAAATCGTTGAGGGTAAATAGCAGTTATTTTCCCTTCTCTCAATACAATCTAGGACTATTCTTTTCTATTTTGAAAAGGACTTACATTCTGTAAGTCTCTTCAAGTCCTTAACAATTTGGAGGGGGCTACTTATAAAATAGCCTATTCTTTTGAGTTCAACAATAAATTAGACAGGTAAATTGATATTCTATATGCTAGGTTTCAGTACATAAGTTAGTAAATAAATTGCCGACTCAAAGTCTTCTTGGGTTTTTGTTAGCTAGGATAATACTATATAAATGAAGTGTTCTACCTGAATTTAACCAATAAATTAAGTCAGTAGCGATTATTATTTAACCAAAATAGTTGTCTTAAAAATATTTGGAGATTTGCCACAAAAGATTTTGTAGGACGGATAATAGACACCTAGGCGCTTAAACTTGGTCAATATTGAATCGTTAAACAGACCATTATAATATCAAATACCAAGTTTGGCTTTCACCAATGCTGTAACATCAATACTTTCTTCTGCAAATAGTAGACTCTGTTGGTCAAAAATGGCATTATAACCCTGTTCTTGGGCTACTAATTTAATCGCTTCATTTATTCGGTCATAAATAGGTTGTATAAGCTCATCGCGTTTATCCTGTAGGGTAGAAACCATTTCCTGCTCGAATTTTCCAATATTCTGTTGTTCTTTTTGGAGGAGTTCGGTTTGGTTTCGCTTTTCAACCGGAGTTATTTCACCTTTCGCAATTTTATCTTCCAAGTCGAGAACCTTAGCTTGAAAAATTTCCACCATAACCTGACTTTTTTCTTGAAGCTGTTTCTGAAACGCCTCCAAATTTCTTTCTGCTTGTTCCAAAGCCGGTGTTTCGGCCAAAATTTCTGAAGTATTTACATAGGCAAAAGATTGGGCATTGATAGATGTTGCTGTTAAGAGCCAAAATCCAATGACTGCAAAGGATAGTTTAAATTGAAACATAGGTCTTTTAAGTTTTTGAGTTTGGTTAAATATACAATTTTATTGGATTCAGATGTTACTTGTGGTTCTAAATTAGCTTGTCCGCCAAGAGGTATTATAATTTTAGCAGCATGAATAAAATTGGTTCTTCAATCCAAGCTAATTTAATTGCACTTTCAATATCGATCAAAGCTTATTCTACTTCGTTCCAAACATCCTTATTGTGGTAAAACATGATTCTAATAATAATTTTGTAAACCTCATGTCACCTTTGAAGTAAATTCAAAATTATAAGGGGTTCTAAATGAATTTTCTGACTCATCAATTTCTGGGTAAAACAGATTTCCTGCTCATGAATTGTATTTGTTCCAAAAGGGAAGTTTTAGTGTTTATTTCATGTTAAACGTATACAATTCAGGTTTGGCAAAATCACCATCCATTTGTTGAGGAAGACGGTAAACATTGCCCTCCCTATCACAGAAATATAATCTTGATTCTGAAGGTTCGCGCCCGTGTCCGTCTGCCCAGAAAGCGTAGAAGTCGGGATTCACATCTACAGGACGTCTGGCATAACTATGATTGTATTTGCTATTCCAGGTTAACATTTTCAGTTTTGTCCAGGTTTTACCCTGGTCTTTGCTGTCCCACATTTCCATTTCCCCACCAGTATTGTAATCTTGTGGTCCCATTGCTGTGGGGGCGATTACTCTCCAGCTTCCATCCTCTTCTACATAGATGGAACCTCCGTCATAGTTATTTCCTGCTGGAGTGAAATATTGGATTTCCCACTGTCTCCCACTCCACCAGGCAGTATGCCACATTCTGGGGCCATGAACGGGTCCCGGTAAGGGACCATTACTTGTTTTGTACAGGATGATGGGTCTTCCTTGCTTATCGAAATTTAAATCGTCAATATAAACATTACGATCTTCTGCGTCATAATTGTGTATCAAAGCCTTATTGGATACCTCAGTAAGTGGCAAATCTATAGCGGAACCGTCGACAGTTTTCCAGGTTTTCCCAAAATCATCCGACTGAAGATAATACAGATTGGTTCGGAAGTCCAAACCACCTCTTACTTTTCTGTCGGGGTGGTACATGAAGGTAGTACCGATTCGCTTTCCCTGATTGGCACTTGTTTGGTAGTGCCCACTCCCCAATAGCGACAAGTCTTTCCACTCAGACCAATTTATTCCGTCTTCACTCTTCATCCAGGAAATTACACGTCCACCAATTTGTTCATAATGTGTGAAAAGTCCAATAAAACCTTCTGTATCAGAGTAGTATATTTGCATGTAAGAAAAGTTGTTCAGGGGCACTTTTTTGCCATCCACAGTTTTGGTAGCCGGCATCAACTGAAATTTTGAAATGTCGTAGGGTTTTACACTCCTATGAATAAAAGCAGGCCGTTCGACTCCGTGAGCGGTCGAAAAAAGCCATATGTAACCCTCTTTGTCCACTTGTAGTACGGGGTTGTCATGGGCATCCTCGGTGGCTTTGTCGAGAACTATGGTTGGGCGAGGTACTTGTCCTGTTTTGTGATCAAAATAGGAGACCATGTGTAGCAGCGTTTTTCCACTTTGGTCGGTTCCACCGTAGCAGAAAAAGGTTTTGCTAACTTCTTCCACATAAACTGAGAAAGGGTATTGCGTAGCACCATAAGTCCCCAGCCCCCCGCTATATTTATACTTGTACTGGTTGGTGACCTTTCCTGCCTGTCCGGCAGTATTGATATAATACCAAATTCCTTTGTACCCTTCAGCTTGCTTATTTATCAATCTGGCTTCACCATAAATATCGCTTTGAGCTTTTACCGAATTAAGCCCTAAAACCAACCAAAATGATATAAGGATTATCTTTTTAATGGCTTCCATAATTTATTATAGTCTATTTTGAGTTATTTGATATATATCTTCATTGAACGAATTCTAATAAGACAGGAAGCCAGCAGTTATTGTCGGGATTTACATATTAGAAGTACCGTTAATATTTAACACTTTAAGCTATGAAAAAAAAATGTAATTTTCATTGAAAAAGTCTGTTAAACCCGGATTATGCAATTGGATTTCCCGTGTTTAGGGGAAGGGTTGTAATCGCAAGAAAATCAGGCTACTTGGAAACTGAGTCATAGCATCGCTATGGTAAAGTCGAAAATCGCAACGAGGTGACTGATTTTTAAGTGATTTCATCATTTATAGGAAGGTCTATTGCATAATTCGGGTTAAAGGTGCTATTTAACGTTGCCCAACGGTTTGCCTAGGTCTTTTAGCGGTTTCGAAGCACTTTTCTGCCCGCAGTGCGAGAACCTGACTAGGCATCGAAAACTTTGCTGTCAACCGTTTCCCCACCATAAGCTGTATGCCTTGTTGAACGAGTCCTTCTATAGCTGGAAGCCGGCAGTTATTGCCGTTTCTTCCAACATTAGATCTATCGTTAATAGTCCACATTTTATGCTATGAAAAAGAAAGCAACCTGCCATTGTTAAAGCCTGTTAAAATGCGCAAGGGTGTGATTTACAGCTGAAAAGGATCCGGGACATTCTCTGCCTCTTATTTCAAAGGGGTTCCATTCAGGGCTACTCCATTTGTTGTTAATACCTGAAAATGATGCACCCTGTTCACTCCTTCGTACTTCCAGACCATTTCTTTTTCAGGGGTTAATTCAAAAAGTTTGATCCCCTCTTTCGCTCCATAGCTCGCAATCACTGTATTCCCATTGGGTAAACGCTGGGCACCACAAGGATCTTGAAAAGGGCTTCCTGCAAAATCTTCATTGCTTACTATCCAAACTACATTTCCAGCAGCATCCACCTCAACTGTTTTATTCCCATTCGTTAAATTGATCAGGGTATTCCCGTTGGTAAGACGAATTGCTGTAAAGGGCCAGTTTTTAGCCTCTCGGCCACCTAATTCGGGTAAATCTGTACGGAAAGTCTGTAGTACCTCGCCTGAAGGGCTATATTCTTTAACCGCAAAGGCCAATAAATGGGGGACAAGATAGTTTCCGTTGGCTAATTTTCGGGCCATACGGGTTTGCATATGTGCATTGTCGGTTTCAGGTTGCAAAGGAACGGCAACAGCTATCTCTCCCGCTTGATTTACCTCCAATATTCGAGGCTTATCTCCTAATTCTGTAATGAGGGTATTGCCATTGTCCAGACGAACAGCTGTACCCAATTCTTTATTCAACGCAGACTTTTCATATCGGAATACCACCTTTTTATCCTTGTCAAACTCTAGTACTTCTTCAGACCAGCAAATCAATACATGTCCATTGTCCAAAACATAGCCATCTCTCGCAGCTGGACGTTCAGCATCCCAAAGGACTTCTCCTGTGTCACCCAAAATTCCGGTAAAGTCGGGGCCTGCTATAAAAACTGAATGGGTGATTTCTGGATCAATTGCTTGTTTTACAGATTCAGTTGAGTTGTTTTTCGGAGAACTACAGGCAGAAACAAGTAGGCCTGATAGCAAAAGTAGGTAGTAGTGTAGTTTCATTTTTTTGGATTATAATACTCAAAAATAGGTCTACTAGCAAGTTAAGCGATTGGAGAGAGAAAACCAGAGCTACTTAGGGGTTTAAATTCAGCCGATATATCTAGGTCTAAAATATTTATTCCACTACTATTTCTAGAACAGGACGATTTATTTGGTTTTGTTACCTAACGTTCTGGCTAAATGGCGTAGTGGCGCATAGCCGCTATGAACATTTTAGCCTATGTGTGTGCCCAGCATAAGCATTTAACATTGAAGACACCAAATTATTCCAGGGGGAAAAACCTGTACGAAGCATAAGCAAGTCGCAATTCTTTCCTTGATTTTTCAAAGAGGTGTTTTGCTATGAGGGGCCAGGTGAAGGTTTAGCAGGAAATTCGGTTGGGCAGTTGCTCAAGGTCCAATTCTGATTACTACTATTACTTTGTCACCCCTGAGAAGAAAGGGTATTAAGCTATGTTTTCCAATTACATCAAAACGCCATCCAAACTGGTGAACTAGGGGAAAATTGATCTCTTAATTTTATTATAGTGAAGCGCCGGAAGGTACGACACTGTTAATCTATAATCTGCTTATGTCGACAATTTGTATTTTTTGGATAAATATATCATCCAATCCATCCCCTTACGTGTAAATGATATTGTGTACAAGGATCTGATCAGATATCTTAGTAAATTCAGCCAGGACGAAATCGAAGTAATGGAAGAAAAGGATACATTTTTTTTCTTAAACAATTCCTGGAATAGGAATTAGCAAGCATTGGAGAAGTTAAAGCGAAATACACTACTTTTAAACCCAGATTATGTAATAGAATTCGTGATAGCCTGTCCCGTGTTTACGGGAAGTGTTGCAATCGCAAGAAAATCGGTCGTTTGGAGATTTTAGCATAGCACCGCTATGGTGAAATTGAAAACAGCAACGAAGTGGCTGATTTTAAAGCGATTTCACCACGTAATAGAATGTCTATTGCATATTTCGGGTTAAAGCATTGGAAAAAAGGTTTGATGACACTATTCGGAAATAGGAAGCTTAGAATACTCAAAACATTTGAGGTAAATTAAACATATAAACTTTTTAATACCCATAAATTATACCCTATGAAACGAAAATGCATCTCACATAATGATCGGAAAATGATATTCAATAGCATATTAGAAAAGCTTGTTAAAAGCAAGAAAATCAAGTTGACATTGATGTTATTCATGTGTTTAAATGCTGTATTTGCAGTGCATGTGTATGAGGTGGTAGAAGTTAGCTTTAGCGCAAATAACAAATATAATAATCCTTACATGGATGTTAATTTTGACGTGACTTTAATCGGGCCCGAGGGAAAAACCTACACAATACCCACTTTTTGGGATGGTGAAAATATATGGAAAGCAAGGTTGGTGGCCACTGAACCAGGTACCTGGAATTGGTCTACAGGTATTGGTCAAACCAAGGACAATGGTTTGGATGGCAAAAGCGGATCGTTTACAGCTGAAGCATGGACGGAAGCTGAAAAAGAAATAAATCCAAACAAACGAGGTTTTATCAGGACCGCGTCAAACAATCGCAGCCTGGAATATGCCGATGGAACTCCTTTTTTTCTAATTGGAGATACATGGTGGTCTGCACTTACCAGAACATATCGTTGGAGTTCTTCGGAAGGCGTTTCGAATATATCTTTTCAGGATGCAGTTGGCCTTCGAAAAAAACAAGGATTTAACAGCATCAATATAATTTCAAGTTTCCCAACCGACAATATTAAAGGAATTTGGCATAAAAGCACACATGGTGAAAAAGTCGCTGAGGACGGAACAACTCCTTTTCAGATCAATGGCGATGATTGTGACCACTTGCGCATCAATCCGGGCTATTTTCAGCAAGCTGACCGGAAATGGCAATACTTTTGGGACAATGGTTTTGTTATTTTCTTGGAAAGCGTGCGAAGGAGTGAAGCCTGGCCAAATGAAAGCAGCATTGAGAAGGACGCTTTTATGAATTATACCCGCTATATCTGGGCTCGATGGGGATGTTACAATATGATTTATAGTTGGCTACATATGGACGAAGACCAAAATAAAAATACATGGAGCAGCATGTTAGAGAAAAGTGTCTCTGAGCTGGGTTCCATGCCTTACGGGCAGCCAAGAACAGCAATGACTCCCCACGTCGGCAGCCATGATTACTGGAACAGTAATATATAGGCCGGTTTGGATGTTCACAATATAAGCAATAACAATGCAAGGGAAAATGATACTGCATTTCCTGAATTGCGCGAAATATTTTACCAGACAAACAAGCCCGGGTTTAATATTGAGGGCTTTTATCCGGATTTTTGGTGGGCTAACAGTCCACAAGGTGGGATGAGTCAGGATGAATATGCTTTGTTTATAGCCTACGGATGTGTTTTGAACGGCGGATTTCCTGGCTATGTTTGGGGTGATGCGTATTGGGGTGGCACCCATTATAAAACGGGTGATCCACATATAAATGGATTTAATCGCTGGAGTGCTGCTAAGATGAAACTTCTGGCTTCTTTTATACTCGATGAAGGTTATGATTACAGAACATTGAAACCTGCTTCTGCTACACACTTGGTTGATAATTATGATGAATTTGTTGCATTGGCAATTTCGGAAGACCTTCAAACAATACTGGGAATTGTTCCTGTAGTAACCATGGATCGTGATATTATCATTAAAGATTTACCAATAGCGCAAAAGTATCAGCTGGCCTGGTGGGACATTGAAAATGGAGGGTGGCAAGGTCAGGCAGAAGTAACTTCCAATGGAAGTGGGAAAATCACACTCCCTGAAACTCCCAATAAAAAGCAAAGTTGGGCTTTCAGCCTTACAGTTGCGGAGTAGTCATTTAAAGATACTGGTATTACGTTAGTTGGAAAAAGCATTCCGGACTTTGGCCTAATATTACTTCAGACTTTGGTTGCTCATGTTCGCCAAATTAAGTATAGGCCATGAAGAAATGGTTTGCAAAACAGTGCGCTTAGGGGTACAAAAACAGCGTGAGGGCTAAAAACCCTCACGCTGTTTTTTTTGAGCTGATAAAAAAGCCAAATACTCCAATGCTTGTATTGGCCAATTTATTAAAGAAGAAAAACGGAGTTGGACAAACGTTGCCAATTATCTATCCGCACTTAATTTTTGCAACACCTCCTGTAATTTATTAATATTCGCTTCATTTTGTCCCCACTTGTCATCAGGGAAACCAGTATATAAAAGGCCTCTATTCACTTCGTACAATAGAATTCCCCCTACTCTTTGGTCTTTTTCTATGTCATTTAAAAAATCGTATTCCACACCATCACCTTGAGTGAAGTAATTATGCACCCAAACCCGTTTCCCTTGATTATTGGCGTATGTTTTAATGCTATCTGCCATCGAAGGTTGGTAATCTCCACGATAGTAATGTTTAAGGGTTACCTCATCGGCCAAATCAATTGCTTTTTTCCAATCAATAAGGATCTTAGGCATGGCCCAGAAACCCAATTCATTAAAATCATCGGACAATAGGGGCTCCTCATGGGCTTGACGTAAATGAACCTGCATTTTTTTACCTGAGGCGTGTAGCACATCAGCCGCTTTTTCTAAAAATGACATGAAATATTCCCCTCTTATTTCCATAATTTTCAATGGATCTGCTTCTGCCTCTAGTATATCAACACCATGTTTTTCCTTGTAACGTTTTACAATGGGCTCATTATACCCATAATTCACATAATCAGTCACCATTCCAGAATGATTTTGAAGTCGGAAATCAATTCCGTCAAATCCCATTTTCGTCACGCGCTCTACTTGGTCCAGCCAGTACTCCTGCACTTCAGGGTAGGCTTCACAAGGGGTTCCTCCCATGTATTCTCGCTTGCCTTTCGCTATTCCATACACGGGACTACTAGTCCAACCATCACCCCAAAAACCTGCCCCTTGAAATTCAAATTCAAAACCCCAGTCCATAAACAAGTTGCTCGCCTTTTCACCTTTAACCGTTTTATCCTCCAGCCCCCATTCTCTGTCTTCCGGAGATTTCATTGCTTCTTCTTTACTTAATGGACTTCTTACATGAATACCAGTAGTAATTGGGATTTCTCCTGAAGCGGTAAATGCGCGTATCATTGAATAAGGTATGGTGTATAAATCCTTGTGCTGTCCAAGGGTTATTGCCAAATACGAATCTTTCTCAGGTATTGTAAAACCTTCTAGTGTTAAAACCAACAATCGCTTTGGTAAATCTTCAACCATAAATCCGTTGGCATCCTTTACCTTACGGTATTCAAATTTTGACACTACCTTTACTTCCCCCTCATATTTGGTGTATTTGCCATTGTCCTTGCTATGCCAAAGTGTAATTTCAGGTATTTGAATTGCTGCATCCGACAGACCCTTAAATTCAAAATATTTCTTAGCCGATGTTTTATCTCTGAAAGCATCTAGACTAAAAGCAACTTCCAAGGATTGAATAGGCTCCTTTAACCTAAGTAAGATAGAATCTTGTTCAGGCTTTCTTTTGATTCTTAATTCAGGATTGTTGGCTATTAAATTATCAAAATTGATGTGTTGTCCTCCGATGGTCGGGATTTGTTTGCTAAGCGCAGTAGAGGCGCCGTGTGGAATGGTAAATCCTGTTCCTGACTCATATGGTTTTATAATTGCCCAGGCTTCCATGCCCAATCTTTGGGCTTCGTATAAATACACATAATTCGGATCTCCAAGCGCCAATATAGATTCGAGGGTATGATTTCCGGTGCCCTTATCAGGTGACATCACAGAGATGGTGGGATCGGAAAAAGCAGAATAACCGGGCTGACTCAAAATAAAGTAAACCCTCTTGAAGCCTAATTTTTTTAGAAATATCATTTCATCTCTAACCTCCTTATAACCATGAAAACCCCTTAGATGCGGCATAATATCAACAACCGGAGCCATTAATTTACCACTTTTGGTAGGCATTGGAAGCTCCTTTAGTAATGATAGATCACCAACTTTACCCATTGATGCGTCAATAGTCTGGGCAAAAGCTGAAAAGTTCACTAGTATCAATAGGATTGTTAAGGCCTTAGGTATTTTCATCATGACTTAATTAAATTGGGTTTTTGTTTAAGAGCGAAATTCTACCTAGCCCTTAAAAGAATAATATGATCTTCCTGAATCAAAAATAACATTCTTATTGGGTGATATAGCAATTAGTATTGGGTTTAAAAAAGAATCTGCATTTTTGTTAAATAGGCAAAAGGAACCCTAGGTCAAAGAACAACATAAAAGTAGCAGCTTTTTCAATCTACCAACGCTAAAAAAAAAGAGGGGAGACCATTCCTCATAGTAAGCCTAATTCCTAATAAGGTGATCTGGGCCCTGAGCCTGTCGAAGGGTTAATCGTCAGAATGCTTGGTTATTGGGGGTAGTTCTTATTTTAGTCAGTTACTTTTAAGTTCTTTTTTAGTTTTTTTCCCTCTATAAAATCCTTGAAATTTTCCAAGTTTATTTTGGGAGCGGACCTAAGTTTATCTTCTCTACCTTTTTCATCTTTTTGGCCCGGCTCTACTTGATTGAATTTCCTTGGATTAGAATTAGGGAATAATCCAATATCTACCAAATACGAAGAGTAACGTATACCATCGCTTGGAGCACAGCTAGTGTTCGAATTTGCAAGGTGAAGTAATCTCAAATCCACTAATTCCTTTATAGCTTGATTAATCTGTGGATACTTTGTGATATCAGTATTTGAAACTAAGAATGAATTCCACCTTTTCTCAGTAATTATAATATTTTGAATGTATTGCAGATAATGCTCTAGGATCTCCTTTTCTTCTTGTGAGTCAGTTTTAAAAGCTTCAAGCTTATAAGGTAAATCTTCAATACTAGTTTCTATAACCATTGGCTTAGTTATAGACTGCTGTCCGTTAATTATCTTATTACCGATTGAAAGGAAAGAAGCAAAAAAGTCCCTTGGAACGCCACCAGAGGATAAGCATAAAAAACGAAATGCATTGGGTGTAAACAGCTTATCATAATTCAAGTCTACATCTACCTTTTTATTCACATAATTAAGTAGGTCTTTCATAAATGAGACCATAGCATTGAAATTCTCTAAGCTATAATCCAAATTTAAGGACTGTCCATCGTGTCTAATCTCCATACCTATATAAGTTTCACCTTGTATATACAGTGAGCTCCTATGTTTTATAGTGGCTATTTTCAAGTATAGTCTAGTGTTTTTGGAGATTCTATGGAAAAAGTCCGCAAAGTATGGTTGGTCACTTTTTCGAATAAAGTAAAAGTCATCCAGAATTAGAAAAATATCATTATTAATAAACTCTGTTGTTCGTTCAATTAATTCTTTGAAATCGGTCAGCTCATTTCGCAGGATATTCAACTTATTTATTTTTATAGTTTTGGAAAATTCTTGTTCTTCCGATAATTCAGTGCCAACTTTTGCTTCACTGCCTGCATAACCACTCTTTGCTTCTCCCGAAAGCTTGCTTCCTGTTTTAGTTCTGGATGCTTCTTCATATAAATCAGGGTTATTCAAGCGTTCATTAAGTGTTTTTAGATATTTTGACAGATCTCTCTGAATCTTTATTGCTTTTTTCCACCTATTTAACTGATACCATTTGTATTCCTTGTCAACCCTTTTTGATAATTGTTTTATGATTATACGAAGTACCTGAATAATTGAGTCTGGAAAGCTTATGTCTTTAAAATCATCAAGATTTATTGTAATACAGAATTTACTTTCATTATTAAGCTTCAATGATTTTAATAGCAGGGATTTTCCTGAACCTCTTCGTCCATAGATAACTTGATTTTGTCTACTACCTAATCTTTCGATATGACCTTTAGGATCAAGATATTCTATTGTAGTTTGATCTGTAACTCTTATATTTTCTTCTATATACCTAAGTACCTTATTTAAATCTTGTTTCATTTTGTTCAAATTGCTGCAAAAATTTGTGTAAAGCTATGATTTACCAAGGGAGTTGCGTATATGTCAACTATGTACCCAGCTCCTTTGCTTTGTCTTTCCCGGTCAAATTAAGGGTTTTGGACAAAGAATCTAGGGGTGAGACTACATTTTTATTAGAAACCGCCAAAAAATGATTGTAAATCTCTGAAGTAGTGGAGCTGCTGCTATGCACTATTGCAAGCATGGCATTATCCTGTGCCGAATTTCATCAGTTGATTCGATGTTTCATTTGGTCCAGATTCACCGGAAGAGGAAGCCTGAGCGAAAACGTAAAAATCTGATCAGATTGGGAGTAGAACAGGGACAAGCATATGCTTGGAGTAGATCTTGAATGGGAGGATGGGCAGTGGCTCAAAGTCCCATTCTGATTACTACTATTACTTTGTCACGCCTGAGAAGAAAAGGCTATCAATCTATGCTTTCCTATTACCTCAAAATTCAACTTATAATCCTGTGAATTGGGACTGAATGTGAAAAATGATCCCTTTGGATCATTATAGTGAAGAGCAGGAATGTAGGGGAGATACGAGAGTCCCGGTTGATCGGATGGTACTGTTGCAAGCCCTGTAGTACTGTGAGAGGCGCAATCTTAAGGAGGCGGGACTGGTTGTGGGCTTATGGCTCACGGTAGTCTTCTACACGATTAGATGCTTTTATAATAAATTCTAAAATCACCATTTGATCCCTAAGGCCCGACCTAAATTCTGAGCGGCTCTTTCTGCTTCTTTAGACTCATCATAATAATCCTTTGGGTTCTGATTGATCAATTCTGCATCTGTAATTTTTAAATTAATGACAGTTAATAATGGCTGATAAACATCTTCAATTTTTTCTAAGCCATTTTGTACTGCTTTTTCAGTTTTTTCTCTTGGTGTAATGATTTGTTTATTTTGTTGTTAATTAATTCTGACTAACGTTACAAAAAAACCTTCAAATTGTCTCAATTTCGAGCCCAAGGTCCTCATTAGTCAGACCGAATTTATCGATTTGTTTCTTTATCCGTTTAACTAAACCCAATTTTCTTTTCTGATCTAGGAAGAGATAGCCTTCCGGATTAATATAGGGAACTCCCTTCACCACCATATTCCAGATGATAACCGCCAGCTTACGGGCGGTGGCACTTATAGCCGAAACCCTCCCTTTTCTAAAGCTTATTCTATGGAAGAAGTCTCGTAGTGGTGTAGAATCCTTCAGGTTTCCAATGGCATTGGCAGCATTCCGTAATGCGATTTTCAGTCTGTTGCTTCCTTTTGGAACTTTACTGGAAAGTACTTTACCTCCACTTACTTTATTATTAGGTGCAAGCCTCAGCCATGATGTAAAATGCTTGGCTGTTTTGAATTTCCTGATTCCTTCAAGTCCAACCTCACTCATTAGTGCCAGAACAGTAGAATAACTCATCCCTTCAATTGCAAGCAGGTCAGTACCTTCAAACATCTGATAGGATTTCAGATTCAGATCAATGTCCTTTGGCGTGTTTTTGTTGACTCTTTTGTGGGGTTTCGCCTCAATATAATGCTGCCGCTTATTGTCATCGGAATGGATGATTTCATCAAGCATCTTATCAATTTCCTTATCGCCCTCATCAATTTTCTTTTGAAGATGGTCGTAGGTCTCTAATTCCTGTTGGAGCGCAAAAAGATAGTCTTTCCTGCCATTGGTCTGCAAGGCTTTGGCTATCTCTTCTTCGCTTTTCCGGCAGTTTCCGTGCCTCAAAGAGGCCAGTTTTTCTGGATCAGTTTCACCATCACAAATAGCCCTAATAATCAACAGACCAGTCAGCCCACAGATATCCTTGACCACTACGTCCAATCTTAAGTTGAGCAACCTAAGGTTCTTTTGCATCTTCTTGGATGTAGAGGCGGCTAATTGAAGTAGATTAGCCCTTTGCCTGCAGTAGGTCCGGAGTTCTTCTGTCTTACCATCAGGCAGAAAACTACTGGTCAAAAGCCCTAGCGTATGCAGTTTCTGAATCCACTGACAGTCCTTTATATCTGTTTTCTTACCTTTGATGTTTTTGGTAAACTTTCCATTACAAAGCACCACATGAAGCCCTTTGGAAATCAAAACCACATACAAGTTTTGCCAGTAAGTACCGGTACTCTCCATGGCCACTGTTTTGACATCTTTTTCTTTTAACCAATCTACCAAAGCGAACAGATCCTGATTAAAGACTCCATATTCACGCACATCCTTTTCGGATTGCCCCACAGCCACCCAATGGGAGCGACTGCCTACATCGATACCCGCAGCCTGCGGATTAACGACTTGCATTGATACAAATTCCTGTTCCATAATGAGACAACTTAGGCTCTAAGGGGATGTGCTTTTGGCAAGAAAATATTCTGAACGGGGTTTCCGGTAAAAACCGGAACCGCCACTAAAGTAATCGCAAGCATCCCAACCAGGATTGCGCCCGTGCTTTCCGAATAATCAGAAGCAACAGTTTAAAAATCGGTCTTACAAAGAGCTTTACTAATATAAGAAAATGTCGAGATGAAGCAACACCCCGTTAGCTCTGAAAGTAAATGTGTTTCATATATGGAGGATTACTGCTAACGGTTAGGCTATGCGCAGTGTCCAGAAGGGCATTGCTTATGGGTAATGTGTGTGCACAGCATGGGCATCTGGTATCGAAGATACCAAATTATTCCAGAAGGTGAAAACCTGTGCCGAAGCATGTCGGTAGCCTGTGACGAGTTTCATCGGTATACCTTATGTGCGGGAGTTCCCAATTAAATTCTGCACAAGCGGTGTCCTGAAGTATTAGCATTTCGCAAAGCCTGCCTTGGTTATTTACAAGGATGGATTTTCGAAAAGGGCCAGGTGGCTTAGCAGAAAAGTCTTCTGGGCAGTGGCTCAAAATCCATTTCTGATTAATACTATGACTTTGTCACACCTGAGAATAAAAGGGTATGAATCTATGATTTCCTATTACTTCAAAATGTAACCCATAAACCGGTTTACCAACGTATACGAGAGGCGCACCGTGCGCTTCTGCTCACGGCCGTCTAATCGATCAACTTTAATTTTTCATTTAGCAAAAGCTGCTGATAATTTAGTTGGAATTCAATAGCTTTATTGACGGATTCTAATTGTGGTTGATTTTTCTTATTTTCATTCAAATATTTGGTCAATACAGCTTCGTCAATAATTAGTTCGTTGTCTTGTATTATTACAAAATCAATATTTTCAAGTCCATCTAATTTTGCATCTTTAAGATAATTATTGTAGCTCTCCGGTAGCTCATGCCCCTTACCACCTAAAATAGTTATTGGTTTGTCAGGATTTTGATTCTTAATAAATTCCTTTAAGTATTCAGGGATTTCATAACCATTACCATTAAAATAACTGGTAGTTTTTTGGTTTTCATTTTCCCTTATGACGATAAGTTTATGGCGTAATTTAAGTTCGCAATCTAATATTGCAATATTTAATTTTTTCAAGAAGTCCTTATGCCCATCAGATAGTTTATGTTCATTGATTACTTTGTAAGAGTATAAATACTTCAATGCGTCTACATAGTTCTTATTCTTATATGCATTGTTTCCTTTATTATATAGCTCACCAAAATTATTCGAATAATGTGCATTATTCGAAGTGAAGCTAAATGCAATTATTAAAAATATTGACGCTACAATCCATTTTTTGAGTTTCATAGATTCTTTTATTTAATCGGAGGAACATCTGGTAAATCTTGGATTTTATTTTCAAATTCATCTGACTTTTTACTACCACTTTCTAGAGAATTGGAATATTTATTAAATTCTAATCCTTTCCATAATGTAATGGATATGATAATTGCGCCAAATAGAGCAAAGAATGTTCCAGGGGCAGCTTTTTTAAGAATTAATCTGTTGTCTTGGAATTTCATATCTAAATCTCCTGCTTGCCCCCAAATACCTTTTATAAATAGATTGTAACCCATATATATTGAAATTAAACCAACTAAAAGAGAGGTTATCTTGTAGGTAGTAAGAGAGATTATAATTGCATTTTCAATTTCCATAATTGAATATAGGTTGTATTTTAATTTATTTTACAAAGTGCGTGCCCCCGCATGGTTATTCGCTAACTAATATACAAAATTAACCCTTAAATCAATAGGCTGTGAATTAACATTTTTTCAGGTTTTCTAAGGTATTAATTATGTGCAGGGATTTCTGGAAGAAATCAGGGTTTTAAATCATCAGCAAATCACCATATATATTCATTAGGGTGATATGCCGTGATGGGCCAGATGGCGTCTGGGCAGTAGCCCAAAGTCCAATTCTGATTTCTACTATTATTTTGTCAAGCCTGAGAAGAAAAGGATACGCCATCATGGTTTATTGACATCCAAAAACAAGAACAAAGAGCTAAATCCGGCAAAAAAAGACCTCAAGCAACTTAAATGGCAAAAAGCTGAATTTTCTTGGATATAGATTGCCAAAGAAAAACTCAATTACAATCCTGAAAGGTGCCACTGCTGTGGAAATAAAATGCTTATTACAACCAAGTTAATCGCCCCGTAGTGAGGAGTACCCAAAAACCAACTCCAAAATGCATAACCTCGCCAATAATCACAATTTATCAAAAATGCTTCACTGGAAGCCCTGGTATACCTATGTTTTAGGTTTTCTAAGACCTCAAAAAGCAACTCAAAAATCAATGAGGCAAGGACATAAAAGCCCTACTAGACAATCAATTCGTCTACTTTTTAATAATTTTGCTACCACCTAATTCCCTGATTTACGCAACAAAACCATTCCTATCCCCATAGCAGAAAGCTACCGGAGCTTGAGTTCAACACCCGCTATATTGAACCGAAGCCTTACTTAGCATCATTGTAGCTTAATTGTTGTAAGCAGTTTATTTACACGAGATAATCATTTTCGTCATCTTCTATTTGGTCAAAAACCAATAATTTAGCATCGAAATCGCCTTCCAAGATTTTATTTGCTAGATTTCCAACCCAATATGGTGCTGTATTAGATTTTCCTTTTGAACTGTTATTTCCGTGACCGAAAGTATATTCAATAGCTTCGTGGTCTAGAGCGTGCAAACTCTCGTGTATAATTGTCGCTGCAATACTTTTTGAACTTCTTTTTAACTTTTTTAAATTCAAAAATAAAGTATTTGGGAATCGACTATCCATATAAGCAAAAGTTTTTCTGTACTTTATGGCTTTCCAACCTGATGGATAGAAAAGGTCTATTTTAAACTCTAAATCTGATTGTTCTATTAAATCTGCTATATTTTGTGGTGAGGCTGTACTTAAGTCAAAGCTATCTTTTTCACGAATTTTAGAATAAAAAAGAGGGTTTTTTAAAACAGAATTAGCCATTTCTGTTGCTTCTTCTACTTTCGGTTGTTTATCATTAAAAGTAATAATCATTAGTATATTTTTTTAGATTAATATTAAAACTATTATATGATTGATTTAAAAAAGCGGGTTGTTCAACATTGTTTTCGCATTTTCCAAAGCGCCTTTATATAATGAACCACGATTTTCAAATTGCAGAACTGATTGTTCAAGTATAAGTCTATTCTTACTTGTGTTGAAAAGTGTAGAATCTATATCTACATCTTCGTCTTTAGACCTTGCTATTATATCTTTGAACGTGGAATTATCTAATCTTTCTCGAATATTTTTCATAATCTCCTCAATCAATAAATATTTTTCATTCCAAACAGCAATAGTGATTAATCCTTTAGATAAATCGTCAGTATTTCCAATTTGGATGTTCTTAAATTTTAGCATCAATTCCGCATTTAAATAAGCTAATTCAAAACTTGTTGATTGTTTAAGGTCTTCTATACTATTATTTAAACTATAAAAAATTGAAGTCGCTGTAACAGCTTCTTCTCCAAAGGTATCTTTGTCTTTTATTGAAATTGAATTAGCTGACAAAAATGCAAATACACCAGGCGCAATTCTATTAGCACTAAAACTCAAACTATTGGATGCAGATGAAGTAGATTTTGCTGCTTCAGATATTGATAATACTAAATCTGAATAACTGCTTACAGCTTTTGGGGAAGTTAAAATTTGCATTACTCCGCCTGTTAAGGACTGGGATACAGCCTCGAGTGCAGCTGAAATTACAGGTGCAATTTTATCTAAACTAAATTCGTGGGAATATTCAGTCTTTATAGCTGAATTAAATATTAATTGTCTAAAATCATAGACATTAGCCTTTTCAGAGTGTTCTTTAATTTTTTTTTCAAATTTCTCTTTAGCAGAATTTTCCAAATCTGACAATTGTTTATTTAATTGCTC
This sequence comes from Cyclobacterium amurskyense, assembly GCF_001050135.1. Taxonomy (GTDB): domain Bacteria; phylum Bacteroidota; class Bacteroidia; order Cytophagales; family Cyclobacteriaceae; genus Cyclobacterium; species Cyclobacterium amurskyense. The sequence continues at coordinate 1,707,883 of NZ_CP012040.1, read as the reverse complement.
AATTTGTTTTTTAGCTTTCTCAGATTTTTCGGTTACTCTTTCTAATGAAGGACTTTTACAAGGCATAATCTTTAAGGTTTAATATTATTCCAATTTTCTATAAATTTAATTATTAATATTTTATATGTAAATACCTACTAATAGGCATATTTAAATAGCTAGATACCTGATTTATTATTGAGTTTTTCTTTGCCTTGTAAAAATAAGCTTTTCTTCTTCCATTCTTACAGACAAACCTAAATAAAGACGGATTTGGACAATATTTTCCATTTATCTTATTATCCATTTAGGTTTTATATCTAGTTCTGACTTTTTATTCTTGTATAAGAACCGTTTCCGGAAAGTCATCTATTCAATTGTAATTATTATTTTTTTTCCTTTACCTAACGATTTATTGAGGAATTATAATTATTTGTAATTCTCGAAATAGCTTCAATTGACTCTCATTGCCACAGTCTCAGTATCAAGATTAAAACCCAATTTATTACTGTTAAAATAGTTTCAATCTCACGCTTGCTGAAAAACCTATAAATTCACTCCTAAAAAGATTCTTTAATTCAATACAGCCTCTTCACATAGCTATATTTCACCAAGAGAGTTTCTGGTATACATGTTGTATATCAAGCACCTATGATTTTTTAATGTATTTCAACTTAATAAAAATGTTTAATAAATACACTGTAACGTCGTAAGTTTTTTAAAGAAAATTTTAAAATTGTGTTTTGTGACGGTATTTATTATCTTATATTAAGTTTTAGTAATAGATGATTATTCTATTTTATTAAATCTAAAACTATCTTCAAACATAGATAATAGTCTAAAATGTGCTCTATTATTCTTTTTCTATTGGATTTGAGCGACTAAAAAATACACCTATACATTGGAAATAAGGACTGTTACTTCATCAATAATTTGACGCTTAAAAAATAGAATGAGTTAATTATTTTCCGTAGTACCATTACCCAAACCTCTAGGATAATAATGAGTCTGTGAATGGTTCTTTGAGGTGTGTCCTAAGTTTGTCGAAGAGTTAGATCCCTCAGAAAGCTTAGTTTTATTAATAGTTATTATTCAGATTGTATTCTATATAGTTCAAGGTAGTAAAGATGGCCTTCCATTTAATCCTTCTCTTAGATACTTATTTCATGTGATTTGATTGAATTATTACAAGCTGTATTCTCTGTAAATATTCCAGCATCAATCAGGTGTTTAACATTTAGTGAAGCGCCGAAATGCAGGGAAGGTACAAGACTCGTACAGCCTGCCCTGTTTTTCACAGGGGTCGACCGGGAGGGTACTTTGGAAAGCTAAGTAGAGCTGTGATAGGCGCACTCCCGAAGGGTCGGGACAGGCAGCAGGCTTATTGCCTGCGGCCATCCCTTCGATTAGCACCTGTTACATTTCAGTTTTTTTCTTAGCTACTATAAAATAGTTGGAGGCATCTTTATAAATTTTCTCGGAATCAACTGTCTGAAAATTTCCTTTGGCAATTAAAGTATCTAAGTCGGTGCTTTTCAGTATTCTAATCGGAATGGGGATTATTCCAATTTTACAAAGTACCTGTACAAGTCGAATCTGCAAGCCTACTAAAAATGACATCTTGTCTCCTAGACTGGGTGTCACAGAAATAAATAATCCATCAGGTTTTAGTAATTCGTTTATTCTTTTCGTCACCTTTTCAGGATTAGGGATAGTATGTAGCATATTAAATGCTAATATTCTATCAAAAGACTCTTTTCTCAGGTTTTCATCGAAAATATCCCCTTGAGCGAATGTCACATTTTTGATGTTTTTTTCAGCTGCTTTTCCTTTGGAAATTTCAATCATTTTCGATGATATATCGATGGCATAAATCTCTTTAACGTCATTGGCAATCTCGCAAGCTGTTGTGCCCGTTCCACAACCATAATCCAATACTACATTAGCGCTTTCTATATGTTTTTTAGTGTTCTCCCTTGACTTTTGATGGATGTACTCAAACCGTTCTTCTGTTTTATCGTAATTTTTTGATGCATTGTCCCAAAAACTTTTCGTCTTACTCATTCTTCTTGTGTTTAAAAATTGATGTTTCTGCAAAGTTCCAAAGGGTTTGGGACAAGCGTCCTACACAAGGGCTCAATTAATGTTCATTTTGGCTCAACCTGAAATCTAAAGGAGAAATACCAAACCTATTTTTGAACGATCTCGCAAAACTGGAGGGATCAGCGTAGCCACATTCGTAGCAAATTTCACCTATTGATTTTTGAGAATGATTGAGTAGTTTTTTCCCTCGTTCTAATTTCTTCTCTTTTATGTAATTCGCAGGAGAGCTGTTGTATATTTTCCTGAAGTTTCTTTTAAAGGAAGCAAGACTATTATTTGTCATGGCAGCCAAACGGTTCAAATTTATAGGTTCATATAAGTTGGCTTCAATAACTTCTTGAAATGAAAAAATCCTATCTGAAAATAAACTCCTTGCGATTGCATTTAGATTTGAAGATTCCTGAGTTTGCAGAAGTAATAAGACGATCTCTTTTAGTTTAACTGATAAAATGTCTTCGTTAAGTGCATTTTTGTGATTGAATAAGTCAGCAACATTCAAAAAGTAAGCGCTCACTAAAGCTGAGGCGTCTTGTTGAGCAATGTCTTTTTTTAATGGGTGTTTGAGCTCTTTCCAAAATTTAGGTTTTTCGTAGTTGAATACCTTTTTTAGAACCTCTCTATCAAAATGAACGATAATTGTACTTAAAAAAACTGTTTCTATTTTTGAAAGGGAATTACCAACTGTTTTTCCACATAGAGAAAGTATAACGGTTCCTTTTTCAGCTAAAAAACCTGAATCCGTTAAGTCTTGATTATCCCCCTCAAGAATATAAGCAAAACAAGACTCGGCAGGTAAATTCAATTCCCTATCGATCGACAAGGGTAACTTATACCATGTAAACAATGGTTTTTCAAAGAGAGCAATTTGATTTATTTCATTGGCCATGTCGTTTCTCTATGTGCTCATTTCTTTTAGGCTTTCTCTTTAAGTGTGTGTGCCCGGCATAGGCATCTGGTATCGAAGATACCAAATTTATCCAGAGGGTGAAAAAGAAACCTGTACACTAAAGGCTCGGGAATTCCTTAGAAGGTTGACGCTACATAACTTGTCCCGAGAAACGGGATCTTGCCCAAGGGCTTTACCCGAATAAAGCATTATGGCATCCTGGCCAGTACTTATAAGGCCTCACATAAGGTCAATATCGACCTTCAAATCGGTCAGGTGGCGATAGAGGTTGTAGAAAAACCAGACTCCCTGCTCAAAAAGTGTACTTGTTGCAAAACGGGAGAACTGTTTTTTTCGCTTCCGAGTCTGAGTCTATGTCCCATGTCATGAGCGGTCACTTTATTTTTTGAAATTTCTTTTCCCCAATGGGTTGTGATTCCTTCAGGTGGACAATTGGCTATTTCTACAATAAATTTTGTGTCATATAGACTGTGTTGAAAAGTCAAAAGGTTTATTCCATCTTTGTTTTGTCGCCTGAAATGTGGAAGAGATCCCATAAATCCTTTTTCTCGCAAGAATGGTATCGTAATATCCCTAATTGCTTGGTCAATTTTTTGTCTTTTCTCTTTTCTGTCCATTTTTTCAATGCTACGTTTGGCTAAACTGCGTTTTAATGCAGTTTAGGTTTTATTGGGCTTTCGTTTATTTATTGCTTTTTTTCAAAAATGGACTGAAAGCTCTCTTCAATTGCTGAAAGTTCTTCATCGGTGATATCGTCAAACTCGTTTTGTCTTTTATTCTTTGATAACCTACCTTTATTCTGATTTAGCAATTTGATTAATAAATCCACTTTGGTGTCTGGCAAAGACAAATAATTGTTTATGTATTTAGTCATCCGATCATATTTTTCAAAATAATCCAGTTCTTCTGGTATTATTTTCTCGATGGTTTCTTCTACGCATTCGTATAAAAATTCTACCTGTTTGGTTAGGTCGAAATAGCGATATAGATCAATTGTGTCATTAAGAATTCTAACATTGTGATCTGCTGTTGGTTCCCATTCTACTAATTCTATTCTTTGAGATGAGTATGACGCTAGAATTGACTGGTATTCGTCAATCCGATTTAATATGGCTGCTGATACGGGAAAAATCATCCCCCTTTTAGTATACCCCATTCGAGTCAATATATGATGAATCAGGTATCTGTGTATGCGGCCATTGCCATCAGAGAAAGGGTGAATAAATACAAATCCAAATGCTATTGTTGCCGCTGCTAAAACCGGATCGTAACTTGATTCTTGCAGCAATTTATTTGTGTCTAGTAGCCCTTTCATCAAAGATGGTAAATCTTTAGACTTTGCTGATATATGGTCAGGTAGCGGGGAAAAAGTATCACGATCATGCTCTCCGATAAAGCCTTCTTGCGTTCTTAATCCCATGTTCTTCAGTTTTTTAGTTCCAATTACTACGTCTTGAAGCCTTTCTAATTCTTCTATTGTTAGCTCTTTTTTTCCTGATTGTCCAATTGCTTTGCCCCAGTTTCTTGCTCTAAGATTTGGGGGGTATTCTCCTTCGATGGCAAAGGAGGCTTTTGAGTCTTTTAATAACAGAAATGCAGCAGTTCTTTTAATGAGATCTTTATCCCTACCATCTAAGCCTTTTTCGATTGTGCCAGATAAATCTTTAGCTATGAAGCTTTCGATTTTATCGGTTTTATTAATCATGGGACAAAACGCTGGTGTACCTGGTAAATTATTTTTTATTCGGTGTCTGGTCGAATTAATTGAAGAACTCGTGAACTGTAGTTTGGGATTGACTATTTCGACATATGTTCCTGTCTTTAGATCTGGTATATCAAGTACTTCATCCATTAGCCATTCATAGAGGAACCATACTCTCCTGCTATACTGACTGGTGGGCTCTTTCTTTATCATGTGGAGAACGAGCTCCTTACCTGTGTGCTCAAAAAACTTTTTTAGAATGTATAGATCAATTCCTTCGTACTTTATTGCAAAAGCTAAGTGACTGGTTAAATCATTATCAGGTTTGTGTCTGATTGTAAATACCTGCCATTGTTCGGTATTGTACCGTTGATGTTTTTCAGTAACAATAGCAAGTCTGTCAGGTAAAGGAACATTTACCCCATTTTCTTCTATAATAGTTGCTAATAATGCGTACCCAGCAAGAAATCCAGGTTCTGGAGTAGGTTTTCCATGAAATGCAGTTACTTGTTGTGAAAAATAATTACTCATTATACTTTTCTATGAAATACGATTATAAATATAGCATGAAAATCAATTACTTTTCATGAATTATAATTATTAATTCGTTTATTTCATGAAATACGATTACAATTGTATGAGTGAAAATCGGAATGAAGCCCAACGTTTCCGCTAAGATAAGGCGGGATTTCAAAGTGCGTTTCTGTCCAACCGTGAAAAGCTAACTAAGGCAAACACAGCTGCGGTAAACACTTCGCCCCCGCTCTATTTTAGCGATTGTTGAACGAATCCTGCTAAGGCAGGAATCCGGCTTTATTGCCGTTTCTTCCTACATTAGACTTATCGTTAATATTCAACATTTTAACCTATGAAAAAAAAAGCAATCTATCATTGAAAAAGCCTGTGAAAATGTACCGGGATTTGATTTACAACTCAAAAGGCTCCGAAGGTCGATAACTATTTCTGGGAAAAACCAGCTTCCCTGCTCAGAATTGTTCCTATTGCAAAACCGGAAAACTGCATACAGTGGCCTATTTCGACCAAAAGGGGCCACCAGGCAACTGGTTAAACTAAATGAGGAAGCAAAATAAAAAGAACCACTTAGCTTAATGGGACAGGTATGTCCAAAAGGTAATAACAGTCTAAAATTCACTCCAAAACCCTTTACCTATTGAATAATAGCTACTAAAGCAAAGAACCCTAGGTCAAAAAACAAATAAAATCAGTAAATTTTCATTCTCCTAATGCTAAAAAAACAAAAGGGGAAAATCATTCCCCATAGTAAGGCAAGTTCCTAAAATCGAGAAATGATCCCTTAGCACTGTCCTGAAGCTCGGTCTCTGAGCCTGTCGAAGGCCCAGCCATCAGAATGCTTAGTTATAGGCGGTAGTTATTTTTTACAATGATAAATTAATTCTGATTCCATTAGACCATATTTATAAACCTCACCTTTATCCATAGTAGAAATATAGTTGTCTTCATTCACAATGAATCCAGAGTTTTCCAACCTTGTTTTGTAATCCTTCCCATAAATTCTAACGTGGTCATCTTGTCCAAACGCTTTTAGCCTATCTTCAGGACTTGTTATATTATGATCTTCATAAGTTTCATCTCTATTATAGTCTATTGGTACCTGCAAAATGCTATTACCATTTTTTGTTAAAACCCGATATAATTCAGACATAGCTAAAAAGTCATTTGGAATATGTTCTAAAACGTGAGAGCATATAATAAAGTCAAAGGAATTATCTGCAAATGGAATTTTTGTTATATCTACTTTGGTGATTTCGGTTTTCCCATTGTAATTGTATTTTTCGGGGAATAAATCACAAGCAGTATAATCTATGCCGTTGTTATTGGAAAAGATGTTATAAAATATTTTCTCTGGAGCAAAATGTAACAATCTAATTTTCTCTTTTGAATTATTATTTAAAAGAGTGAATTTTTCGTTTATATATTTAAATATTAATCTATGTCTTTCTAAAGAACCGCATTTATGACATTTAGCATTCTCTCTTTTTATTATGCCATAAGGACCAAACTTATTAAAAGAGGAATTACATATAGGGCAAAGGACGTTATTTCCTCGGTGTTTGTAGGTTCTTAATTTATTTATTGCTATTTGTGGTAATATCAGTTTAATTAATTTTTTCATTGAATTCTGGTTTTGTTTTAAATATTGCCAACAATTGTATATTTACATGTTTTGCAGGGGTGTTGCGTATGTATCGATTATGTACCCAGCTCCTTTAGTTTGTTTTTCCCTGTCAAATTAAGGGTTTCGGTTAAAGAATCTTAGGGAGAAACTACATTTTTATTAGAAACAGCCAAAAAAAGTTTGTAAACTCCATTTGAAATGGAAACGCAGGCCACAAAATCATCTAAAAAAAATGCTACTAAAGCCTCAAAACCACCCCACCATCACCTCCAAATACTTCTGATCCATTGCATCAAAAGCGTCCAGCTGATCGGAATCAATATCCAGCACCGCGATAATTTCATTTCCTTTAGATACGGGGACCACTATCTCTGATTGGGAGGAGGCGCTGCAGGCAATATGACCTGGAAAGGCATTGACATCAGGTACTACCTGCGTTTCACCGGTTTCCCAGGCTTGGCCACATACGCCTTTTCCTTTTTGGATCCGAGTACAGGCTACTGGTCCCTGGAAAGGGCCCAAAACCAATTCACCCTTCTTGATTATATAAAAGCCCACCCAAAAGAAGCCAAAAGCCTCCTTTAGCACCGCGGACATATTGGCCATATTTGCAACCAAATCTTCCTCTCCGGAAAGCAAGGCCTTTACTTGTGGCAGAAGGGCTTTGTATATTTCCTCCTTGTTGGCATTATTGGGTAGATTGATTTCCTCAGTCATGGTTCCTGTAAATTGCTAGTAAATCCTCCTTAAAAGTATATTGGGCAGTGGGAATAGTTGTCATAACAGGGGCTGGGATGCCCAAGCCAAACTTGGCATTTCCGGTAAAAACCCTTGCCTCATCCCATAAGTCATTTGCTATAAAATCCCCCAAAACTGCTGCTCCACCTTCCACAATCAGACTCTGAATGTTTCTTGCATAAAGGTCTGCTACGATTTTTTTGGCATCGATGCGAACATCTATTTTGGCCCATTCGGTCTTTCCGATTGTCTTATTGAGTTTGTTATTGTATATGATGGTGTTTTGCTGCCCATCAAACAAATGTAAACTTTCCTCCAATTTCAACTCCCTGTCTACAACCAACCTCAATGGGTCTTTTCCATACCAATCTCTGGCATTGAGTCGGGGATTGTCATAGCGGGCGGTATTGGTGCCCACCAAAATGGCATCCTCTTCTGTACGCCAGCGGTGTACCTGCTGTCTGCTAAGCGAATTGCTAATCCATTTACTGTCAAAGTTGGTACGGGCTACAAAGCCATCTTTTGTCTGGGCCCACTTTAGAATAATATAGGGTCGCTTTTTCTCCATTTGGGTGAAAAACCGCACATTCTGCTTTCTAACCTCCTGCTCCATCACTCCTGTAGTCACGGCTATTCCTGCCTGTTCTAACTTTTGAATTCCTTTTTTCTCCACTAGAGGATTGCTGTCTACCGCAGCGATGATGACTTCCTTTAATTGATGCTTGACAATTAAGTCTGCACAGGGCGGGGTTTTTCCAAAATGAGCGCAGGGTTCCAGGCTAACATAGAGGGTTGCCTCTTTTAAAAGGGATTTGTTCTTAACTGAAGCAATGGCGTTTACCTCTGCATGGGCTTGCCCGTATTTTTCGTGATAGCCTTCACCTATAATCAATCCATTATGAACGATCACACAGCCCACCATGGGATTAGGGCTGACACTTCCCCTTCCTAATTCAGCCAGTTCAATGGCCCTTAACATGTAGATTTTATGCTGATCTTCGTTCATAATCTTGGCAATATTATCAGGGGGAGGTGGATTCTTGTAAGGTGATGGTGATTGGGTCTAGGGTCAATGTGCTGTCAGGGTAAGTCAAGAGAGTGAAAGTAGTGTCCTGATATCCTGTAGGAGCGGCTATTTTGAATTCGTATTCATCTTCTGGCAAGCCACTAAGCAAGAAACCACCATCATCAGCGGTGAGTGTGCTGAAGGTGTCTGTGGCTGAGATTGCCAGCACATGTGGGGCGATGCTAATGGGGTAGATTGTTCCAGTGATTTCTGATAAACCAGTCCCTACAAATACCCTAAGATGAGGGACAAAATCAAAGCCTCCACTTTGGTTAGCGACCACAGATTGGGCCAGGTCCAGATCCAGAATGATGTCATAGGAAAGACCACTTTGGGTGTTAATGTCCACATCCAATTCCAATAGTGCCTCGCTATCTGTGGAGATGCTCATGTCCGTTCGGATGTCGTCCTTTATCAAGTAGGCTACATCTCCCAGAAGAAACCTAACTTTGGAAATATCTCCAGCTGGAATTTCTGTTCTTCCTATGAGAAGCTGGGTGTCATTGACCAGTGCACTTACCAAAACCATATTGCTGGCAGCCTGATAGGGGATACTCACCCAGTTGGCATTTTCCTCACTTCCGCGAATTCCCGCAGGCAGAATTTCTACCCCATTGACTTCTACCCATACTTCATCAAAATCTCCAGGAGAGTCTATAAGTAATAGGTTGATCAATGAGCGTGTTTCTGTCGCTTCGGTACAACCAATGCAAATAAGGCCAAGAAGCCAAAAACCAAAAAAGTTAATTGTATTTTTTATCATGAGTTGATCTGTTTTGCCATTTAGCCGGTCAGAATTTGCTGTCTAAGTCGATAAATGCCCTACTTATTTTTTCCATATCCTGCTGTCCTCAGTTATATACCAGTATTTGTCCTTGGAAGTTGCCGGGCAGGAGATTTTAAACCAAGACTTAGTAGCTTCTATGGCCACATCTGACAAGGGAGTATTGCTATTTAGCTCAGTCAATTGATCGGTATAATGACCATGGATAGCGAAAAATGCCTTTTCTGCATCGTATAGCTTTCTTAATTCGTTTTTTATCTGCTCATCTGCATGCATGACAAAAGCTTGATTGCCATTTCCAACTTGGCTATCAGAAAATTGAACGTAACCCCATCTTTCCGGCAGGTGCATATTGATCAATCCCATGGGGGACCAAACCCAATTGTCTTCCGGGTAGGATTTACCGGTTTGTGGGTTGATTTTTTTCGTGTAGCCATTTGCTGTAGGTTCAATTTGCCATTGCACCCTTGAAAAGTTGATGCGCCATTGATCACCATTTTCAGGGGCTTTGTAGGAAGGGCCGGATTGTGAGAGGCTTTTCCAGGGTATAGCCATCTCTATGGACCAGTGGTCGTCCACATCGCTGGGGTCATTAATCGTTCCATCTAGATGGATGGCATATTCAAAATCGTTGATGTTCCATCCATTGATAGGGTTTCCACCATTTTTATAAGGTTTGGTTAGCAAGAGATCCCATAGAGTTCCAAGGGCATTGACCTCTATTTCGTAATAATTATGGGTGTCTCCATCTGGATCTATAAATATTTCAATATCATTCTCATGGAATATTACTGATTCTCTTTCAGTGTAGGTGGCCCAAATATTTTTCTCCTTGAGTAGAATACCGATGTATAAAAAATTTTCATCCCAAAGCATTTTCATTTGTGTCAATTGATTGGGCATTGGAAAATCAGTTCCCTGGATATCCATAAAAGGACTAGACCAATTGGCCGCGAGCCAGTTGGACTCTTCCAGCTTACCATCTATAATAGGCTTTTGACTGACTTTATAGGCCACATAGCCTTTGGCTTGGGGAATGTCTTGGGCATACACCGCGAGATTAATTATTGACAAGCCTATCAATAGTATAGATTTTCTGAACATATTACAGTCTAGGTATAGTCGCAAATATACAACAAGTAAAAGAATCAACAGGCAGCAAAGATAGCGAGTTATTCAAAGAAAGTTAAACACCTATTTATCCATGATATTGCCCGTTGACAGGAAGTAAAAGTGTCTTTGGCAAAATCTAACAGGATTTAACCGGAATTATTGTATTATTTGTTGTTGCTTTAAAGTGTAAATAATACATCACTTTAAAATTTGAATAAAGGTAAAACAGGTTTGGTATTGAATATGAGCAGAATAAAATTAAATAAAATTGGAATATATGCATTTTTTATTCCGTTAATAGTTGTTTTTTCATGTAATAGTGGCGATAAATCAGGTAAAAAAGCTGAAGCAGTCAAAGAATTCCCAGTCATTGAAGTGGTTGCATCAGACACTATTATGCATAGGGACTACGTAGCAGATATCAAAGCCATTCAGAATGTGGAGCTTAGGGCTAGGGTACAGGGCTTTCTTGAAAAAGTAAATGTGGATGAAGGGCAGGAAGTAAAAAAAGGCCAGATTCTTTTCAAAACCAACGAACAGGAATACAAAGCGGAATTGGCCAAAGCCAAAGCCAATTTTGAAAGTGCCAAGGCAGAAGCCAAAGTGATAGAGTTTGAAGTCGGCCGTTTGAAAATTATGGTGGACAACAACGTCATTTCGGAATCTGAGCTTAACTTAACCAAGGCGAAATACGATGCTGTTTTGGCGAAAATTGAGGAAGCCAAATCTGCCATGGACAATGCAGAAGTACAATTGTCCTATACCAATATCAGGGCTCCTTTTGATGGGATTATTGATAGAATACCTTTAAAAACGGGTAGTTTGGTAGAGCAAGGCAGTTTATTTACCACCGTTTCCAATATTAGCTCTGTCCATGTTTATTTCAATGTCTCTGAGAAAGAATACTTGGAATACATCAAGTCTAAAGGAGAGACTACTGAGAACAATGTTGTCAACCTTGTACTTGCAGATGGAGCGCCTTATGCTTATGAGGGCATTATCGAAACCATGCAAGGTGAATTCAATGCCAATACCGGTTCAATTGCATTTAGGGCTTTATTTCCCAATCCAACAAAGATCCTTAAGCACGGAGCAACAGGTAAAATCATCCTTACCAATAAGATAAGGAACGCAATTATTATACCTCAGAAAGCGGTCTTTGAAATTCAGGACAGGAGTTTTGTATACATAGTTAAAGAGGACAACACTGTAGAGATGCGCAGTATTATTCCTAGAGCAAGATTTTCTCATTATTATATTATAGAGTCTGGTTTGGAAGTAGGAGAACGTCTGGTGTATGAAGGGATACAGAATGTGAAAGATGGTATGACCATTCAGCCTAAAATAGTTGCTGATGAAACTGGTTCTACATTACCAGAAAATGACGATACCCTTGCAGAAGTAATGCCTACCAGTACAGAACAATAAGCTATGTTTGATTTATTTATTAAAAGACCAGTTTTATCACTGGTTATTTCCCTTTTCTTTGTATTACTGGGGCTTTTGTCTTTTTTCACCTTACCAGTTGAGCTTTTCCCCGACATTGCGCCTCCATCAGTTTCCATCCGTGCCAAGTACAGGGGAGCAAATGCTGAGGTTGCTGCCAAGACGGTGGCCACACCTCTTGAAAAAGTAATCAATGGTGTTCCAGGCATGACTTACATGACTTCTGTTAGTAGTAATAGAGGTACTGTAGTTATCAAGGTTTATTTTCAAGCAGGTGTAGATCCAGATCTTGCTGCTGTGGAGATTCAAAACCGGGTTTCGACAGTAGTCAATGACCTGCCAGAGATTGTGACCAAAGCCGGTGTAACGGTAGAAAAACAGGTCGAAGGGCTACTGATGTATATCAATATTGCCAGTGATGATCCCTCACTGGATGAAGCCTTTATTTATAACTACACCGACCTTAATGTATTGCAGGAATTGCAGCGGGTAGACGGTGTAGGATTGGCAGAGATAATGAGTACCAAAGATTACTCCATGAGGATTTGGCTCAAACCTGATCGTATGACAGCTTATAAAATAGCCACGGACGATGTGATTGAAGCCATAAACAATCAAAACGTGGAAGCTGCACCTGGCCAACTGGGAATTAGTTCTGGTAAAGACATGCAGGTACTTCAGTATGTACTTAAGTATACAGGAAAATTCTATGAACCCAAGCAATACGAAAACCTTGTCATTAGGGCCAATCCTGACGGCTCGATTTTACGATTAAAAGACATTGCCGATGTAGAATTCGGTAACCTGAATTATGGTAGAATCGCCAAAATGGATGGCAAGCCTGCTGCTTCGGTTATGGTAATTCAGAGACCAGGATCCAATGCCAGTGAGGTAATTGCCAATGTGAAGAAGAAAATCGAACAGATTAAGCAGGATAATTTTCCTTCTGGGATGGATTACAAAATCTCCTATGATGTGTCGAGGTTCCTTGACGCTTCTGTTAAAGAGGTATTGGTGACCTTATTAGAGGCGTTTATCTTGGTATTTATAGTAGTGTTTATTTTCCTCCAGGATTTCCGATCTACATTGATTCCTACCCTGGCTGTTCCGGTAGCACTGATAGGGACCATGTTTTTTATGCAGTGGTTGGGCTTCTCTATCAATTTACTCACATTGTTTGCGCTCGTCCTTGCAATAGGAATTGTGGTGGATAATGCCATTGTGGTGGTAGAGGCAGTCCATGCCAAAATGGAAAAAGAAGGATTGGATCCAAGAGCAGCCACTTTTGCTGCAATGAAAGAGATCAGTGGGGCGATTATAGCCATTACAATGGTAATGTCTGCAGTATTTGTTCCGGTAGCATTTATGTCCGGCCCAGTGGGTGTGTTTTACCGACAGTTCTCATTGACACTTGCAGTAGCCATCTTTATTTCTGGTATCAATGCATTGACCTTAACCCCTGCTCTTTGTGCTATCTTGCTTAAAAATCATTACGGTGAAGAACAGAAGCAAACACTGTTGCAGCGGTTCTTTAACAAGTTCAACCAGTATTATAATTTCTTCGAAAACAAATACCTACAATACATCACCTATTTGGTGCCGAGAAAAGGTATCACTACTCTAATATTGTTGTTTTTCTTTGCTGCCACTTGGGGAGTAAGTAAGATTTTGCCTACTGGCTTTATACCTACAGAAGACCAAAGTATGGTCTATGTAAATGTCACTACTCCTGTGGGAGCGACCGTAGAAAGAACTGAAAAGGTATTGGATGAACTTGTCCAAAAATTAGAAGGGAATGAAGCGGTTGCTGGTGTTTCAAGTTTGGCGGGTTATTCATTGGGTAATGGACTCTCAGGAGCCTCTTATGGTATGGCCATGGTCAATTTGAAATCATGGGACGAAAGGAAGGATTTACCCATCCAAGGAACATTGGATGAGTTTGCTGCATTGGGTGATGAAATCTCCGATGCGAAAATTGATTTCTTCCTGCCACCAACTGTATCAGGCTTTGGTAACTCCAGTGGGTTCCAAATGAAGGTATTGGATCAGACAGGTACGGGTAACCTTAATCGGTTGTCTACGGTTACAAATGACCTGGTTCAAGAACTTATGGCAGCTCCAGAAATTGGCTATGCTTTTACTGATTTTGATCCTACCTTTCCTCAGTTTTTAATTAGAATAGACCAGGATCAGGCGGCTAAGAATGGGGTGACCATTGCCAAGGCTTTGGGGACCATGCAGGTTTTATTAGGAGGTCAGTTTGTTTCAGATTTTGTTCGTTTTGAACAGATGTATGATGTAATGTTACAGGCAGGGCCAGAATACAGGGCCAAGCCTGAAGATGTTTTGGCACTTCAAGTAAAAAACAATGTAGGCGAAATGGTGCCGATTTCGGCTTTCCTTACAATGGAAAAAGCCTACGGACCGGAACAATTGACACGATTCAATATGTACAATTCTTCTACCGTAAAGGGTTCTGCGGCACCTGGATATAGTAGTGGGGATGTTATTGCGGCAATTGAAAGGGTTACAGCGGAAAAACTTCCACAGGGTTATAACCATGACTGGTATGGAATGTCACGTGAAGAGGTTACCTCAGGTAACCAGGCCATAGTAATTTTCCTTATCTGTTTGTTATTTGTTTACCTGATTCTTTCAGCACAATATGAAAGTTTCCTCTTGCCATTACCTGTTATCTTTTCACTTCCGGTAGGGGTTTTTGGTGCATTTATCTCTCTTTATTTGCTAGGGCTTCAGAACAATATCTATGCGCAGGTAGCACTAATCATGCTTATAGGCCTATTGGGTAAAAATGCCATTTTGATTGTGGAATTTGCCATACAAAAAAGAGAAGCAGGTCATTCTGTGATTCAAGCTGCAGTGGAAGGATCTGTAACCAGACTTAGACCTATCCTTATGACCTCCTTTGCCTTTATCGCTGGACTTTTGCCCTTGGCCATGGCCACTGGTGCAGGTGCTTTGGGAAACCGGTCTATTGGTACAGCTGCTGCTGGAGGGATGTTTATTGGGACGATATTTGGTTTGATAATCATCCCGGGTTTGTATGTGATTTTCGCCCATTTTACCTTTAAAAAAGTGGAAGAAAACTCAGGTCCCACTTCAGAAAAGAAAGATAATTCTCAAGTATCTTTTTCAAATAATTGAACCAATACTACATGTTTTTAAAAAATAAAATAATCCTTCGTCTTTCAATGGGCCTCCTTGCGGCGGGAACTATGTTTGCCTGTAAAAGTATTGAGGCCCCGGTAATGCCGGAAATGGAACCTCTGCCTAGCACCTTTTTGGACATAGAGGATTCTGCCAGCATTGGCGATATTTCATGGGAAGCTTTCTTCAATGATCCCAATCTGGTGTATCTTATTGAGGAAGGACTTGAAAATAACCTGGACATTCTCACCGCAATGGAGAGAATAGAAATCGCAAGAGCTCAGTACCAAATCACCAAAGGGCAAATGTATCCTACCTTAAACGGTATGGTTCGTTACCGATCCGGTGATATTCGCCCTAACCTATTTAGCGGTACCATCAATGGGGACAGAAATGTAGTCAATAGGACAGAAAACAATTTTATCGGATTTCAGAGTACTTGGGAAATTGATGTCTGGGGAAAAATTAAGAACCGTAAGGAAGCCGATTATGAAAAATTCCTGGCTACAGGAATGGGCAGGCACTTGGTAGTGACCAATATGGTGTCAGAAATTGCCAAAATCTACTATCAGTTGTTAGGGCTAGACATTCAGTTGGAAACAATCAACAGGAATATTGAGTACCAGGAAATGGCATTGGAGCTGATCAAAATCCAGAAAATGGCTGGTAGAGCAACGGAATTGGCTGTTCAGCAGTTTTCTGCCCAATTGCTATCTACCAAAAGCCTTTCCTATGAAAAGCAGCAAGAGATCATAGAAACGGAAAATAAACTCAATTTTATACTGGGAAGATTTCCACAACCAATTGAAAGGGCCTCTTCTTTATTAGAAATTAAACTTCCCTATGGCATGGAAGTAGGCTTGCCTTCTGAAATGCTGTTGCGTAGACCTGATATTCGTCAGGCTGAACATGAGCTTCGTGCAAGTAACTTCAATGTGTCTGCTGCAAGAAAAGAATTCTTACCGTCTTTTAGCCTTACTCCTTATGTGGGCCTAAACGATAAAAGTTTACCAGATGCCCTAAAAATGCCTGGTGGATTGACCATTGGTATCTTGGGTGGCTTGACTGCCCCAATTTTTGCGCAGAATCGCATCAGGGCTGGTTATGATCAAAGCATTGCCTCTAATAAAATAGCCTTGTACAATTATCAGAAAAGTATATTGGATGGTTATCAGGAAGTTTCAAGTAAACTCCAACGGGTGGGCAACCTCAGGGAAGTGTACAGCCTAAGGGATGAAGAAACCGCCGTATTGCTCAATGCTGTTTCTACTGCAAATGAATTGTTCCGTGGTGGTTACGCGACCTATCTTGAGGTAATTACTGCTCAGTCTAGGGTGCTGGAAGCGGAATTGGACAAAACCAATACAAGAATTGAGATGTTCCTTACCGTAGTAGATCTTTATCGCGCATTAGGAGGTGGCTGGAAATAGTCCGGCTATTTCTTTTTTACCTAAGCCTACACTTCGTATTTTTGAGGTGTTATGATGAATTGGGAAAAATTACTTTTACCTGAGGGTTTAAAACCTTCGGACACAGATCTACAAAGGAGTCAATTTGAAAGAGATTTTGATAGGATAATCTTTTCGGCTCCTTTTCGAAACCTACAGGACAAGACGCAGGTTTTTCCCTTACCGGAAAATGATTTTGTGCACACAAGATTAACCCACAGCCTTGAAGTTTCGAGTGTAGGTCGATCTTTGGGAAAGTCAGCAGGAAAATTCCTATTAGACAAATACCCGGAATTGGCGGCAAAAAAACTGCAACCTTTTGATATAGGAGGGATTGTGGCTACTGCAGCCTTGGCTCATGACATTGGGAATCCTCCTTTTGGACATGCTGGGGAGGAAGCCATTTCAGATTTTTTTAAGTTTCATGACATTGGTAAAATGTGGGAGCAGAAATGCTCAGCCAACGAATGGCAGGACCTCACTAATTTTGAGGGCAATGCACAAGGATTTCGAATGTTGGTAGATACCGGAAATGGGATGAATATTTCTCCGGCTACCTTGGCGGCCTTTACAAAATACCCAAGACCTGCATGGTGTCAGTCAACAGATAAGAAGCGAAGAAGTCAGAAGAAATTTGGCTTTTACACGAGCAATCTTTCCGATTATCAGCTTCTTGCTCAAAAAATGGGCATTCCCCAATTGGCAGAAAACTGTTACATGAGGCATCCTCTGGCTTTTCTTGTGGAAGCAGCAGATGATATCTGTTACAGTATCATTGATTTGGAAGATGGTTGTACCCTAGGCTTGGTTTCTCTGGAAGAAACGATTTTACTAATGGCGGCTATTATCGGAGAACGATATGATCCTAAGAAACTTCAAAAATACAGTAGCCCAAAACAGAAATTGGCCATCATGCGGGCCATGGCCATCAGTCAGTTGATAAAAGAAACCACTTTTGTTTTTGAACAATATGAAACAGAGATTTTGTCTGGTGAATTTGACCAGGCATTGACAGAAATTATTCCATCGGCTAAGCGTTTGGAAGCCATCACGGAGCTTTCAGTGAAAAAAATATACCGCTCTCAACCCGTATTGGAAAAAGAAGCAGCGGGCTACCAGGTTTTGGAAGGGCTATTGTCAACCTTTTCTGAAGCGCTTTTTAATTATCACTTCGATAAAGAAAGGTTTTCAGGCCACAACAAAAGTATATTAAGGCTTTTGCCTGAAGAATATGAGCTACAAACAGACCATGAGGCTTATGTTCTAATGAGAGAATTACTGGATTTTATCTCAGGAATGACGGACAAACATGCACTTTCCCTCTACAGAAGAGTAAAAGGAATCACTATTCCTAACACATGAGTTTGTGAGAGAGAAATTCGAAATTAAATTCGCCCTCTTCAGTCCTGAAAGCACTAAATCCAAATGATTTTTTCGAGAACGTCCAACTTTTTTAAGAAGACCTGAACTCGACTTGTATGATGAGAATTCTTGAGTTGCAGGCAGAATGCGCAATTAATTAAGCCTAAGGCATTTCACTCGTGAGAAATAGCATGGTATTACATACTTTTTTAAGAAGGAGTAAAACAGCTGTTTATCCTGCGTAAAGGCAGTAATAGAGCCAAACTATATGTAATTGAAAGGCTGATTTGTTGTCTAGGTTAGTGTGCAGTAGGCTAACTGCATAGTTTTTCGTCAATTGCCATACATATACCCTTGTTTTCTATTAACTTTACGCCTTCGTTTTGGGCAACTTTCAATTGTCCGATATTATAAGACGCATCCAGACACAGATTATATTTTCTAATTACAGTGAAGAAATATCAGGAGTTTAAACAGGTAGATTATCCCAAAATTGGGGAAGATGTATTGGCTTTTTGGAAAACCAATGCCGTTTTTGAAAAATCCATTAGCAATAGGGAGGGAGCACCTGCCTATACCTTTTATGAAGGCCCACCTTCAGCCAATGGTACCCCGGGAATTCACCATGTAATGGCCAGGGCAATTAAAGATGTCTTTTGCCGATACAAAACCCTTAAAGGTTTCCAGGTAAAAAGAAAAGGAGGATGGGATACCCATGGCCTTCCTGTTGAGTTGCAGGTTGAAAAAGAACTTGGCATCACCAAGGAGGACATCGGTAAGAAAATCTCCGTAGAAGAATACAATCAAAAATGTAGGGAAACCGTCATGCGCTACAAGCATGAATGGGATGACCTGACAGAAAAAATTGGCTATTGGGTAGATTTGGACGACCCTTACATCACCTTTGATGTAAAGTACGTAGAGAGTCTGTGGCACCTGCTCAAAAAGCTATATGACAAAGACCTTATCTACAAAGGCTACACCATTCAGCCCTATTCTCCTGCAGCAGGAACGGGACTAAGTTCCCATGAACTCAATCAACCGGGAAGTTACCGGGATGTTAAAGACACATCTATCACCGCCCAATTCAAGGTGAAAGGTGAAGAGGATCTTTATATATTGGCCTGGACCACCACCCCATGGACTTTGCCTTCTAATTCAGCCCTTGCCATAGGTGAGAAGTTGGATTATGTAAAAGTTAAAACTTTCAATCCTTATACTTTTGCACCTCAGACGGTTCTTTTAGCGAAAGCCAGAATGTCGGCCTATTTTAATCCTAAAGGAGCTAAGGTAGAATTGGATGCCTATAAGCCTGGAGACAAAATCATTCCTTATCAAATCGTTGAGGAAATGAAAGGCAAGGACCTTATGGGCTTGAAGTACGAACAATTGTTCCCTATAATGGCACTTGAGCTTCCTGAACCGGCATTTACGGTGATCTCGGCAGATTATGTGACCACAGAAGATGGAACAGGGGTAGTTCACCTGGCCAAAGCATTTGGAGCCGATGACTTTAGAACACTTGTGCAACAAGATGTTCCTGGTGTATTCCTTAAAGATGAAAAAGGGCTTGAAATACCTATTGTTGACAAGAAGGGTAAGTTTCTTCCTGTTGTGGGCGAGTATTTGCTTTCCAAAATTGAAGAGCATGAAATCCCCGTACACAAGATCTTTGGTGTAGATGACTTTTATGTCAAAAATTATAGTCACGATGATGAAAGTGACAAGGCTTACAAGAGCACAGATGTCATTATTTCCATCATTCTGAAAAATGAAAACAAGGCTTTTAAGGTAGAGAAGTACGAGCATAGCTACCCACATTGCTGGCGTACGGACATGCCTATTTTATATTACCCGCTAGAAAGCTGGTTTATCAAAACCACTGCATACAAGGACAAACTGGTTGCTTTTAATAAAACCATCAACTGGAAACCTGAATCTACCGGAACCGGCAGGTTTGGAAATTGGCTGGAGAATCTTGTTGACTGGAATTTGAGTCGCTCGAGATTTTGGGGAACACCTTTGCCTATCTGGAGAAACAAAGAAGGAACCGAGACCAAATGCATCGGGTCTGTAGCTGAATTAGAAGCAGCTATAGAAGAATCGGTTGCCAAAGGTTATATGAAAGAATCTCCCTATAAAGGAAAAGAAGTGGATCTCCACCGTCCTTTTGTTGATGATATTGTGTTGGTAGCAGACAATGGAGACAAGATGTTCCGTGAGCCAGACCTTATCGATGTTTGGTTTGATTCCGGAGCCATGCCTTATGCACAATGGCATTATCCTTTCGAAAATGAAGACATCTTTAAAGCCAACTATCCAGCTGATTTTATAGCCGAAGGCGTTGACCAGACCAGAGGTTGGTTTTTTACGCTTCATACGTTGGCAGTGATGCTATTTGATAGTGTAGCCTTTAAAAATGTGATCGCCAACGGTTTGGTATTGGATAAGAACGGCAATAAAATGTCCAAGCGTTTGGGAAATGCAGTAGATCCATTTATAACCCTTAAGGAGTTTGGTCCTGACGCTTTGCGCTGGTACATGTTAAGCAATGCCAACCCTTGGGACAACCTTAAATTCAATAAAGAAGGAGTAGTGGAAGTGCAAAGGAGGTTCTTTGGTACACTTCAAAACACTTACAATTTCTTTGCTTTATATGCCAATTTGGATGCCTTCGCTTACGATTCATCAAACAAAATACCTGTTAATGAGCGCCCTGAACTTGATCAATGGATTCTTTCCAAACTTCAGTCGCTGATAAAAGAAACAGAAACTGCCTACGAAAATTATGATGTAACACCAGCCTCAAGGGCCATTATGAATTTCACTGTAGACCAGTTGTCCAACTGGTATGTGCGGTTGGCCAGAAAGCGGTTCTGGAGAGGAGACATGAATGCTGATAAGCAAGCAGCTTATGAGACTTTGTATGAATGTCTGGAAGTTATTTCCAGCTTGATATCGCCGATAGCTCCTTTTTATGCAGATTGGTTGTTCCAAAACCTTACTGCAAGTCTAGAGAGCAAACCTTTGTCCGTGCACCTGACGGATTGGAAATTATCTGATGAGGGTTTGATTAACTTGTCCCTTGAAAATAGCATGCAGTTGGCTCAGGACATTTCCTCTTTGGTGCATTCCTTAAGGAAAAAGGAAAGATTAAAGGTAAGGCAACCACTTCAGAAAGTACTTATTCCTGTATTGAATGAAGATACCAAGGCTTTAATTGAACATGTAGAGGACCTAATTAAATCAGAAGTTAATATAAAATCAATCGAATACATTGATGATACCTCTGACATTTTGGTGAAAAGCATCAAGCCCAATTTCGCCTTGTTGGGCAAACGGTTTGGGCCGAAAATGAAAGCTGTTAGCCAAATTATTCAGCAGTGGGGCAAAGAAGAAATTGCTCAAATTGAAAAAGAGGGGCAAGCCAGCATACAATTAGATGGTGAATCTGTCTTGCTTCAACTTGAAGAAGTGTTGATTCAGTCTCAGGATATTCCAGGTTGGTCTGTAGCTACAGACAATGGAATTACTGTGGCATTGGATGTTACTTTGACTACCGAGCTGAAGGAAGAAGGTGTTGCCAGGGATTTTGTCAACAGGATTCAGAACCTTCGTAAAGATATGGGGCTGGAAGTTCAGGATAAGATTCGAATTCAGATTGCTCCACTTAATGAAACCGTGGACAATGCTTTGTTGAATTTCTCTGATTATATTAAAACAGAGACACAGGCACTTGCGTTAACCCTAGATGGGGATAGTAATAATTCCACCGTATTGGACATGGATGAGTTTGAACTCGCCGTTAAAGTAGAGAAAGTATAACATATGAAGTATTGGAAGTATTTTGGCATCACCTTACTGGTGATTGTGATTGATCAGGCGGTGAAGATGATGGTTCATTACGGAATGGATTTTGGCACAGCAGGGCAGATCAAAGTTTTTGGAGATTGGTTCAAGCTGCATTACACCACCAACCCCGGAATGGCATTTGGGATGCAACTAGGCTCAGAATATGGTAAACTTATGTTGACCAGCTTTCGCTTGATAGCCATGTTCGGAATAGGCTATTATTTATATTCTTTGATAAGTAAAAAGGCACATCCGGGATACATAATTTGTATTGCCATGATCTTAGGAGGGGCTGTAGGAAACCTTATCGACAGTGTATTTTACGGTGTTTGGTTAGGTAATGCACCTTTTGATGCTTCTACGCCATGGTTTCATGGACAAGTTGTTGACATGTTTTATGTTGATATTTGGGAAGGTTTTGTTCCGGAATGGATTCCAATCTTTGGTGGAGGCTATACTGCCTTATGGCCAATTTTCAATATAGCAGATGCTTCCATTTTTGTAGGAGTAGGCATCATTCTTATTTTCCAGAAACGTTTCTTTGATGAAGAAAATGAGGAGCATGAAGAAAAAGAAGAAGAGGACCAGGTTCAAAAACAGTTTATTGACGAGAAGTAAGTTTACTACTTCTTCAAGTAATTGAAAATAAAAAAGGCGGTAAATGTCCCTTAGGGATATTTACCGCCTTTTTTATGTTTGGGCTTCAATTATATTAACCATAGTTGAAAACCCCATAGCCGTTGAATAATTCATCATTACCTCAACCTCGGAAGGGGTTGATCAAGGTTCAGTTTCTCAGTAGGAGCCTCGACTTGTGAATCATCTATGTTTGTTGCACATTTCTGAAAAGTTTTAACATGCCTTGTGCCTTGTCAAAAGTGAGTTATTGGTTTGAACTGAGTGGAGTGAAAACAGTTAAAAACCTTTTAGAAGAAAATTACCGTTTTTTGTTGTATTTAGGTTCTTTCAGCCTCAGCAAAGTAGTAATTTCAGTTTACCCTTTCGCCTTAATGGCGCGTTCTAGCACTTCTTTTATGCCTTCCAGGTTATCACTGAAATTGACCATTTGCAGCACTACCTGTGCCATTTCATCTTGATTTCCTAAGCCTCTTAACTTGTTGTTTTTAATAAAAGTGGTTTTTATTTCACCCCATCTAGCTTGTTCTATTGGTGTAATTGTGCCAGTTAGTTCTTTGTATTTTAATAAGTTGGCTTCGGCGGAACTTGTAAGCGTTTGTGCCTCACTTTCGTAATGCGACAACAAAAGATTTTGTAACTCCTTATTGTTCATAATAGGAACCACTTTGGATACCAGTTTATTCATGTCTCGATAAGAACCTTGTAGTTTAAATGGGGGTTCAGTCCTGTAGGCATCATCCTTAGCAGCGCTTTCTATATAAGCTTGGTTTACTTTGAGTACAGTGTCTCTTATCTTTAAAACCTTTTGGATTACGCTTAAGTAATCCTGAATTTCTTGATTGGTGTGATTACCATGAAGTACACCGTCCTGTGTTTCGTTTTCAACCCGATTTAACAAGGTATAAACATCTTCAAGATATTTATTCCTCAGTTGATTCAATACAGGATTGCTAGTTAAAGAATTTTCTATTAAGCTAAGGTTAAACTGATGGTCTGAATCGCCTATAATGTCCCCAAGATTATAAATATCGGCTCGGTTGGATAGCATGTCTGGAACCTGGAATTTTGCCCCACGCTCTGTATAGGGGTTTCCTGCCATTATTACACAGAACTTTTTGCCTCGAAGGTCATAGGTACGTGGCTTTCCGTTATATATTCCTTCAATTTTTCTGGTGCCATCGGAAAGGGATATGAATTTTTGTAAAAACTCTGGATGGCAATGTTGAATATCGTCTAAATACAACATTACGTTATTTCCCATTTCAAAGGCTAAATTCAGCTTTTTTAACTCCTCTTTTGCTGCACTATTTGTGGCTGCTTCAGGGTCTACCGAGGTAACCTCATGGCCTATGGCTGGCCCGTTAATTTTCATGAACACTAAGCCCAATCGGTTGGCAATGTATTCCATCAAAGTGGTTTTACCGTAGCCTGGAGGCGAAATCAAAAGCAAAAGCCCCATTCTATCTGTCCGACTATTGTTCCCCACGGTACCAAGTTGTTTGGACAGGTTCTCTCCAAATAATGGCAAATAAACCTGATCGATTAGTTTGTTACGCACAAAGGAAGTCAGAACCTGAGGTTTATACTCTTCCAATTTTAACTGCTCTTTTAACTGAAGGGTAATATCGGTTTTTGCCTTTTTAAAGGCTTGGTAAGCGGCTACCTCCTCATTTGTGAAATGAGTTAAAGTAGCCACAAAATCATGATAATTAAAATGAAATTCTCCTTCAATAATGGTATGGTGGTTTCCCGCTAAATTATGAATGACAGCATTTGGCGAAATCATTTTCTTTTTTGCAATGGGTTGATCAAACAAGCAATTACAAACGATCTCATCAATATAACGGGCATTCTTTGGATGCTCCTGATTGATGAATGCAGCAACCCATTGCCTTGCGAGTTTTATTTTCTCATGAAATGTACTGGTATTGTCAATGGCTTCTTTAAAACGTAAATCAGCATTTTTTGCTTTCATGACATTATTAAAGGCTTGCCTTAATTTCTCTGCTTCTGAACTTACTTCAAAGGCATCATTACCCTGCAATTCTTCAAACAAATAATTTGAAATAACATTAATTTCAGCACTTGAAAATAGCTGAGTTTCAGAAATAAGCCTATGGATTTTTTGCTGCAATTCATCTATCAGGTAATTAAACTCTTTAGAATAAGGGAATACTTCCAAAACAGATCCAGCCGCTTTTATCATCCGATTAAGATGCAGGCGTTCCTTTTCAGTAAATGAATACCAACTGTATTGTGCATGGGCTCTTATGGCAGGTGAGTAACGCAGTAAACCCAAGTCTTTATGCGTATTCACTAGGGTTAGTAAAATTTTTGCCGCATCCTCATCGTGTACCCCTTTTGTATACCCTTCATTGTAGTTGGCACTGCTTGCCTTTTTTACCAATTGAACCAAGTTTTCCTGGGAGGCATCCGCCAATTGGTCCCAGGGTGTTTCCTTAAACAGTTTAAAAGCTAGGTAACTCCCCCTATATACTGTGATGTTTTCAGAAGGGTATTCTTGATCCCAATATTTCTGGCTGTTTACCAGTACTTTGTTGGTCAGTTTTTGATAGAAATCTGTCCCTGTTAGATGATAATTGAGGTGATTGTCTTTGAAAACGATGGTTATATCTAGGGGCTGTTTATTTACACCAAATTTGTACTTGCCCAGTTTAATAACGTTTTCGCCATCTTCAAACAGCTCCTGCTTGTCTTTTAATTTACGTAAGGCATCTTCCTTGGCAACCTTTAAAGAAGTGGCTACTTCTTCTGCATTCCCACTTTCATCCAATTCATTTAGCTGATCGATGATGTCACGGACCTTGTTGATCATTAAGTCGGATGCGAAATAACCATTTATTTCTGCAGTGGATTTTAAGGTTTCTGCTTTTTTGGCAACTCCTTTTAAAATGCGTGCTGTTGCAGTTTTTAAAGCAATTGATTTTTTATTTCGTCGCTCAATTAAGCCCGTTTTTTTATTGTCAAAAGCCGCATGGACTTCCTCCCGTTTCTCAATTATTTTGGGAATAAACGCATCATAATCTGCAAATTTACCTTCCAATTCTTCCAGTTGAATAGATACTTTGGTTTGGTATTCATCACATTTTTCGGGGGTATCGGCAATATCCAAATAGTTGATAATGCTTTGGTCCACCAATTTTATTTGCGCAGAAAAATCAGCAATGGCTTCTTTGCTGCCCAGAGATTTGCGTTTGTTTTTTATTGCGGCTTTGAGCTGATTTAACGTGGCAAAAATCAAGGAAATATGATCGATTATTTTAGTTGATTGGGATGTGTCTTCAATTTCTAAATTGGATACAATTTCAATCAATAACTCTAAATCCCTTGCAATTTGATTTACCTCTTCCTCAAGTTGCTTGGCTTCGATTACTTTAGTGACTTTTTCCAAAGCCATTTTCTTTTCCTCAACTTGCAACTTATAAGGCGCCAATGCATCATCATTAAGTAAAAATGCTACACATTGCTGAGCAATATTGTCGGAATACTCGGCAATCGTATTTTCAAGTTCCTTGGTGTAGTCGGTATTTACATAGCGAACATCGTTTAATTCAATGGTTTCGCCCCTTAAGCCACGAAGCTGGGTTAACATTGATACAAAATCATTGATGCTATTAAATGAGGTGCTTTTTATTATAACAAAAAGTTCATCTGCTTTATTTTGCAAAGCCTTTGATTGGCTTGCAGCCGATTTTTTTAATTGAACAACCTTTGTAAATTCATCTATAGCAGCATTGGCTGCATCACTAATTTCATTTAGAGGTGCAGAAAGATCCTGTGTATCCGGTTCCTTAATCCAATAATACGAGTCCAATAGGTCTTTTGCGGCCTTGGAAACATCCTCATATAGGCCCTCATAATTATCATCTTTGTTGAGTAAATTGATCAAGGCATTGCTTTCAGCCATGGCTTTGACAATGTCTTTATTTCCGATTTTATACAATAGCGAGTCCGTGTGTTTACTTGGGATGAAATCACCTTTTAAATAAGGAGTTTGCCAAATTTGTACCACATGATGCTTGGTTTGCTCTCCTTCACCCTTAAAGTAACTAAGTTCTCCATTTTGTAAAATGGTGTAACCATTACAAATAATAGGCGTGACAATCTGTTGAGTGATCACATTATAACTCATTAGAATATACAAACCTTCCGAGGGTGAATAGAACACGAACATATAATCTTCACCATTGGGAGAAGCAATTCGCGAAACAAACTTTACATTGGGGATGCTATTATCGAAAACATGGTATTCTCCGGTTTGCAAATAATAACCTGTCGGAAAAATAATTCCTTGGTCATCAGGTAGAAGTACCGCAGCTTCTCGTAAACTGTCAATTTTTTGCACTTCCTGTACCTTGTGATTGTATACAAAAAATCTGGAATCTTCTTGAAATGGTTTTATATCAATAAGAATAAGATTTCCTAAATCTGCATATTTGTACTGTGCATCGTCTAGCGTTTGATCTGGGTAATCTACAGGTTCATCATAGACCCCTTTACCATCTTCTGTATTGTCCTCTATTTTTATGGTAAGATCTCCTCCTATTGCCTCTACAAATACTTTATCCAATATTGAAACATGTGAATGCACCCCATACCGGTGCATATCACGAGTAACTTCTAGCCATTTAAACTCATATTGGGCAGGGAACTTGTATTCATGATCGCTTCTGTTGTCTACATATACCAGTTTTCCATCTTTGATAAGCCATTTAAATGCCTTAATATCAGTGACACTTTCACTCAATTGAAAAATCATGTATAGAAAATTGCCTATTTTGGCAAATCTCGCAAAGATGGTATTTCGGTAGTATTTGTATAGATTATCAAAATCTGCTTGAAACTGAACGTCTTCTATAAAATCTAGCCCTATGGCTTCAAACCTGTTATTGGTAAAACTGTATACGCTAAATACGTCATTGAGCTTTATATCTGTACGTAAGCCAAAATGCACATTATAGCCAAACACACAAGTATTCCCAAAAGAAACGATATCACGTGCGATACAATTATTTTCTGTGGAAATTCTATCATTAGCGATTAGTTTTGTTTCTAAAGCACCAAAAACAGCTTTACGATCCTCATTTAGTTGGTTTAACCGATTTTGAAGGTCTTGTTTATGCTTTTGTAACCTGTTTCTAATGATTTCATATGTGCCACCATCTAAAATTTGCTTTTGTTCCGTTTTATTAGGTTCAGTCATTGGAGTTGTGCTATATAGGTGTGCGTAACTTACGTGAATAATTTACACATGAGCTGCTCAATGCTAACATTTGCGTGTTGTTTTAAGAATAACTTTTTGGAATAGAAAAATACGTTCAATGCACTTATTAAGCTTTTGCAGTAAGACATTGAACGCGATAAGTTTTACAATTTATTTCCTGAAATCCCTAGGCCTTTAGCTAAACTCAGAAGGTTGCCAATCACGTTTTGTTCATTTTTATCTGTAGCCTGATTTTGCATAGTCATCAATAAATTGGCAATTGTGACGTTTTTGATATCCTCACTTGAGATGTTATACCTTTCAGCAAAATCTTTTATCCGTGACAATAATTCTCCCTCATTACCACTGCCGTCACCAAGTAAGGCTTGCTTAATTTCCTGGATGTTTGTGCTGTTATTTACCATTCTATCAAAGCCTTTTGCTTTAGTGATTTGACCAATAATTTGCTCAAAAAACATTGTTTCTCCTCCCACGATGTCAATTTTGGAAGTTTTTAAGGCATCTCCAATCACTTGTGCCTGCGCATCTGCAATTGCTTTTTGAATATTGATTTCTGCCAAATCAACCTGTAATTCTTTATCCAACTTAAGCTTAAACTCTTCGTGCTCTTTGCCCACACCATCTAATTTCTTCATTGCGTTGGCCTTCTCTTCAATTCCGGCTGCATCGGCTAGGGCTTTTTCTTTAATAACGTCTGCTTCTGCCAATCCGTCTTTGCGTTTTGCTTCTGCATTAGCCTCAATTCCTCTGGCCTCAGCCAAGGCTTTTTTCTCAATTATTAATGCCTCTACAATTCCTTGGCGTTCATTTGCTTCTGCTTTGGCATGCATAACCTGTGCCTCTGACAATCCAATGGTCGCTTCTTCTTTCGCGGTTGCTTCTGCCAGGATTTTTCTACCTTCTGCCTCTTTGGCACTTGCTTCTTTTTTCGCCTGTGCCTCAATGTTAATTTCCTCGGCATGTTGCTTCATGGCCTCCTTTTTGGATTCCGCTTGCTTAATTACTTTAATAAGCTCTTCCTCTGCAACACCTTCTGCAATTGTGATTTTCACCTTTTTATCCCTATCTGCTGTTTTAAAGGCCTCAATATCCTTCATGTTCTCCTGTTCCTGAACCACACCTTTTTCAAGCGCCACTCGGTCCCGGATAACATCTTGGATATTTTTCTTTTCAACTTCAACAACTTTTTCCTTTTCAATTTGAGCAAGAGTTACTATACGTTCTCTTTCGGTTGCCTCAAGCATTCTGTCTTTTTCAACTCGCTCCGTTTCTACAGCGTTGGTTCGTTCCTTGTTCTTTTCTGCAACAATGATCTGACGTTGCATATTTTCTTCAGCCACCTTTACTTTCTCCTCAGTGGCTATTCTAGCAGTTTCAGATTTTAATCGCTCTTCTTCGGCCACCTTTAGGATGTCCGCTTGTTCTCTGGCTTTAATGTTGGCAATCTCTCTACGTTGGGATTCCTCCTTTTCTGCCAATTGCCGGTCTAATTCCAAGATGGCTTCTCGTGCCTCCACATCTTGCTTTCGTATGACTTTTTCCTCATCACGTTTAATGAAGTTAGCTTTTTTGTTTTGCTCTGCTGTCAGTTCAGTAATTTTCTTTATTCCTTCTGCATCTAGAATATTGTCAGCCCTTAAATAATTTACCGGAGTCTGCTCTAAAAAATCGATCGCACAATCTTCAAGGGTATATCCGTTTAGATCTGTCCCTATTATATCTACGATCTCATCCCTAAACTCCCGTCTGGCTTCATACAGTTCAATGAAATCAAACTTTTTTCCCACGGTTTTTAAGGCTTCGGAAAATTTGGCCTCGAACAAGTCTTCAAGGGTTTCGATTTTTGAAGCCCGCTCCGCACCAATTGTCTGTGCTACTCTTTTGATAAATTCTATGTCGTTGTTGACACGAACAAAAAATGCTACTTTAATGTCCGCTCGCATATTGTCTTTACATACCAAGCCTTCAGATCCTAGTCTTTCGATCTGGATTTTCTTTACAGAAATATCCATGATTTCTAACTTGTGAAATAAAGGAACCACATACATGCCCTTATCGGTGGCGATTTGGATTCCGCCAAAACCGGTACGGATTAAGGCCTCGCCTTGGCGAACCTTTTTATAGAACAATGCAATAATTGCAAAGAAAATTATAATTAGGAATACGATTAACGCTATTCCTATTGCCAATAATGATGGAATCTCTGTCATAGTTGTTAATTAGTCGTTATATACTTGTGCGTAATAAAAACTTTTGTCTTCTGACTCTTTGATAATGAGAACTATTTCTCTAAAACTGATTTTTTCTCCATTTAAAGATTTGATGTAAACAGACATAGGGTTGCCATCGATGATAAATTCTGCATTGCCTAATTTATCCTTTTCAATACTAGATAAACTTGTGCCTTTTCTTCCGATAAAATCTATGGCCTTATCTCCGTTTTTATTAAAACCCTTGAAAAAACCTTTGAATGGACTTGTGAAAACTTTCGTGAAAATTAGTGCTGGGATAAAACTGGCCAGCATAAAAATAAAGCCTATACTGTTTGAATAGCTATGTGTTATAGTTGTTACAGTCAAAGTGATAAACCACCAGGCAAATACAAAACTTGTGAAAGTAAACATAAAGGGCAAGCCTACAAAATTGAAATAAATCAAAAATACCTGCCACCATTTTAATTGCATTCGCCTATTTCCCGCTACATCTTTCTCGTTGAATTCCGCGTTCGCTACATCTTCAAAATCAATATTGCTACTTTCTAAACCGGTATTAGCATCCAAACCAGCATCAACATCAATATCTAAGTCAAAGTCAATCCCACTAATCATGGTTAATAACCAATAGAGGATCAAAATAATGGTAAAAATACTTAATGGTAGATTTACACTCGAAAATATAATGTCAATAATGTTTTCCACTTTTATGTGTTTTTATCATTTAGGCCAAGATTTTTCTTTAATTCATTCAGCTCATTGTCAGCATTTGCTTCACTGATATTCGCGGCCTTATCTAACTCGCTGTCTATGCTTTGATTCTTATTGGCTATTTCGCCATACGCCTCAGCCAGTGCCTCTTCTTGGTTTACTTTTTCTTTCATTCGCTCCAGCATAGATACGGTTCCTGTACTGTCCAACTGGGCCATTTGTTTGTTCAAGCTATTTTTTGCATTGCTCACCTTCACTCTGGCCTTAAGTGTTTTTAGCTCATTTTCCCAGTTATTAATGGTGCTTTTTAGCTCTTGAATGTTTACATCAAGTTGATTTACGGATTCTTGCAACTTGCTTGCTTCGTTTGCATATTGGATAGCCTTTTTGGAAGCTTCCTCTTTTTTTAACAATGCCTGTTTTGCCAAACGATCGGCTTCCTCAGAAGCTAATTCTCCCGATTTCCCTTTTTTTATTATAATAACGGCTTTATTGTAGTATTCTTCAGCCGAACTATCCATCTCTTTTTTATCATTTCTTGCACGTATAGCCAATGCTTTAACTTGAGCAAGCGAATCTAAATTTTTATTTAAATCCAATTTTAAATCTCGAATGCCTTGTTCGGTTAGTTTTATTGGATCTTCCATATTATCTATAGCAGCGTTTGCTTCCGCCTGTCCTATTTTAAATATTCGTTTCAAGAAGTTCATTGTTTTTGAATTTTAGTATTTAGAAAACTTAATGATTTGTTCCGAGTATTCACTCAGTAAGAGACTTAGAGAATTTAAGGAAGCTTCTATCTCATTTAGATCTAGGTTTTCTATTTGAAGTGTGTCCCTAAAAATTACTTTATCGCCATCGTCATCCAGTACAAATGCTCCATGAATAATGTCTCTGTTTTTTTGCAATAAACTTTTGTAGATCGAGTTGTTATTGTTTTTGATTTTAAAGATATACTGCTCTAAAATTAAAACCGGGGGTACAATCCCTACAATAAGGTTCTTGATACCGTTGTCCTCTTTCTGGATTACCAAGATCCCTTCGTCAGGATTTTCTTTTGTAATATCAACATCCAGTTTCAATAAAAATTCTATGATACGATTATAATAGTTATCCATAATTTATTGTTTGCTTAAGTAACAATTTCGCTTATGACAATCTAAAAAAAGAAGATATAGCCGAAGTAATTTTAATTTTTTTGCTGAATAATACAAGTAAAATTCCCTGTAATTAGCAAGTTAGGTCACGGCTAAGTCCCTGAATGATTGGCTAAAATAATTTGCAATACCGCTGCTTTTAACTAATATTGCTAGAACAAATATAGTAATAAAATGGATTTATGCAAATTAAATTAGCAAAACATGTCTTTTTTTGGAAGGAATATTAAAAAAATACGAAGTTTGAAGTTGCTATCTCAACAAGCATTTGCAGAGGTTTTTGACCTTAAAAGAGCTACTTTAGGCGCTTATGAGGAAGAACGTAGTGAGCCTAAAATAGATACTATCATCAAAATTGCAAATTATTTTAGCATCCCCATTGATGATTTGCTAACAAAGGAATTGACCATAAATCAATTATTGAAATTTAATACCAATTTAACTACCGATGCAGACCAGATGGAGGTTGCGGCCTTAACAAAGGTGCCTATAATATTACCCGAGTGTGTTGCAGACTATCTTAATCACCATTCAAAGAAAAACTTTATTGCAGACTTGCCTGTGATGAGCTTGCCCATCAGTAATGAGAAAATATTTAGGGCTTACACCGTTACTGATTTGGAAATGGCGAATCAGGATGTGGGATTCTATCCTAACGATGTTGTAGTGGGTGAATTAGTTCCAAAATCAGCCTATAAGAAACTCAATAATCGAACCCCTGTAATAGTTGTCACCGATACCGATATTTTAGTAAGACGATATTTTAGCACAGATAAAGGTTATGTGCTAAGGGCGGATCATAAAGGCATTGATGACCAAGTTTTTAACGCGAAGCAAATCTATGAGCTTTGGCGTATTCGCTATGTGTTCTATAAACGAATTCCTGAAACCTCTGGCGAAATATCGGATCAGATTAACCTTTTAAGGATGGAAATTGAGAAATTAAAAAAGTAAAACATCCCGTAATTGTATTGCTTTTTATAGTTATTTACTTAAGGGAAAACTCATAGCCCGAGTTTACTACTTCTTCAAGTAATTGAAAATAAAAAAGGCGGTAAATGCCCCAAAAGGACTTTACCGCTTTTCCGTTTTAATTTGTCATGAGTACTGAACTATCAGTGCTTTCTAGTTCCCTAAAGGGATTTATCTTTTGTTGATTTTTGGCTTTCCTTAATCTTATTTACCATCAGGTAAACGAATGCTCCTCCTAGCGCTGCTGCAATAAGTAAAATAACAATCCAAACTATGTTCATGGCTTTAGGTTTTTATTTGTTATAAGTTATTGAATATCTGGTAGATTTTCAATTAAATGGCTTGAAAATAATTTCGGAAACAAACCTATTTCACTAAAGGCCTGAAAGGCCTAAATATCAAAGCCATGTGTGCAGCCCATGGTAAGGAGATATATACATCATGATTTTGGCGGTATTGTTGCTTGTTTTTAGCAATAATGCTGACAAAATCTTATGCATCGTACATCAAATGTTATCGATCATTTTTACAGATTTAAGATCCTTCGACAAGCTCAGGGACCAATTACTGTAAGGGGAACCACATTAAGCGAGACTGCTAAACCCTTGTCCCCGCCAACCCCCTCCCCAAAAAAGGGTTCGCATTGACGATTTGTTGTGGGAAGACTAGATTTTTCACCCCCCCCAAAAAAAAATAGGCCAGAACAATGTCCCGGCCTATTTGATTCACCTTAAAGGGTGTAATGGGTTTTTATTTATAATTATCCCCGATTCTTTACTGCATGGTCTACTGCTCTTGCAGTAATTGCCATATAAGTAAGGGAAGGGTTTTGGGTGCTGGTGGAGGTCATACAGGCCCCATCCGTAACGTATACATTTGGGCAAGCATGTACCTGATTCCATTTATTGAGTACGGATGTTTTCGGGTCTTTGCCCATTCTGGCTCCTCCCATTTCGTGGATGTCCAGGCCTGGTGCACGTTTGTCATCCCTAGTACGGATATTGGTGAAACCTGCCGCCTCAAACATTTCCGACATTTGCTCCAAATAATCTTTTATCATGGCCTCATCATTGTCGTCATAATCCATGGAGATTTTCAATTGTGGAATGCCCCATTCGTCTTTTAGATTAGGATCAAGGCTAACCTGGCTTTCTTCTTTAGGAATGGTTTCGCCCATCATGTGAGAACCCATTCTCCAAGGACCGTATTCCGGTGCCTTGGCCATGGACTGTTCCAATTCATCACCTATGCCTGAATAATCATTATGCGTGCTTCTTCCTGAGCTAAAACCTGCCGCATAGCCTCTAAGGAAGTTCGTTTCCTGCTTGTGTAGGTTTCTGAACCTTGGGAAGTAACCTGAAGTAGGTCTTCTGCCTTCGGTGGTGTATTCCTTCAGTCCATCGTATTCGGCTGAAATGCCTGCACGGTAATTATGAAAGGCAACATATTTACCCAGTATACCGCTGTCATTACCTAAGCCATTTGGGAAACGACTGGAAGTAGAATTAAGTAAAATCAAATTGGTATTCAGCGCACTTGCATTGACAAAGATGATGTCTGCATAAAACTCCTTCATTTCTTTGGTTTGGGCATCGATTACCCTTACTCCCGTAGCCTTACCTTTGGCATCATCATAAATGATGGAGTGTACCACTGCATGATGGTGCATGGTAAGATTGCCTGTTTTGGCAGCCCAAGGTAGCGTGGAGGAATTGCTACTGAAATATCCACCAAAGGGACATCCACGCTGGCAAAGGGTTCTGTTTTGACACAGGGTTCTGCCTTGCTTGGCATAGAATTCCTGGTTCTCAGTGATATGCGCACAACGTGCAACTACAATTTCCCTTTCTGGGTAATTGTTTTTCAAAAACTCCTTAAAATATTTTTCTCCGGCTGTCAATTCAAATGGAGGCAAAAATTCCCCATCAGGCAAATTTGGTTTTCCGTCTTTGTTACCCGAAACGCCGATGAATTTTTCTACATGGCTGTACCAAGGCGCCAGGTCTTTGTAGCGGATGGGCCAGTCAACAGCAAATCCATCTCTGGCAGGTCCTTCAAAATCGAAATCGCTCCAACGTTGTACCTGTCTGGCCCAAAGTAGGGATTTGCCTCCGGTTTGGTAGCCACGAATCCAGTCAAAGGGTTTTTCTTGAACATAGGGATGTTCGGTATCTTTTACGAAGAAGTGCTTTGTATCTTCTTTATAAGCATAACACCTGCTTACTACCGGGTTTTCTTCTTTTACACTTTGGAGTATTCCACCCCTGTGCTCAAGTTCCCAAGGCATGCTGTTGGTGGTGGGGTAATCTTTGACATGTTTTACCTCGCGGCCTCTTTCAAGTACCAGGGTATTCAATCCTTTCTCACAGAATTCTTTCGCTGCCCATCCCCCACTTATTCCAGAGCCGATGACGATGGCGTCATAGCTATTTTCTTTTTTGCTTTTTATATTCAAATTGGCCATTGCGTCCGTTCTTTTTAAGCGTTTTCAATTAATTTGCTGCCATAAAATCGGGCAGGAACCAGTTCGTAGGGCTTAATTTCAGTCATGAAATACTCAGAATTGAGATAGCCCTGAAGTGCGAAACGTTTTGTGGTATTTAGAAATTGGCGGGTATGGCCGGCTTCACTTTCATTTTCGCCTTCCAATGCCATTCCCTTCACAATCGCCTCTTCAGCTTTTTTTTGGTCCATTTTTGAAAATGCCTTGCCAAAGGTTTTCTTTGAAAAATCTTCCCAGCCTTTAAGGCCTTTTACGAAACCATCTTGCTGATCCGCACTTAGGCAATCGTTACTCATTACAAGTACAAAGTCCTGAATCATTAATTCTTCAGCCTTCTTTAGTGTAGTGCCTGGAAAAATGGTATTTGTTACCTGAGTGAGTAAAACTTTATCACTCTGGGTGATGTTTAGGTTTTGATAGGCTTGCAAAATAGATTCCTCGCTGAAGTCACAGGCTGGCATTAATACCGCCCCTCCGGTTAGAATCGCTAATTGCTTCATAGCTGATCTTCTATCCATAATCGTTTTTGGGTAAAATGAAAATACACGAACAAGTTATCAAAATTTTGATTAAGTGAGCAAGGTTTTTTTCATCGGTGGTGCATTACTACAAAAATGCCGTAATTTTGGCGTTGAAACTTAACCACAACTATTATAAAATTTACAAAATGAAATTAAAATTATACCTATTAGTATTATGCCTTCTTCCGCTGGGGCTTTTGGCACAAACGAATATTAAAGTATTGGATGCCGAATCCCGAGAGCCAGTTGCCTTTGTCACGGTTAAGGTAGATACCAAAAAAGCCATAACAGCTAATGAAAACGGAGAATTAACGGTTGACCTCAGTGAGCCTTCAAATTTGCTATTTTCACACATAGCCTTTGAGGAACAATCCGTATTGGTGCCTGCTTCAGGTGAAATTATTGTGTTTTTGGTAAGAGGAGAAAATGCACTTACTGAAGTTTTGGTTAGTTCTTTTGAGTCAGAACGGCCACTATTGGAACAGGCAGCTGGAATAGCGCGTGTATCAGAATCAGATTTGTACAGGTTCAATGAAACCTCCATTGTTCAAGCATTTAATACCAAACCTGGAATTAGAATTGAAGAACGTGCACCTGCCAGTTATCGGGTGTCTATTCGCGGAAGCTCTTTGCGCTCTCCTTTTGGGGTGCGAAATGTAAAGGTTTACTGGAACGGTATGCCTTTTACAGCTCCAGATGGTACCACACCTTTGAACATAATGGACTTGTCCAATATTCAAAATACAGAAATCATTAAAGGTCCTGCAGGTAGTATCTATGGTGCTGGCAATGGAGGAGTGATTAGCTTTACCAGCAAAGAGACGGTAGATGAAAATAGAATTGGTGCAGACCTTTCTGTAGGAGCCTTTGGTTTGGTTCGTTACCGATTGGGCATAGACCAAAAACTAGAAAATGGAGGTCTTAGCGTATCTTATGCCAAGCAAAAATCAGATGGTTACAGAGACCATACTGTTATGGACAGAGAAGTGCTTCAAGTGACAGGTTATTTTCAGCCTTCCAAGAAACAAAAGCTAACCACTCAAATCCTTTATTCCGATCTTTTCTATGAATTACCTGGGGCATTGAATGCGACACAATTAGCTGAAAATCCAAGACAGGCCAGGCCAGGATCTGCAGCTCAGAATGCCTCTATCAATCAAAAGTCAATGTATGGTACGCTGTCTCATGATTATAGATTTAACCATAACCTTGACAATAAAACGTCTATTTATATCAATACCACAGATTTTGAGAATCCTTTTAACCTGGATTACAAAAAAGAGACGCAATTTGGTTATGGCGGAAGGACAAGCTTTACTTATGACGACATATGGTCTAATATTCCTGTAAGGCTTATAGGTGGAGGTGAATACCAGTTTTCTAAAACATCTGCCCAAAATTTTGGCAATAATGGAGGGCAAATTGATACCATCCGTTTTGGTGATGAGCTATTGACAAGTACTGCTTTTCTTTTCCAACAGTTGGAAGCGGAACTCTCCGATAGGTTCTTAATGACCATAGGCTTGAGCGAAAACTTTTCTAGTTTTAACATCGCTAGAAACATTGATATGATCAATGGGGTACCTTCCAATGCCAAGCGTACTTTTGACCCGGTGATTGTGCCAAGGGTGGCTTTGTCAGCAAAATTAAACAACAATGCAGCTTTGCATGCCAGTATTAGCTCAGGCTTCTCTCCACCTACCATCGATGAGGTAAGGACCAATGAAGGCTCAATTAACCTTGACCTGGAGGCGGAAAAGGGAGTGAATTATGAATTGGGTTACCGCTCAAGTTTCAATAAGGGCAGGGTCAATGTAGATGGTTCTGTTTTCTACTTTAAATTGGATGAAACCATCACTACTTTTGTCAATGAGCAAGGGGTGGTGCTCTTTAGAAATGCTGGAGCAACCAACCAGAAGGGAATAGAATTGATGGTAGATTATGCCCTGGTAAGAAAGCAAATGTCTTTCGTACAAGAAGTGAAAGTCACGCATTCTTTTACAGGTCATTATTTTAAGTTTGAGGACTTTGTAAAAGGAGACAACGATTACAGTGGAAACGACCTCACTGGCGTTGCCCCCCACACCTTGGTGAACCAATTGGATATTAAAACCAAGCCTGGGTTTTACCTGAATTTCACCCATCAGTATGTGGATGACATTCCTTTGAATGATGCCAATACTGTGTTTCAGGAGTCTTATCACCTGATGAACTCAAGAGCAGGATGGAGAGGGGATGTTGGAAAAGCTTTTGACCTGGAATTGTATTTTGGGGTTCAAAATTTAACGAATGCCAGTTACAGTCTAGGCAATGACCTCAATCCGTTTGGGGGTAGGTATTACCAACCTGCAGCCATAAGAAACTTTTACGGAGGAATAAAGGTTGGTCTAAAATATTAGTGGATCCAAAAAATAAAGACAAAATATGAACAACAAGCCTGTATTCAATATAGAAGAAGTCAATAAAATCATCCGCCACAGAAGGTCCCAATTTGTGGCCCAATTCAAGGAAAATGATCCCATAGAGGACAGTATTATTAAAGAGCTTTTGGAAAATGCCAATTGGGCCCCTACTCATAAGTTGACACAACCATGGCATTACATGGTGTTTTCAGGTGAGGGATTGAAAAAGCTGGCTGATTACCAGTCCAATCTATACAAAGAACGAAGCGAAAAAACAGGCGTTTTCAAAGAAGCCGTGTATACCAAATTGAAGGAGAATCCATTGAAAGCTTCTCATGTAATCGCAATAGGTATGAAAAGGGATCTTCGAGCCAATCTTCCCGAAATGGAAGAAATAGCGGCTGTTGCTATGTCAGTACAAAACATGTATCTTACAGCCAGTGCTAGAGGATTAGCAGCATACTGGAGTACAGGTGCACCTACTTTCTGGCCAGAAGCCAAACCGTTTTTTGGACTTGGTGAAGAAGACATGTTAATGGGTTTTTTCTTTATTGCCAAACCTGTATCAGACGGATGGCCTGAAGGAAAAAGAACACCCATTTCGGATAAAGTGACCTGGGTAAAAGAATAATGAGTTTTATTAAAAGACAATTTCAAAATCCTGCTTTGGCAATCTGTTGGTTGGCTTTGCTTTTGATTGGGGCATGTAGTGAAGACTACCTTCCCAAACCCAAAGGCTATAACCGCATTGACCTACCAAAGCGGGATTTTGTTAGCTTAAATAAAAACTTACCTTATAATTTTGAACATTCTGTTCATGCACAAATAGAAAGGGATTCATTTAACTTGCAAGAGAAGACCTGGACCAATGTGCATTACACAGATTTAGATGCCAGAGTGCACCTGACTTACAAAGCGATCAACGGGGACAAGGCTTTATTAAAAACTTATCTGGATGATGCCATGAGCCTTACCTTCAAGCATCAGGTAAAAGCTTACGGTATAGATGAGGCAGTAGTGTTAACCCCCAGAGGGTATACCGGTTTTGTCTCAGAATTAAGTGGAGAGGTGCCCACTCAATTTCAGTTTTTTGTTACAGATTCTACGCAACATTTTTTAAGAGGAGCCTTGTATTTCCAAACAGCAGTTAAAAATGACTCCTTGGCTCCAATCATAGAGTATATCAAAATTGACATGATGCATTTAATTAATACCCTAACTTTTTAATTGAAAATGTCAAATTAAATTGGTATCTTTAATATATCTTAATTGAACCCTACCTAAGGCTATTTTTAATAGTGTACTTAAGCCGAGTAATGTTACCCGAAATCATTTAATTTTAATTTAATATATGGCTACGCCAAAATTCTCCAGACCTAAAATAACATTTCACCAGGATTTAAAATCCAGAGTGGCAGAATATTTTAAAGCACACAATCTAGCACGTTCAGGAAATTCCGAATTATTCGTAAAAGCGGGTATCATGGTCGTTGGATTTGTATTGTTGTACATTCACCTGGTCTTTTTTACACCGCACTGGATTTTAGGACTCGTAGAATGTTTGGTTTTGGGTGCATTGACAGCATTTATTGGTTTTAATGTAATGCATGATGGGGCACATGGGAGTTTTAGTGACCGACCTTGGGTCAATTCTCTGGCCGGAATGTCAATAAATTTTCTAGGAGCGAATGTTTTCATGTGGAAGACAAAGCACAATGTTGTGCACCACTCATTTACAAACGTAGATGGTGTAGATGATGACTTGAATGCCAGGCCATTTTTACGCCTTTCTCCAAGTCAAAAGAAATTTAAAATACACCAGTTTCAACACTATTATTTTATCTTCACCTATTCTTTATTGTACCTCTATTGGGTATTTTTCACAGATTACAAAAAGTACGTTACCGGAAAAGTAGGAATAGTGCCTATTCAAAAAATGAAAATGTCTGATCATATCAGCTTTTGGGCTTTTAAGGCACTTCATTTGGTGCTTTTTGTTGCCATTCCGGTTTATATGGTTGGATGGGGCCCATGGTTAGTAGGTTTTCTTGTA
Source organism: Cyclobacterium amurskyense (assembly GCF_001050135.1). Taxonomy (GTDB): domain Bacteria; phylum Bacteroidota; class Bacteroidia; order Cytophagales; family Cyclobacteriaceae; genus Cyclobacterium; species Cyclobacterium amurskyense. The sequence goes on along the minus strand of NZ_CP012040.1, from coordinate 1,667,641 downwards.
TATGGCCTATTCGCAGGGCTAGTGCTGACACTTGTTTTCCAACTGGCACATAGCTTGGAAGAAACGGCATTCCCTGTTCCTGAGCCTGTGTCCAATTGCCTTGAAGACGAATGGATGATTCACCAAATCAGAACAACTGCAAATTTTGCCACTGGATACAAGTTACTTACCTGGTTTTTGGGTGGGTTAAATTTCCAGATAGAGCATCATTTGTTTCCTAAAGTATCACATATCCATTACCCGGCTATAAGTAAAATCATTAAGCAAACCTGCAAGGATTATAACATTCCATACCTTGAGCATCAAAAATTAAGATGGGCCTTTAGGTCTCATTTTAGACATTTGAAGGGCTTGGGAACGGCCTGATCTAAAGGTCGTGATTTGTCATTTTAAATAATACCAGCTACATTTGTGGCAAGATCATTAGGGGTGCCTTAATATAACGGGCTGAGATCATACCCATATCACCTGATCCGGATAATGCCGGCGCAGGGAAATGAAAAATAGCTAATCGTACGTAATGCTATTGGGTAAACAACTAAAGGAGATTTGTCCCCTCATTTCTGCTATGTTTAACCAGAATAAAATATCAACATGAATCGTATTTGTTTTACAGCAATATTTTTATTGCTGTGCCAATTGTCTATTGCCCAAACCAGTATACAGGGAATAATCACCGATGCTGAAACTTCCTTGCCTCTTCCTGGAGCTACTGTGTACCTGGAAAACACCCAGAAAGGTACTGTAAGTGACCAAGATGGAGCTTTTCAGATTAATGACATCAAGCAAAAAGTGGCAAACCTACGCATAACCTTTGTAGGCTTTTCCTCCAAAACCGTAAGTGTAGCCCTTCCTCAGCAAGGAGATTTATTAATCGCCCTGAACCCAACCACCCTAACCGCTGAAGAATTTATTGTTTCAGGAACAAGGGCCTCTGAGACTACGCCCACTACCTTTCAGGTCATCAGTAAGGAAACACTTGGGAAGGACAACCTTGGGCAGGATCTGCCACTATTGTTAAATTATACCCCTTCCATTGTTACTCACTCAGATGCCGGAACGGGCGTTGGTTATACCGGTTTGAGAATCAGAGGAACAGACCAAACCAGGATCAACGTCACTGTTAATGGAATTCCATTAAATGATGCAGAATCTCATGGCGTGTTTTGGGTAAATATGCCAGATTTTGCCTCTTCAGTGGACAATATCCAAATCCAACGTGGTGTGGGTACTTCTACCAATGGGGCTGCTACTTTTGGTGCCAGCCTTAATATTCAGACCGATACCAAAAAGGAAGAAGCCTATGCAGAAACCGACAATTCCTATGGTTCTTTCAATACCCGAAAACATACCATTAAAGCCGGTACTGGCTTGATCAATGACAAATGGGCTGTAGATGCCCGTCTTTCTCAAGTTACTTCTGATGGATACATTGACAGGGCTTTTTCTGACCTTAAATCTTACTTTGTTTCCGGAGGCTATTATGGAGACAAGCATGTGTTTAAGGTGAATATCTTTGCAGGAGCCGAACAAACCTATCAGGCTTGGAATGGAGTACCGGAAAGCCTACTTAAAAGCAACAGGACATTCAATGGTTATACCTATGAGAATGAAACTGACAATTACCAACAAAACCATTATCAGTTTATCTATGCAGGAACACTGACGGATAATTTGAAAGCGAATTTTGCATTGCATTATACTGCTGGACAGGGTTATTATGAACAGTTTAAGGAAGACGATGATCTGGAAGATTACGGTTTTGCCCCAATTGAAATAGGCAGTGAGGTAATAAACAGTACAGACATTATTCGCAGAAGATGGTTGGACAATGACTTTTATGGTTCAGTTTTTTCTCTGAATTACGTTTCAACCAATGGTAAATTGGACGCTATATTGGGAGGTGGAGCCAATCGATATGATGGAGACCATTTTGGTGAAGTCATCTGGATGGGCGTTACTGGAAATACCAATATTAGAGACAAATATTACAACAATGTAGCTGTCAAAGACGATCGGAATATTTACCTCAAGGCGACCTATGAGGTTAAGGAAAGACTTTATTTGTTTGCTGACATGCAGGTAAGAGGAATCGACTATTCTTTTGATGGGAAAAATAACGACCAAAGGGATGTTAGTGGAAACCAGTCCTATACCTTTTTCAATCCTAAGTTTGGTGTGTCTTACGAAACAGGAACGGGTCAAACCCTTTATGCTTCCTACGCAGTGGCCAATAGAGAGCCTGTAAGAAGTGATTTTACTGACTCTCCATTATCTGAAATTCCAAGACCAGAGAAACTTAAAAATGTAGAGGCTGGAATCAGGGTGAAAAAATCCAACTTCCAGTACAATGCCAATTTTTACTATATGGGATATAAAGATCAGTTGGTGCTGACCGGACAATTGAATGATGTGGGTGCTTATGTTCGGGAAAATGTCGCCAGTAGCTATAGGGCGGGTATAGAACTTGATGGTGCAATAGTGCTAACACCTAAATGGACGCTAGGTGGTAACATTGCTTTTAGTCAAAATAAGATTGATTCCTATACTGAGTACAGTGATGTGTATGACGAGAACTGGGATTTTACAGGGCAGGAAAGCATCACTTATACCAATACCGACATTGCTTTCTCTCCAGATGTTGTAGGAAGTGCTATTATTGATTTCAGGCCGTTGAAGAATCTTGAAGTAAGTTTACTTAATAAATATGTAGGCCAGCAGTTCCTTGACAATGCACAGCAAAAGGGAAGAAGCCTGGATGCTTATTGGACTTCTGACTTGAGATTTGTGTATTCTTGGAATCCAGGTTTTGTGAAAGAAATGGTTTTTTCAGGTAAAGTTAATAATTTATTCAACAACCTTTATGAGCCAAATGGTTATACCTTTGGTTATTTCGTTCCTTCCAGTGAAGGACAGGGCATGGAACGTATAGCAGAAAACTATTATTACCCAATGGCAGGAACCAGCTTTATGGCTGGTGTAGCTATCCGTTTTTGATATTTTGGGTTTAAAAAATAGGAATAACCTTTAATATTCAGTTTTTATAGAAAATGCTCCTTGGCTTAAGCTTGGGAGCATTTTTACTTTATGGGTTGTCCATGGGTTTGAAGAATGAGTTTTTTCGCCAGGTAAGGAGATTTTTTGATCACATTCACAGCAAGGTTTGAAACAAAAGGAGCGCCGAAAAGCTTTTGTACTGCTCTTCCCGTTCTCAGGCGACTGGAAAAATACTGGTTCCAGGCTTTGGCGTATGCTTTTTGAATCATTGCCAATTTCTTGTGCTTGAGAATGGCATCAGCTGCAAGCTTCCCCGTATGAATTGCGATGGCCATACCATTGCCGCACAAAGGTGTAATCATCCCGGCAGCATCTCCAATCATAAGTAACTGATTTTCCACCGGAGACTTGGTTGCGAAACTGATTTCATTGATTACCTCAGGCTTTTCCCAAAGGAATTCTGCCCGACTATATATTTCTTTGATATGAGGGTTTTTAAACAAATATTGTTCCTCCATGCTTTGAATATTCCCAGCGGCCTTTAATTGCTCTCTACTTCCCAGGTAGCAAAGATTAAACGCCCCATTTTCAATTTTATTGATGCCAAGATAGCCACCATTGTAATTGTGTAATGCCACCATGTTTTCCTCATGCGCTATATTAATATGGTATTTAATACCTACATAAGGGCTTCTTTGATTGAGGAAGCCACGGTCAAGGTACTTGTCTATTCGGGATCTTTTACCGTAGGCTGCCAGGACAATAGGAGCAGTCAGAAGATCACCTTCATTGGTATTTACCTCAAATACATTTTGGGCTGCTTTGAAACCGATGGTGGATGCCTGGGTTTTTAAAAGAAATTTAACCCCTACATTAAGGCATTTTTTGTATAAAAAGTAATCCAGGTTGTAACGACTTATTCCAAATCCACCTAAGTCCAGGGGGATTTCTGCCAGCGCCCCATTTACGGCACTTAGCCTGAAGGTATTGATTTCAGCAGGTTCAAAAGAAGAAGGGAATAAATCTTCCTGTATTAGAAAATCCCTGACTTCATTGGAAACGTACTCCCCACAAACTCTGTGAAAAGGGTACTCTTTTTTTTCAATAACAAGAACGCTTTTGCCTTCTTTTGCTAAGAGGTAAGCGGCAATAAGTCCCGAAAGCCCTCCTCCAATAATTGTGATTTGATTTTCATCCATGTTTTTTATTAACAACTTGATGCCTGATAGGTTTGCTCCTGTTTGATTTAGGTGTTGGGTTTTGCCAAGTTTACAAATTAAAATTTTAATTTTAGCTTTCTATTATTCCTAACTTAATTAATTGAACTCAAATGTTAAAGTCAAAAGCAAGCATTTTGATTTTGCTGTTAGTAAGTTTTGGCCTGAATCTAATTTCTCCAGATTTGGCAGAGGCACAGCGAAGGAAGAAAAAAAAGGATGAGCAAGAAACCAAAGAACCGGAAAAAAAACCGGCGAAGAGCAAAGATGGTTTGAAATCCTATAAAGAGATTATTAAAGACAGCACCGAAACAAAAGTTGGTCTGTTTACAGTCCACAAGGTGGATGAAAAATACTACTACGAAATCCCAGAAGAAACGCTGGGTAAGGAAATGCTTATGGTCACTACCATTGCCAAAACAGCCAATGGAATAGGCTATGGCGGAGAGCGCACCAATACGCAGATGCTTAAATGGGAAAAGAAAGACAAAAACATTTTGTTGAAAGTAGTCTCTTATGCCAATACAGCTGCAGATTCCCTTCCCATTTATCAGGCGGTTAAAAATTCAAACTTGGAACCAATTCTTTATAGGTTTGATGTTGAAGCCAAAGGCAAAGACGGAAAAGGCTGGTTGATTGAGGTGTCGGATCTCTTTTCAAAGGATGTGCAGGCATTGGGCTTACAACAAAGCAGACGAAAAGGATACAAGGTAACGCGTTTGGATACAGATAGGTCTTATATAGAGCGTATAAGTCCTTATCCTACTAATATTGAAGCGAGGTATGTGCTCACTTATGCCGCCTCTGCACCTCCATCTAACACTTCAACTGGACTTATCACAGTGGAGATGAACAGTAGCATGGTCTTGCTTCCTGAGGTTCCAATGAAACAAAGATTAGCTGACCAAAGGGTGGGTTGGTTCAATACCCGTGTTACTGACTATGGACTGGATGCCCATAAGGCAAGTAGAAGAATTTACCTTGATAGGTGGAGATTGGAAGTGAAGGAGGAGGATATTGAGAAATTCAAAGCGGGAGAACTGGTTGAGCCCAAAAAACAAATCGTTTATTATATAGATCCTGCCACACCTACAAAGTGGGTGCCTTATCTCAAAGCCGGGGTGGAGGATTGGAATGCAGCTTTTGAAGAAGCGGGATTTAAGAATGCCATCACGGCCAAAGAAGCCCCAAGCCCCGAAGAGGATCCTGATTGGAATCCTGAAGATGCCAGGTATTCTGTCATTAGGTATTTTGCTTCCAATATTCAGAATGCTTACGGGCCACATGTTTCTGATCCAAGATCTGGTGAAATTATAGAATCGGACATAGGTTGGTACCACAATGTGATGAACCTTTTGCGCAATTGGTTTTTTGTACAAACTGCAGCCATCAACCCGGATTCAAGGGGTATGCAGTTTGACGATGAAGTTATGGGCAGGTTGATCCGTTTTGTGTCGTCCCATGAAGTGGGGCATACACTTGGTTTACCGCATAACTTTGCTTCTTCTTTTGCCTATCCTGTAGATTCATTGCGGTCAGCTACTTTTACAGCGAAATATGGTACAGCTCCATCTTTGATGGATTATGCCCGTTTTAATTATGTCGCCCAGCCCGAAGACAAGGGAGTGCACTTATTTCCAGAAGTCGGGCCCTATGATAAATTCGCCATTTCCTGGGGATACAAGCCAATACTGGAAGCCGAAACACCGGAAGATGAGCAGGAAATCCTGGACCAATGGATTGTAGAAAAGAATGGAGACCCAATCTATCGCTATGGCAGACAGGGAAATTCTTATGACCCCAGTACCCAAAGTGAAGATTTAGGTGATGATGCTGTGAAGGCTTCTACTTATGGAATTCAAAATCTAAAACGCATTGTTCCGAACCTAATCGAATGGACAGGTGAATTGGACAAGCCCTTTAAAAATTACGATGACTTGGAAGAGCTTTACGGACAAGTCTTGACCCAATACAATCGTTACATGGGACATGTGAGGACGAATATTGGTGGGGTTTATGAGATTTATAAGGCCATTGGTCAGGAGGAAGCTGTTTATACGCATGTAGACAAGGCCAAGCAAAAGGAAGCCATGGATTTTATCCAAAAAGAGCTTTTTACGACCCAGGATTGGCTTACGGATGATGCCATTACTAGTAGGATCCAGGATTTTGGAATACTGGACAGAATTAGAAAATTGCAAGTAGGTACATTGAACGCTATACTTGATTGGGGAAGATTGGGACGAGTAATTGAAAATGAAGCCTTAAATGGTTCCGAAGCCTATGGTTTATTGGAATTGATGACTGACTTAAGAAAGGGGATTTGGGAAGAACTAAGTTTTCGCAAAGCCATCGATATAAACAGAAGAAGCCTTCAAAGGGCTCATATTGAAAAGCTTGAAGAACTAATGACTAAGGATGCTAGTGGAAGGTCAGCTTCTTCACTAAATGCCTCTCAGTCAGATATACCTTCTGTGGCAAGGGCATCATTAAAAGTGATTCAAGCTGAAATTAAACGTGCTATACCAGGTACCTCAGACAGTATGAGCAAAATTCATCTGGAAGACTGTCTAGAAAGGATTAATGTAATATTAAATCCTTCCTGAGCAGGATATTATAAAAAGTAAAATGAAACCCATGGGCAAATGCCTATGGGTTTTTTTATGGTCCATTATTGGACTTTTTTTGTGGTGGTTTTGGCTTATTTATTCCAGATATCCCAGGCAGCCTCAGCTTGTAAGTGAAGCATTTCAATCCCATTTTTAGTTTTTGCACCCATATTTGCCGCAGCCGTCATCATGGCTGTTTCTGTGGGATTGTAAACCAGATCATAATACCAATTGCCTTTGTTTAATTCTGCAATAGGTAGGTCAGGCATGGCCGAAACATTGGGGAAAGTACCCAATGGGGTGCTGTTAATGATAAGTGGATATTTAGCCAGATAATCAGGGGATTTCTTTATTTCATCGTAACTGATGGTGTCCTTGGCTGATGGATCTGGGTTCCGAGATACCTTCAAAAAGGGGATTTCCAGGTCTTTAAGTGCTTGGCAAACCGCCTTCGAAGCACCGCCTGTACCTAGAATCAAGGCTTGAGGCCTTTCTTCACCCAGCCAATTGGTCAATGAGGTTTTGAACCCATAATAATCGGTGTTATAGCCCACCAGACCATTAGACGTAAGTTTGATACAGTTAACCGCACCGATAGCCTTGCAAGCAGGGTCTAGCTTGTCCAAATAGGGGATTACCTGTTCCTTGTAGGGTATGGTTACATTGATACCTATTAATTCTTCTTGAGAGGCAATTATTTCAGGTAAAGACTTGATGCTGTCGATTTCATACAGATCGTATTGGCAGTCTGAGGTTCCCTCTCGGGTGAATTTATCTGAGAAATACTTTTTCGAAAAGGAATGGGTAAGTGGGTAACCGATTAAGCCATATTTTTTCATTCTTTTCTAAAATTATATGCTACTCTTTCAAGTCCAACCACAAGAATAACCCCGATTAAGAATGCCAAAATGGCAACCAGAAAAGCAGGTTCCTGACCTGTCTCTGTAAGGTATACATGAGGTAAGATGTTCTCAGTTAAAAATGGTTTTTGATCTCCAGAACTTGACATTCTGTAACTGAGTATTTTTTTCCAGGGCCATATTTTGTTAATAGAGCCGATCATAAAGCCGGATAAAAAAGACAAAGTGATGGCATGGTAGTTTTTCAAGAACCATGATATTAGTCTGCTGAATAGTAGCAAACCTGTGATACAACCTAAGGCAAAAATTGCCAAAACAACAAAGTCTTTTTCATTGACAGCGTGAAGGATGTATTCGTATTTGCCAAGAATAAGCAACAAAAAGCTTCCAGATATTCCAGGGAGGATCATGGCGCATATGGCTATGGCTCCAGAAATAAAAGTAAACCAAATGTTATTCGGAGAGGAAATCATCGGTAGTTCTGTGATGAAATACGCAATGACCACTCCTATCGGAAACATCAAAATGGCAATAATGTTCCATCGCTTAATGTCCCTTAGGATTATGATCGCACTAATAAGTATTAAACCGCAGAAAAAAGACCACAATGGGATGGGATAGCTATCTATAAGAAAGGTAATGGCCTTTGAGAAAGCAAAAATACTGGTAAGGATTCCCAGGAATAAGGTCAGCAAAAAGCTTGCATTTACATGTTTCCAGAAAGCGACAATATCAAACTTTGCCAAGAGCTTAAGGGCATCAAGATCAAATGAATTGATGCTAGAAAGCAGTTCTTCATAAATCTTTGTTATCAGTGCAATGGACCCCCCTGAAACTCCAGGAACAATGTCGGCACTTCCCATACCCATGCCTTTTAAGAAAAGCAATACCTTCTCATTAAACTTATTCATTGGTTGGACTTTGTTTATAAAGAGGTGTAAAATTATTTATCCAAAAAGAAATCGAAAGTATCTCCTCTTAGGCCAAGTCTTAATGTTTCTAAAGGAATGATTTCATTGGGCGCGATATTCCCAAGGTTGACATTTGATCCAAGTAATTTGATAAACCAAACTTGTTGTTCTTTCTGTGGTGCTTCCCAAATGATTTTTTCTTCAGGAACCTGAGTTAAGATTTCTTCTACAAGACCTTGTCTTACTTCTCCGGAATCCCTAAAAAGTCCTACGGTGCCACCTTCTCTTGCTTCACCGATTACTTTCCAAGCACCTGCACTCAACTCTTTTTGCATCTGATCAATCCATTTATATGGAGGGATGATTTTTGCTGCGTCTTTAGATCCTACTTCTGAAAGAACTGTCACGTCTTTTGCAAGGGTGCGAATGTATTCGCATTTTACGTCATGGTCCAAAGTGATCGACCCATCGGAAACCTCCACGAAAGACAGTTGGTACTTGTCCAATAAACGCCTGTAATCGTCAAATTGATTTCTAATAATAAAGGCTTCAAATAGTGTCCCACCAAAGTAGACGGGTATCCCTGCAGAGCGATAAATGTCTATTTTTTCTTTAAGTTTGGATGTGACATAGGAAGTGGCCCAGCCAAATTTTACGATATCAACGTAATCTCCGTTAGATTCAATAAAGTCCTCCACTTCTCTTAGACTTAAACCCTTGTCCATTGCCATGGTGAATCCTGAATCTCTAGGCTTTTGTGTTCTGGACGGGATGCTTTTTAGAATGTAATTCATTCAATGTGATTTTGATAAAATAGATAAACAAGAATTTTTATTCTTTCAAACCCTCTCTATACTGTTTGATAATTTTGAAGATTGCTTTTTGTTGTTCCAGTTCTGGCATCAACTCATAAAGCAAGATGTGTTTTTCAAAGTCCAAAGTTAATGCATTTTCCAAAATTGAAAAGGCTTCTTTGTATTTACCTGTCTTAATCATGTATACTACCAATCGATAATACAAGGATGCTTCTTCAGGTAATTCCTCCAATCCTTCCATTATGACATCTTCAGCCTCTTCAAATCGGTTTTGGTCAAAATAGATCAAAGAAAGGTTGACGTAAGTTTCTAATATGCCGGGTTCCAGATTGATAGCTTCTTCATAGGCTTCGGAACTTGATTGAAGATTGCCTAATTCGTATTCCGCATCGGCAAGTCCTACCCAGTAGCTGGCATTTTCAGCGGTGAGTTTAATGGCCTTTTTAAAATAATGAATGGCCTCAAAATACTTCTTCTTTTTGACCATGCACATACCTAAGCCAAACCAAGCATCATCGTATTCTGAATCTAACTTTGCTGACTTTTTGAAATATTTGAAAGCCATGTCTATCTGATCCAGCTTTTCATAAGAGGCAGCCAGATAGCAACAGTTTTCGGCATTGCTTCCTTCGCAGTTTATGGTGTTTTGATAGGCTTCCAGCGCTTTTTCATACTGATTGGTGTTCATCAGTGCATTGCCCAGGTTAAAATAGGCAGAGGAAAAGGTGTCGTCTATCAAAAGGGCATAATCGTAAGCCTCAATGGCATCTTCGAAATTTCCCAGGCGATTGTGGACTACGCCCAGATTGTACCATGCATTGGCATTGTACGGGTCATGGTCAATAAATTCCTGGTAGAAGTCTAAAATCTCATCAAATGAGCCTTCCTCATCGGTCAACATGGCCAATTGGAACAAGGCGTCCTCATGATTGATTTTGAGTTTTACAGCTTCCTTCAAGCATTCAATGGCCTCTTTGTTTTTGTTTTCAATTCTGTAAAAATTACCTAAAAGGTAAAAAACCTCCGCTTTGTCTTCTGCCAAGGGCATGAAACTATTTAGCAACTGAATAGCGTCAGCATTTTGGTCAAGAATAGACATGGCATTGGCAAGTGTCAGTACGATATCCTCATTGTTTGGAGAGATATTGTTTAGGTTTTCAAGAATTTCCAAACCATCCTCTACTTCATCTAAGAAAATGAGTGATTGGGCCATCAATAGTTTGATTTCTATTGAAAATGGAAATTTTGATAGGGCCCATTCGCTTGTTTTTAATGCTTTTCTATATTTAAAATGGTCATGGTAATATCTAATGATGTCCTCTAGTTCTTCTTCTCCGAAGAACAAGTCCAAGTTAGCGCTAAGTGAGTTTTCAAACCTCTTAACCAACTCTTTCTCTTCATCTGGTTGATTATCAAAATCTCCTGTCATAGGTTTGATGTATATTTTAAACTTAAGATACCAAATATTTTCTTTTTGAAGGGCTATGCATTTATATGTTTAAGATAATTTAACGTCAAGCAGTTTTTTTAATTTTCTGACATCGCCCATTTAAATGTATCCTTCAAAGGTGTATAGGTAAAATTCGTTAATTCATTTACTTTAGTGTTGTCATAGCTGATTTTGGTTTGTGCATTTTGAATCGTTTGCCGCGAAATAGGAATTTTGTTTGCGGCAAAATAATTGTAAAACATAGACCAATTAACGACCAATTTGGCCATCCAGTTATTTAAAGGTTTTTTGGGAGCTGTTAGTTTGAATTCAGTAGACATTTCCTTAAAGAATTTCTCATATGGAACGGCTTCTTTGTTGATAATGTATCGGTTGCCCCAGGATTCTGAGGTGATTATGGAATGGATAAGCGAAACAGCATCTCTTATGTCAATGTAATTGATGTGTCCAGTTGGATAATAACTGTGGCCATCTAAAACATAGCGGTATATCTGACTGCTGCTTCTTTCATCTCCTACTTTAGCGAGGAGTACGGATGGATTGAAAACCATCACTTCAAGACCTTCCTGAGCACCTCTCCATACTTCAAGTTCTGCAAGATGCTTGGAAATTGCATAGGGAGTATTCATTGTGGAATTGACCCATTTTTGATTTTCATTGATGATAGGAATATTGTCCTTTCCAAGTGCCGCCACCGAACTTATAAAAACCAGGTTTTTGCAGTTGGTAGAAAGCATGGCATTGACCAGGCAAGCAGTTCCTTGCGCATTGGTTTTCAATAAGGCCTCCTTTTTGGATTCATCAAAGGAAACCATGCCGGCAGCATGGATAACCAGGTCCTGATCCTTGCAAGCCTCAATGAGTAATTCTACATCTGTGATTTCACCTTCATACCATTGAACCTGAGTGGATAAGTCTCCGAGAAGTGCCGTGCTGCTACTTGGTCTTTTGAGACCTGATAGTTTTGCCTCACCAGCATAGCTTTTCGCTAGATAGCTTCCCAAAAGTCCGGTAATGCCGGTAATCAATATTTTTTTCACACGCAATAACGCTTACAGGTTGTTGTTATAAATTTTTATTCCACAAATCCAATTCCTGCAATTTGTCAAAGTATTTACTATGTGGCAACCTTTCCATGGCATCAAGGTATTTTTCGTTGTGACAATCAGTGCCTACTAATTTCACTAAACCCTTGTCAATCAATTTTTCAGCAAATTTTTTGACTCCTTTGGAATAATAACCAGTCAGAGAAAGCAAGTTAAGCTGAAAAGGAATGTTCCTATCCACCAAAGATTCCAAGGTGTCGGATTCTTGGTGCAAGTACATGTACCTTTCTGGATGTGCAAATATAGGCTGATAACCTAACATTTCCATTTTGAAAAATGTTTCCAAAAGAATGGGAGGTTTGCTCATAAAACCAGTCTCTACAAGCACCATCTTGTTGCTGCCGAAATGAAGAAGTGGCTCTTTGTTTTCCACTTTTTCGTACAAAACTTCATCCAGGTAATATTCTGCAGCAGCTTCCAACTCAATGTCAATTCCAGCCTCTTTTACTGCCAATTTGAGTTTCTCTAAACCCGCATTGATGATCTCAGGTGTGTTTTTGAAAAACTCACTCATGATATGTGGCGTGATGATGAGCTTCTTGAAGCCATAGCCCGAAAGCCTGGTGATCAGCTCAATGGATTCTTCCATTTTTTGTGAACCATCATCTATGCCTGGAATCAAATGACTGTGCATGTCTGTTTCCACCCAACTAAGGTCAAGTGGCTTGTCATTTGATGAATTTTTAAATTTTCTGAATAGTTTAATGATAGACATTAAAGTCCTCCTTTGCTTATTTCTGTGAATTTTTCAATGTCAGGCCACAATTGGTCTTTATCAGAAAGTAGTGGTTCATCGACTCCCCAATCAATGTTTAACTGTTTATCATTCCAAATAATTCCACCTTCACTTTCTTTATTGTACAAGTTTGAACATTTGTAGGTGAATACGGCTGCTTCTAAAACTGCAAATCCATGGGCAAAACCAGTAGGTACATACAGCATGTTTTGAAGTTTTTCATCCAATACCACGGAATGAAATTTCCCATAAGTGGCTGACCCTTTCCTAAGGTCTACACAAACATCCAAAACCTTGCCACTAATAACCCTGACAAGTTTGGCTTGTGCATGAGCTCCAGTCTGAAAATGGAGGCCTCTTACAATTCCAGCTTCTGAATAGGATTGATTGTCTTGTACCCAGTTGGTGTTTAAACCTTTACTTTCAAATTTGTCCTGACGATAACTTTCCAAAAAATAACCCCTTGCATCTTTAAATACTTTTGGGTAGATTTCATATACATCTTTAATAGGCGTTTCCCTGATTTCCATACCTTTGGATTTATAATTTTAAAAAACGGTGTAAATTCGTAAATATCTTTTGAAGATATAAAATTTTAAAATGAATTTTTAAAGTTGGGAGTAAAAAGAAAATAAAGTAAAGAGGGATCCTAGAGCAGAGTAATTTAATTTAATTGATAGTGAATCTATTGCCGCCAGAATGCGTTATGATTTACTGAATTAAAAAAAGATAGAATTATACTTTCTGAATGAGTAAACACAGTAGAAAATTAGCAAAATTAGTAGATACCTCTCCAAAGGAAGAGACCGCTATTTTGGTGGCACTTATCCATCAGAATGAAACTGAGGCCTTGGTTCATGAACATTTGGATGAGTTGGCCTTTCTGACAGAAACCTTGGGGGCAAAAGCCATTCATCGGTTTACCCAGAGAATGGATAAACCTGATACCCGGTCTTTTGTAGGCTCTGGTAAACTTGAGGATATTAAAGCTTATATCGAATATTTCGCGGTGGATATGGTCATCTTTGATGAGGACCTGAGCCCCTCTCAGGTAAAGGTGCTGGAGAATGAATTGAAGATCAAAATTTACGATAGATCCATGTTGATTTTGGATATCTTCTTAAGCAGGGCACAAACCGCTCAAGCCAAAACCCAAGTGGAATTGGCTCGATTTCAATACCTACTCCCTAGGCTTACCCGAATGTGGACCCACCTTGAGCGTCAAAGAGGAGGGACCGCAACCCGTGGTGGTGCTGGTGAAAAAGAAATAGAAACGGATAAGCGAGATATCCGCAGAAAAATTGATATCCTAAGAGAGAAGCTTAAGAAAATTGAGAAGCAAGGACAGACGCAGAGAAAAAGTAGAGGAGGCATTGTGAGGGTAGCATTGGTAGGATATACCAATGTGGGGAAAAGTACTTTGATGAACCTATTGACTAAAGAAAATATTCTAGCAGAAAACAAACTCTTTGCAACGGTAGATTCTACTGTGAGAAAAGTAGTGCTGGAGAATATTCCTTTCTTGATTTCTGATACAGTAGGTTTTATTAGGAAATTACCTACTCACCTTATTGAGTCCTTTAAATCTACCCTCTCTGAAATAGAAGAAGCAGATCTTTTGGTTCATGTGGTGGATATTTCTCATCCCAGTTTTGAAGATCAGATAGCTGTTGTCAATCAAACCCTGAGTGAATTGGGTGCAGGTGATAAGCCAATGATAATGGTTTTCAACAAAATTGACATCGCTCCTAAAATGCCTTCAGAGGAAGTACTGATGGAAATGTCGGAATTTGAAGTGGAGCAGGCCAATTTTATTGATTTTGATAAATTGGAAGCGAGTTATGCGAAGAAATCGGCCATCAAGCCGGTATTTATGGCCGCCGAAAACGCAACCAATATTGAAGGGTTTAGAACAAGCATTACAGCAGAAGTAAAGAAGATTCATAAGAAAATGTATCCTCACTACCTTGCTGATGAAGTGTTGGACATGTCACAATTTCCTGAAGAGGATTGAGTTATCATGATTGAATTGGGTTTTTAACCTTGTAAAAGGGTTAGAAGAATTTAAAGCCGGTAAGATTTTAATTATTGATTTAACACGGATTATGTAATAGAATGTCTATTGCATATTTCGGGTTTAATACATGCCCCTTGAGATCTGATGTTATTTTAATCGGAGTACATGGGGCATCTAAAGGCTTTTGAAGTTATTCCTTGCTTCAAAAGCCTTTTTTATGGTCTAAATTTTGATTAGAAGGAAAAGGTGCCTTCTAAGGGATTGAAGGATAGGCTTTTAATTGTTAGTGGCTTAATTTATTAAACATTCATTCTTTGAAGAAAATAATTGCTTGGGTAGGAAAGGTGTCGCTAGCCTTGTTTGTAGGCTCAATAGTATTGGTCGCTTTATTGAGCGTTTTTCCAGTTTATTTTACGCCTTTAATGGGGATTAGAACGGCGGAACAAGCTATTTTAAAAGACAAAAGCCTTGCTTTTAAGAAGGACTGGGAGCCTATTGAAAATATTTCTCCTCATTTGTACTTGGCGGTAGTCGCTGCTGAAGACCAGAAATTTTTGACACACAGTGGATTTGATTGGGAAGCCATAGAAAAGGCCTTTGAAGGTAACAAAACAGGAAAGCAGTTAAGAGGGGGAAGTACCATTTCCAATCAGGCAGCCAAGAATGTATTCTTATGGCCTGGAAGAAATTTTATTAGAAAGGGGATTGAAGCCTATTTCACTGTTTTAATTGAGTTTTTGTGGGGCAAAGAAAGGATTCTTGAAGTATACCTGAATGTGATAGAAATGGGAGATGGGATTTATGGTGCAGAGGCTGCCGCTCAATATTATTTCAAGAAACCAGCATCTAAATTAACCCGGCAGGAAGCGGCTTTAATTGCAGCTGTACTCCCCAACCCGATTAGGTGGAGGCCCGACAAGCCCACTGCTTATATCAAAAAAAGACAAGCTTGGATATTGAGGAATATGAGGAACCTGGGAGAAGTGAAATTTGAAGAGTAAGGTTTGGAATTATTTCCTTATGATACTTCTTAGGCGGCTAGTGAATCTAGGTCTGTCTTCCATTATGTTCAAGTCATCCTCCGAAATTCGTTTCACACTCTCAATGGTATAGAAGGCCTTTTCATGACTTTCTTTAAGTTTGCCGATAAAGCTTTTAAGCATTTCTCTTTTGATGACAGTAAACATCAATATTACTTTTCCATATCGTCCTTCCGCTCCCACAGAGGTAAATCTGTACCCTTTTTCTTTCATGTACTCTACAAGCTCTGGCAAAGGTTCTGGAGTGATTACTCTCACAAGTACTCTGCCTAGTGCGAGCCTTTCCTCTATGACCATGCCAACATAGGTGCCTGTTGCAAAACCACCTGCATAAGCCACGTAGGACATGGGGTTACTGATGTTTTGGAAGATTTGTCCTATAGCCAATAACCATATAAGGGCTTCAAAAAAGCCTAAAATAGGAGCTACGGTCTTTTTGCCATTAAGCACAAACATAATCCTCAGCGTGTTGATGGAAACATCCACTACCCTGGCAAAGAAGATCAATAGAGGCATCACCAGATAATCAAAAACAGGTGTGGAAATACCAATGGATTCAAAAAATTCTTGCATGAGAATACTGAAAGGTTAGAGCAGGCAAAAGTAAGTAAAGTAAACTGATTTTTATAATTATTTTACAATAGTTGTAATAAGTTCATTTATAGGGTTTTATTAATGTTAATTGTTAGGTCAGCAATAGGGGGTGGACCATTTGGCCTTTAATGCATTCCCTTCAAAAGCAGGAAATCTGTTGGCTAATAACTGAAATTATTTAAACCTTTTTTTTGCCCCTAGTTAGATGAAGACAAAGGGTGCATATCAATGCCCTTTGACCAACTGATCTTTGGACTAAAAGAGGAATAATAAAGTGCGAGATCTTGGTTAAATTGTTTTGTCCTTTCCCGCAAAATATCCGAAATAGGTAAACATACAGGAGGCCAATACCATCAAGTAGATCAACATGTCCCAGTTGTGCCAAATATCAAAGGCCATACCAAATAACATAGGACCAAAAGCTGCCAAGAAATAACCTGCAGACTGTGCCATACCGGATAAGGCTGAGGTGTAATTATCCCCTTTTGTTCTAAGGGTAATCAGAGTATAAGCCAGACTGATACTAGCCCCCATTCCCAATCCTACCAGTCCAATGCTTAATATATTTAGCCATAGAATAGGGATAAATAAACTGGCAAAACCTACAATATATAAAATGCCTATGGACATATTGAAGGTGGATTGTTGTTGGTACCTGACAGCGATGAATGGGGCAACAAATGTACCTGTCAATCCTACAACTTGCATCAAAGAAGCCGTCAATCCAGCTTCTACTGGAGACAAGCCTCTTTCTATCATCATATCCGGAAGCCAGGTCACCAGGGTGAAAAACAGGAAGGATTGGATGCCCATAAACATTGTTACTTGCCATGCCAGTCTTGATTTCCACACGGATTTACTGGTTTTTTCAGGCTTTACCTTTGGTTTAGGGCTTAATTTAAGTTGTGGCCACCAAGCGATAAGGGCGACAAAAAGCAAAGAGCTCCAAAATAGCAGTGACCCTCTCCAGCCCCAGCCAAGGTCAATGGCCAAGGGGACGCTTAATGCAGTGGCGACGGCTGCCATCAAAGACATACCAGTGCTGTACATTCCCGTAACAGCTCCAGTTTTCTTAGGCATTCTTGCCTTTACCAAAGGAATAAGCAAAACATTGCAGATAACTATACCTATGCCAGTAAGTGCGGTGCCTACAAAAAGGGCTAGAGGGCCAGCGGAAACTCTAATAAGCGAACCGATGCCTAAGACAAGAAGCCCGAGAAAAATGGCCTTGGCCTTGCCAAAATAGTCTCCAATGGCTGCGGAAAATAGAGAGAAAACAGCAAAACTAAGCAATGGTAGCGTTGTAAGAAATCCCGCAAGGCCATGTGAAAGAGACATTTCCTCCCGGATAAAAGGAATAAGTGGACCAACGGCAGTAATGGATGGCCTTAGATTAAAGGACACCAATAAAATACCCAATACAAGCCAATGATTACTTGTTTTGTCCTTTAAACTGCTTATGGTACTGCTAAAAGTCATGAAAGGTCAACCCATCTTGGAGTATATAAGGTTCCGTAAAAGGAGAAAAGGATTCTAATTTCATTAATTTTCATTTTTTGAAGGGATTTCATCCGAAATTATAAAGGCTATTGGGTGATTTGGCTTACTTCTTTGCAAAGGCTTTAGTATTAAATTCATGCTAGTTTTAAATAGTCTCGCAATCAGGCTTGGTTCTTTAATGAATCATTACATTTCTGATTGAATTTGAAATCCTATTTTAGATTTTATTCGTAGACAATTCAAATTAAAACCACCATTTCTTAATAGTCTAAAGATGAATACAAAGAAAGTATTGGTAGCAGGGGCAACTGGATATTTGGGTCAGTACTTGGTAAAGGAACTTAAAAAAAGAGGTTATTGGGTGAGGGCGCTCATTAGAAATGAACAGCAAAAAGATAAGTTTGAATCTGTAGATGATTTTTTTATTGGTGAGGTTACTGATCCGAAAAGTCTGAAAGGAATAGCCAAAGGAATAGATTGGGTTTTTTCTACCATTGGGATCACCCGGCAGAAGGATGGTTTGACCTATATGGATGTTGATTACCAAGGCAATTCCAATTTATTGAAGGAGGCCTTACATGATGGAGTAGCATCATTTCAATACA
Organism: Cyclobacterium amurskyense; assembly: GCF_001050135.1. Taxonomy (GTDB): domain Bacteria; phylum Bacteroidota; class Bacteroidia; order Cytophagales; family Cyclobacteriaceae; genus Cyclobacterium; species Cyclobacterium amurskyense. The sequence goes on along the minus strand of NZ_CP012040.1, from coordinate 1,649,184 downwards.
TCTCAGCTATCAATGGGGATAAACTAAAACATTTAAAGATTTTTGAAGCCAAGGAAAAATTTGTAGAGGAACTAAAAGATGCAAACATTACCTACTGTGTGCTTCGGCCAAATGGATTTTTTTCAGACATGAAAGATTTTTTACAAATGGCCAAAGGCGGCAGGGTATATTTATTTGGTGATGGCAATTTCAAACTGAATCCCATTGATGGAGAGGATTTGGCAAAAGTGTGCGTTGATAAAATGATTTCCGGAGAAAAGGAGGCCACTGTTGGAGGACAAGATATTTTAAGCCAAAATGAGTTGGCTGCACTTGCTTTAAAAGCCTGGGGTAAACCTATAAAAATCCTTCACCTGCCCGATTGGACAAGACGTTTGACAATTGGTGCTTTGCGGACTTTTACTTCTTCAAAAACCTATGGGCCGATTGAATTTTTCTTAACAGCTATGGCGGAGGACAATATCGCCACCCAGTATGGAACAAAGCGGCTTGAAGATTTTTTTAACCAAGAAGTGGACCGAATGAAAAAGGAGTAAAACCTAGCTGATCCCTGTGCAGAGTCGAAGGGAAGGGATTCTATTCGAAACCGATTGATTTTTCGGTTGGTTTTATTATTTAATGATGCAGAAAATTTAAAAGAGAATGATATTCCAAGCATTTATTTAAGCCCTAAAACATGAAAACTTTAGTAGTAGGTGGCAGCGGAGCAACAGGTAGAAAACTGGTCGAACAACTTTTGGCATTAGGTCAGGAGGTTAAGGTGATCCTAAGGTCCACTGGGAATATTCCAGAACACTGGAAAAACAAGGGTAATTGTTCTCTTGTCATTGCCAATATCAATGAGATTGGGGTGGAGGAGATGGCTGGATACATTAAGGATTGTCAGGCAGTAGTCTCTTGCTTGGGTCACAATATGTCTATGAGTGGGCTATTTGGCAAGCCTAGAAAATTAGTAAGGGATGCTGTTCAGTTGCTATGTGATTCCATTGAAAGAAACGGTGCGGATAATCCTATCAAACTTGTCTTGATGAATACTGCTGGTAACAGGAATAAGGATTTGGTTGAAGCCCTTACGTTTAAGGAAAGGATAGTCATTGGCTTAATTCGAAAATTGCTGCCGCCTCATTCAGACAACGAAGAGGCAGCAGAGTATTTAAGGGTAAATATTGGACAAAACAACCCTCTAATAAAATGGGTCGTCCTCCGTCCGGATTCTTTGATTAATGAAGAGAAGGTCACTGTTTACAAACTATATACATCACCTATCAGAAGTGCTATTTTTAATCCAGGAAAAACCAGTCGCGTAAATGTAGGGCATGCGATGGCTCAACTGATTGTAGATGATGAGCTTTGGGCATCTTGGAAAGGTAAAATGCCAGTAATTTACAATGAAGGATCTAGGTAATTGTAGCAGGAGGAATGGTTTGTAACTGTTTATTCCTTTTCAAGTAAAGCGTCAATATGCTTGATCATGTCTTCCAATTCGGGTCTATAGGTTTTTTGTATAAAGTTGTCATTTTCTTTTTTATACTTTTCGTACATACCTGATCCCTGGCTTTTAGAATGCGTTATATTGGCAATTCGATCGCATAATTTTATGAAAACAGCATTTGGGGTTTTATGCATTTCCTGGTAGTATTTGTCATTTGCTCTTTCGCTTCTGCTTTTCCCTTTTTCATTGGTTAGGGCAAATGCCAACTCCGCAATGGTTTCATTAGTGTTCTGTAAAACATCGTTGTAGGTTTCTCTGGCATCTTCTATAATGTCATGAACCCAACAGCCGCAATAAACATTCTCTTGATCCTCTTCTGCTATCAGATAGATAAACTTTTGAGCAACAGTAAATACCATTTCTAAGTGGTAAGCATAATCGCTGTCTCCATATTTATGGTTGACTTTCTGATGCGAACAAATAGCGTATTCGGTGGTTTTTTGTAACATGTTATCTGAAATTTATAATAAAGCCATTTGGGTTCAGCTTTGCAGTGAATAGGCTGTTTTCTTGACTATTTCTGATTGCAATGAGCTAATAATGAACTAAGAGATGATAAATTGATTAAGGATGGTGAGTTTTGAGTGAAAAGACTTCAATTTGGTGGGGTATTAAGATTAGGGTTTTTAGCTTGATTTCTATATTGCTATTTCCAGTATAAAAGTGAGTTGATTTTTGATATAAACCAAAGTCCAGATAGCGTAATTTATTGAATGCCTTCTAATTCAAGAGGATTTTATTTAATTGAGTATCTTTTGTAAATTTAATGTTTGGGTTGCGATAGTTACTTATTGTAGTTCAAGACTTAGATTTTAACCTAACTCAATCGCTGGTATGAAATACGCTTCCTTTCTGTTTTTAATGACAATAGCCCTTTCAATACCAGTGTTCGGTCAGTATAAAACGAATTATCCGGACATCTCAAGAATCGATGTGCACAGCCATGTGGCCAATGACCTAGATGGCATTGCAAATTACCTTGTTCTTGGAGATAAATTGCGGGAACGCAATGGCATTGATTTAGCACTTTGGATTAACCTTGGCAATGGACGGCAGTCAATAGAAGATATTGAAGAAGTAAAAACAGCAAGTGAAGGGAGAATGCTTTGTGGAATTGCTGATTATAAAGCCCATGATGGATTAAGTTATGCGCCGGAATCTTTAGAGGGCCTTAAAAAACAAGGTTTTGTGGGCTATAAAATTTGGTCAGGCCCTTGGTACCGAACACTAGAAAAGAAGGAAGATGGCTTTCCTTATATTGACGACCCATCCCATGAAGCGACCTTTGCCGAAATGGAAAGAATAGGGTTTTTGGGTGCTTCAGTCCATGTGGCAGATCCAAATGGTCCTTTCGGTGAAAGGACAGCATGGCTGGCCGACCCCATAGAATATTGGACCCAGATCAATGCCTGGAGAAATGTACTAGAAAAACATCCCAATTTGATTGTGGTGGCTGCCCATGGCAACTGGCTTTTGTGTCAGGATGCGCAGATAGATTATTTGCGGAACATGCTGGCAACTTTCCCCAATTTGAATATTGATTTGGCTGCTACTTTTCAATATTACCACTTGGTCAATAGAGACAATCTGCGATCTTTTATGATTGAGTGGGCCGATAGGATTGTATTTGGTACAGACGTCGGGAAGGTAGAAAGCAAGGAAGAGGCAGGTATTAGGGCGGAGCAATATGTAAAAGCCTTTAGAATATTGGAGACAGGAGATATGGTAAAAGGAGGCTTTTTTGGAGGGCCTGAAACCCAGGGCCTGGAATTGCCTAGAGAGGTTTTGGAGAAAATCTATTATAAAAATGCCATGCGGTTATATCCTCATGTAAAGGAAAGCCTCGCCGACCTTGGGTATAAGGTGACGAAATAATGCCTGTAGTTTTCCTTTGCTGAATATGGTGTTATTAATAGTTTAACCCGAATTACACAATTGGTTATCACCTATTTAAACCAGCAATAGGAGCTTTTTGTCTATTTTCGGTTTAAGGGTACGTTGAGAAATACATAACCCATCAAGTAAGCACTTCATTGATAACCTTACCATGAACATCTGTTAACCTGAAATTTCTTCCCTGGAATTCATAGGTCAGCTTTTCATGATCAAAGCCCAACCTTTCCAGGATGGTGGCTTGCAAGTCATGCACATGGGTACGGCCTTCTATGCCATAGTAACCAATTTCATCTGTAGCACCATGAATATGTCCCTTCTTAACTCCTGCTCCTGCCATCCACATGGTGAAGGCTTCCAAATGATGATCTCTACCATCAAATCCTTCTCCTGTTCTGGATTCCATCATTGGGGTTCTACCAAATTCTCCTCCCCATACCACAAGGGTATCATCCAATAGGCCTCTTTGTTTGAGGTCCCTTAGCAAAGCAGCAATGGGTTGATCAATGTTTTTACAAGACCTGCGCATTCCTGCTCCTACACCATTGCCAGCACCCACACCGTGGGTATCCCATCGGTTATCGAAAAGTTGTACAAAGCGCACGCCTTTTTCAACCAATCGTCTCGCTAAAAGACAGTTATTTGCAAAAGAGGCTTTTCCGGGGTTGGTGCCATACATTTGATGGATGTACTCTGGCTCATCGTTGATGTTCATGGTCTCCGGTACAGATGTTTGCATGCGGAAAGCCAGTTCGTATTGGGAGATGCGTGTTAATATTTCCGGATCGTTTGATTCATCGTATTCCATCTTGTTTATTTGATTGATGGCATCAATGGATTTTTTTCTCAGGTGGCTGTCAATGGAATTTGGATTTGACAAAAACAAAACCGGATCACCTTCGGAACGACACTGTACGCCTTGGTAGATGGTTGGAAGGAAGCCACTTCCCCAGGCACTTTTACCCGCACTAATGGCTCCGCCACCAGAAGTAAGTACCACGTAACCTGGAAGGTCTTCATTTTCAGTACCCAATCCATAGGTCGACCAGGCCCCTATACTTGGCTTGCCCAGCCTGGGACTGCCAGTGTGCATAAACAACTGGGCTGGGGCATGATTGAATTCGTTGGTATGCATGGCTTTTAGAAAACTTACCTCATCCACCATTTTTGCAAATTCAGGCATATAATCAGAGACAAAAGCGCCTGACTGGCCATGTTGGCTAAAGTTGGCTTGAGGGCCTAGTAGTTTAGGCGTCCCTTTCAAGAAAGCAAACTCTTTTCCTTCCATCAGGGATTGGGGCGTATCTTTGCCATTTAATTCCTGCAAGGTGGGTTTGAAATCAAATAGCTCCAAATGAGAAGGACCACCTGCCATGTGAAGGAAAATCACACTTTTTGCTTTTGGCGCAAAATGTGAGGCTTTTTTTTCAAGTAATGAGGTTGCCGGATCAGGGCTAGACTTGCTACCGCAGCCGATAAGTGAGCCCATGGCCAATGCGCCAAGTCCAGAGGTGCATTTTTTTAAAAAATGACGCCTGCTATTGTACTGTGCTTCACGGATAATTGCTTCTTCCCAAATATTCATCCTATCTCCTGGTTACAAATTCATCTAAATTTAACATGGCATTGCTTACGATCCGCATGGCGGCTAATTGAGCGTTTTCATCCAGATCTTTACCCTCTCCTTCATAGTAGGCGAGTGATTCCAGATAAAGCTTGTGCAACACTTCCACTTTTTCTGATTCTGGTTTTTTGGCAGTGACCAACTGAAGGTTTTTTTCTATACCACGCTTAATGTCCCCGGCACTTTCCTTCAATATTCGCTGCGCCCAAGCCTCCGCAGCTTCTATGTATACGGGGTCATTTAACAATACCAATGATTGAAGTGGGGTGTTTGTTCTGATTCTTCTGGAGGTACAAATTTCCCTTGAAGGACTGTCGAAGGTGACAAAGGAAGGGTAAGGGTGTGTTCTCTTCCAGTAGGTGTATACGGCTCTTCGGTATTTTTCCTCTCCTTCGCTAGGAAACCAAAACTTACCATTAAAACTAATGATGTTTTCAGGTTGGTAAGGCATTACACTTGGCCCTAACTGTTTTTCATTCAATAAGCCACTGATGGCCAAAGCCTGATCTCTAATGGTTTCTGCCGGTAACCTCGTTCTTGAACCCCTAGATAAGTATTTATTATAAGGGTCTTTTTTCATCTTTTGTTCGTCAGTAGTGGAACTTTGTCTATAGCTCTGAGACATAAGAATCTTTTTAATCAATGTCTTCATGGACCATTTCATTTCATCCTGAAAGTTGACAGCCAACCAGTCCAGTAATTCTGGATGACTTGCAGGAATGCTCTGACTTCCAAAGTCCTCCATGCTTTCGACGATGCCATAACCAAACAGTTGTTCCCAAATGCGGTTGACAAAGACCCGTGAGGTCAGGGTGTTTTCACCACTAACCAGCCATTTGGCAAAGTCTAGCCTATTGGGTTCCTGACTAGATAGTGTACCCATGATTTCAGGGATTCCAGCTTTTACCTCTTCTCCTTTTGATCTCCAATCTCCTCTTTCAAATACATAGGTTTTTCGAGAGTTGGATTTAGGTAAGTCCTTTAAAATAGGTGTCTGTACAGGTTTAGCATTTGAAAGTTCCACTAATTTGGCCTGTATGCTTTGTGGATACTTGTCTATTGATGGAGATTTTTCATGGTAAAATACCCAGTCTAATCGGATTAAATCTTGTGCAAAAGTTTTGTCTTTTTTAAAGTAATAAAAAACATCTCTTTTACCTGATACAGGTTTAATAGGGACCTTTAAGGTTTCCCAGTCCTTTGGTTTGTTTCCTGGGAAGTTTTTGTCGGTAATACCAAAGTTTCCTTTTCCAATGATTTCACCTAACATGGAGTCCAGCCTGATCTCTAGTTGGGCGCCATAAATAGAGGCATAGCCTAAGGAAATGGCAGTTACCTGATCCAGGTCCACATTTTCAAACATGATCCATGAACTGTCTTGTACCTGCCAGATGGATTCCTGATCATGGGCTACCAATTCTATAAACCTGCTTTTGTCCTGAAATTCTTCTGCTTCTACCTTTCTATACCCCAGGTTATAGAGCAGATCTTCCTTTTGTTGGTGTAAAAATTCATCCGAAATTTTGGGTAGCTTTTCTGAAGGTTTGAGCTTGTCATTGACCCAGGAAAGCAATTCTTTTACTTTTTGCTTATCTTCAGCTTGGTAGGTGAAAACTTTTGGTTGTTCATTGTATAGGTCTTTGTCCTGTGTATTGTTAAAGAATGCCTGACTTTGGTAAAATTCTACATGCCTGATGGGGTCATAAGGATGACTGTGACATTGGACACAAGCCATGGTAGTACTCTGCCAGACTTCGTAGGTTGTGCCCACTCTCTCCATGACTGCAGCTACTCTAAATTCCTCATCATTGGTTCCCCCTTCATCATTGGCCATGGTGTTTCTATGGAAAGCCGTAGCCAATAAGTCCGATTCTGTTGGTTTGGGTAGTAAATCTCCAGCCAATTGGGCAATGGTAAACTGATCAAAGGGCATGTCTTGGTTAAAGGCATTAATCAGCCAGTCCCTGTATTTCCAAATTTCCCTGTGCAAGTCTTTTTCATAGCCTTTGGAGTCGGAATACCGTGCAAGATCCATCCAGAAAGCAGCCCATTTTTCTCCAAAACGAGGAGAAGCAAGTAATTTGTCTACTGTTTTCTCATAAGCCATGGGAGATGTATCGCTTATAAATTCTTCGTAAGCTTCCAGTGTTGGGGGCAATCCTGTAATGTCCAATGAAAGCCTTCTTAGCAGTAATTCTTTGGGCGCTTCTTCATTAGGCCTCAATTCGATTTCCTCCAGTTTCTTAAAAATGAAATGATCAATCTCATTTTGTGCTGGCACATCCATGCTTACTTCCGGTACTTCAATTTCTTTTTTAGGAGCTATATAGGCCCAATGCTTCTCCCAATTGGCACCTTGGTTGATCCATTCTTTGATCAAGTCAATTTCTTCAGTTGACAATGGAGCCTTGCCCAAAGGCATACGCATTTCCGGGTCATGGTGGGTAAGGCGTTTGACCATTTCTGAAGCGCCGGCATCTCCTGGTATAATGGCCGGTTTGCCTGATTCAGTATTCATTTTCGCTTCTTCCTCAAAGAGCAAAGAAAATCCGCCGGATTGCTTTACACCTCCGTGGCAGGAGATACATTTATTGTTGATTATTGGCCGTATTTGACGGTTATAACTTATCTTTTCTTCCCCAGACCACATCCAATAGGTAAGGACAACAATGAGGGGCATTAAGAAAATGAGGTAACGGCTTTTCATTTTGGGTAGTTAAGCTGACAAAGGCATTAAATGTAATGAATTAAAGCATTATTTTCAAAGACCAGATATGTACTGATCTTTTAGGTTGGTGTAAAAAGACTTGTGTTTACGCAAATCATAAGTTAACTTTTACCAATTAAGCAGGATAGTACAGGGTAGTTGTAATGCAAAATTTTAATAGTATTGTAACAAGCAGCTCTTGTGTTAAGTTTAGTAATTGACTGTGTTTGCAGTTGTTTTATGAAGCCATTTGCTTGCTAATAAGTGGATTATTTTTTTTAGGTTTATGTTCTTTTCTTGGCCAAGCTTATGAAAAATGTGTGTATTGCCTGCTGAGATAAAAAATTGAAATTAATGATTAAGATGAATAAAGATAACCTGTTATTATTCTGTGGGATAGTTTTTTTCTTGGTTTTGGGTGTCTCAAATGAGGTGCAGGCCTTTGGTACGGTCTTGCTATTTCAGGCAGAAGAGGCAGAAACTACTTTCTGGTTATGGCAGCTTTTTGGGCGCCTTCACCCACTTGCAGTTCACTTTCCTGTGAGTTTCTTGATATTAGCGGCCCTGCTTGAGTTGATTACACTCAAAGACTTTAACCACAAGCTTAGACCAGGCATTACTGCCTTGGTATGGGCAGGAGCAGTTGGAGCAATCGTAGCTGTTATCTTGGGTTTGCTTTTAGCAAACATAGAAGACTATGGTGGTAGCATGCTTGATATTCATCAGTGGACAGGAATAGGGACTGCCTTATTGAGTATTTTCTTACTTGTCTTGATGGGAAAAACCACTGGCAGTCAAAACGCCAAAGGAGTTAAAGTTTTTCGGGTTGCTCTTATTGTTACTGCCGTGGCAGTGTCTGTAGCAGGACATTTTGGTGCCTCTTTGACTCATGGAGAAGAGTACTTAACAGAGACCTTGCCATGGAATGAACCCGAATTTTCTTCAAAAGACTTGGATATAGATCTTGTGGCTTTTGAATCAGAAGGAGAATTAAGTGAGCAAAAGCAAGTTGAATTGGTTGGTAAGGTTAGGGCCGTTTTTGCCCATAATTGCTATAAGTGTCACAGCGATGCCAAGATAAAAGGTGAGTTGAGGCTAGATACGAAGGAGTTTGCTTTTGAAGGTGGAGAGTCCGGGCCGGTAATCATTCCGGGAAATGCCGGGAAAAGTGACTTGGTTCGTAGAATAAAACTGCCTAAAGACCATAAAGAAGCCATGCCTTCCAAAGGGAAAGTGCTCTCTGATGATGAGATTGCGTTAATTTCTTTCTGGATTGACAAGGGGGCTCCTTGGCCGGATGCTGCAGAAGATGTAAGTGTGTACAGAGTAGCAGAACTTGCACCCCGGAGACCAAATTTACCAGCTCCTAGAAAAGATCTGAATCAAGCTATTGACATTTGGGTAGATGAATATTTCGAAGAACAAGAAATTGATTGGAGAGCGCCTGTTGATGATAAAGTATTTTTAAGGAGAATATACCTTGACCTTTTAGGTCTTCAACCATCTACCGAAGAATATGATACTTTTATAAAGGACAGCAGACCTGACAAAAGGGCCTTAAAAGTAAGAGAGCTTCTAGATAGAGATGACGATTATGCCACTCATTGGTTGACCTTTTGGAATGATGCTTTGAGAAATGATTATACTGGTACAGGTTATATCACCAAAGGTCGGTATGCCATTACGGATTGGTTGTACAGCTCCCTTCGTGACAATAAACCTTATGACCAATTTGTAAAGCAATTGTTGAATCCGGATGAAAAATCGAAAGGCTTTATAGAAGGAATACGATGGAGAGGGGACGTAAATGCCAGTCAGGTCACCGAAATGCAAGCAGCTCAAAATGTAGGACAGGTTATTTTAGGGCTTAATCTGAAATGCGCTTCTTGCCATGACAGTTTTGTAAGTGATTGGAAACTTGAAGAAGCCTATGCTTTTGCCAATATCTTTTCGGATTCCTCATTGGTCGTAAGCCGCTGTGATATTCCTACTGGAGAAAAGGCAGGGACTAAGATTTTGTGGGAAGAATTAGGTGAAATTGACAGCACTGCCAACAGGGCTGAAAAGTTAGAACAACTTGCCAATTACCTTGTTCAACCTGCCAACGGAAGGCTTTACCGTACTATTGTTAATAGAATATGGAAGCAATTAATGGGTAGAGGGCTGGTGGAACCTGCAGATGAAATGGACAATATCCCATGGAGTCAGGATCTATTGGATTGGCTGGCAACAGATTTTGAAGATGAAGGCTATGATCTCAAGGAATTGATATACAAGATTGCAATTTCTAAAGCTTACCAACAGCCGGCTGTAGCCGTAGAAAATCCATTGTTTCTTGCGGATGATGATTTTGTTTTTGAGGGTGCTGTGATACGTAGAATGACTGCCGAACAGTTTTCTGATGGAGTAAGTCAGAAAATCCACCCAATCTTTAGTGAGGAGCAAATGAAATATAACCCAAATGAATTGGCGGTATCTGAGCAATCTGATATTGGCTTTGTTCGGGCAGCACTGGTGGCTAATAATGGGCTTCTCAAGGCCCTTGGTAGGACAAACAGGGAGGTTGTTATGACGAGTAGAGACAGTCAGGCAAGTTTATTGCAAGCCTTGGAGTTAACGAATGGTGAACAGCTAAACAATACCCTCAAGGAAGGGGCTGTCAAATGGAAGGAAAAGTATGAAGCCGGTGATATTATTGTTCATGAAGTATACAGGCAATTACTGGGTAGAGACCCTCAGCAGAATGAATTTAATATAGCCATGGCAGTATTGGGAGAATCTCCAGAGCCTGAGGCAATTCAAGATTTATTTTGGGCTGTTTTGTTACTTCCTGAATTTCAATTAATTTACTGATCAAAAGCAAAAGCTATGAATTATAATTGGAGAAGAAGAGATTTCTTAAAGAAAACAAGCGCTGCTTCTATAGCAGCCATGGCTGCAGGAGCTCCAATTTCAGCCTTATTGAATGCTTGCTCCCCGAAAGAGCAATTAACAAGTACGGCAGATACCGTGATTTTACTGTATATGGCTGGAGGTATGGCCCATACAGAGACATTTGACCCTAAAAAATATACCCCATTTAGAAAGGGAATGGAGTCCAAAGAGGTTTTAAGTACTTTTAAAGCAGTTCCTACTGTTTTGGATGGGATAAATTTTTCTGAAGGACTTGAAAACATTGGTCAGATAATGGACAAGGGAAGCCTGATCCGTTCTTATGTGGCGGCTGACCTGGGGCATATATTGCATACCCGCCATCAATATCATTGGCATACCTGCTATGAGCCACCACAGTCAGTAGCGGTGCCTCATATGGGTTCATGGATGGCCAAAGAATTGGGGCCTGTGAATCCTGTTATTCCTCCTTTTATAAATATTGGACAGCGTTTTACTGTAGGTGAAGGAGAAGAGTTGAAAGCTTTTCATAGTGCAGGATTTTTAGGCAGTGAATATGGGCCTTTCCTAATACCAGATCCAACCTCTGGTTTGGATAGTGTTCGACCACCTGTAGGGATGTCTACCAAGCGGTTTGAAGCAAGAAATCAACTTTACGAAAATTTAATAAAAGAAAGTGCCATGGGGGAATTTGGTAGTGACTACCAAAAAGAATCCTTAAAGCGATCCATGGAACAGGCTTATATGTTATTGAACTCTCCTGAGGCCAAAGCCTTTGACCTGAGCCTTGAACCCAAAGAGAAATACGATATTTACAATACCGGGAAATTTGGCTTAGGTTGTCTTATGGCCAAAAGACTGGTAGATCAGGGTGCTCGATTCATCAGTGTCACCTCAGAGTATGAGCCTTTCAAAGGTTGGGATACGCATGAGAATGGGCATACTAGACTTACGGACATGAAAAAACAAATTGATGCTCCTATCGCCCAACTTATAAAAGATCTTGATGAAAGTGGTAGGTTGGACAGGACCATGGTGGTTTTGGCCAGTGAGTTTAGCAGGGATATGCTAACAGAAGGCAGGCCGGGAGCCAAAGTAAAAGATCAGGTAGAGGTTCCTGATATTATTGAAGACCTTAAAAATTACGGTATGCACAGGCATTTTACGGATGGATGCTCAGTCTTGATGTTTGGGGGAGGAATTAAAAGAGGGCATGTGTATGGAAAAACTGCGGATGAGAGACCTTGTAAAAGTATAGAGAAGCCCATTAAGATAGCTGCCTTACACCAAACCATTTACCATGCCCTTGGTATGGATCCAGAAACGAATTATGAAATAGAAAAACGTCCTTTTTATACCACTCCTGATGGACATGGGGAGGCAGAAATGGATTTATTCGCTTAAATTAGTACCATGAAAGAAAACTTAAACCCAAGAAGGGAATTCCTTAAAAAGTCAGGTCTGACCGTACTCGCCGGTGCAGTTGTTCCCAATATAATTGTAAATAAAACTTACGCAATGGAAAAAGACAATTTACTAGGCCATGGTTCTCACCGTTATAAGGTCATAGAAGGCTGGGGCAATTTGGACCCAGTGAAAAATCCTGTAAATGATTGTCATGAAATGGTGGAAGATGCAAAAGGAAGATTGATCCTTTTGACGAATGAGACCAAGAACAATGTCATCATTTATGATAAATCCGGAAAGTTGCTGGAGACCTGGGGGTCTACCTATCCTGGCGCACATGGGCTTACTATCAGTGATGAAGGTGGGGAGGAGTTTTTATATATCTCAGACAATACCCGTAGTCAGGTGATCAAAACTGACCTTAAAGGTAGAGAGATTATGGTTATAGATTACCCAAGAGAAACGGGTAATTATGCCTATCCCAAGCAATTTGTCCCCACTGAGACGGCCATCAACCCTGCCAACGGCGATATTTACATTGTAGATGGATACGGTTTAAACTACGTGACCCAATACAATGCCAAAGGGGAATTGATTCGTCAGTTTGGTGGCAAAGGAGAAACCAATGAAACCTTTAACTGCTGCCACGGAATATTGGTGGACACAAGAGACAAAAGCAACCCTACTTTATTAATTACAGATAGGGGCAATATGCAATACAAGCGTTTTACCTTGGATGGAAAATACATTAAAACAATTCCTACACCAGGTTCATTTGTTTGTCGTCCTGTATTGAGAGGAGACAATGTCTATGCTGCTGTCTACAGAAGTACCACGCAAGCCTATCCAAATTCCGGTTATATCACCATTTTGGACAAAAATGACCAGGTAGTCTCCACTCCAGGAGGTACTGCTCCGGAATATGTAAATGGAGAACTTCAGGAACAACGCAAAGACATGAGCTTCCAGGGATTTATGCATCCCCATGATGTCTGTGTAGACAGAGATGAGAACATTTACGTTCCACAATGGGCCTCACAAAAAACCTATCCAGTTAAGCTGGAAAGGGTTTAACCCGAAATATGCAATAGACATTCTATTACGTGCTGAAATCGCTCTAAAATCAGCCACTTCGTTATTGTTTTCAATTTCACTATAGCGGTGCTATGCTAAAATCTCCAAACAGCCTGATTTTCTTGCAATTGCAACACTTCCCGTAAACACGGGACAGGCTTCACCCCTGACATTGTCAGGACGGAGAAAGCCTATTACATAATCCGAGTTTAACAGAGGATTTTATAAAACAGACAAAAAAAGCCATCTTTTATTGAAGATGGCTTTTTTTGTGGCAATTGATTTACATATAAGCGGTATTACACCCCTCTTATGGTTCCCAAAGGAACATGTCCTTAAATCCTTGGCTCCTTTAATCGAAAAACCTCTCCACACTTGGTGAAATCCCAAGCTAAAGCGCAATGGAGTATACTTTCGGTTGGTATTGGTAGTAGGAGGAAGGTTTAGGTACTTATTTCTAGTATTACTCTAGCATCTCGATTTCACAATTAAGCATTTCTATTTGCCGTTGGTTGGCTTCAATTATTTTTTGTTGTTCTTTGATGGCATTTACCAAAACGGCCATTAGATCCATGTATTTAAGTTTTAGATGTTGGTCGGATTTATCTATACTTACCAATTCAGGCATTATTGTTTGTACATCCTGAGCCATAAAACCCATACGCTTTTCTGCTGACTCATCAGATTTATAGGTGTAGATTTTTGCATCCAATTGCAGTGCTTCTGCTAGCCCATATTGAAGAAAAGAAATATTGTCTTTTAGCCTGTAATCTGAACCGGCCATTGTACAATTGTCATCTTCTGAACAATCTCCATCAGCACAATCTATTTGTCCATCGGAATCATCATCAATACCATTATTACAGATTTCGACTTTAATGTCTTTGTCATCATCGTCTAACGAGCAGGACAATATTCCTATACTTAAGATTAAAATAAGCGCAAATTGAATATTAGGTTTCATAATGGAAAGGTTTATAATGTTTTATATTATAATCAATTTAAAAAATATGTTGTAAGAAAAAATATTTCTGGTTTGATTTTTCAATAGCATGACCTTAAACAAGCGATTTGGTGAATTAAATAGCAATAGACTTTCAATGAGGGTATTATTGCTTCACCGCAATGGAAGCTGCAGGGCTGCATTGGTATTAAAATTTCCTGAAATTACTTTTCTAATTACTCAATGACGTACACTCCATCACCTGTGCCCATCCATATTTCGCCATTTGGGGCCTGAGAAATACTGAATACGCTTATGTCCTTGAAGGTTTCTTCATCGTAGGACCAGCTTTCATGCATATAGATTGCATATCCTGTATATCCGGCACACCATATTCTATCGAAACTGTCAACTAGAATTTTGCTAATTTGAAAAGATTTGTTGGCATTAATCTGCTTGCCTACCTTTTCATCAAAGGTAAAAAGCGGTGGCCTACCACTGGTATTGGAGCTTGAAAAGGAATAATCAATCCCGGCTACCAAGTCTCCACGGCTGTTTTCTTCCAGATTTGTGATGGAATATGGGTTAAAGCCTAAGTTATCCGTATTGTAGAGGCTCCATTCCCCCTCTTTTATTTTGGCTAGTTCCACATTGCCTACGCTGGTTTGGGAAGAAACCCATACTTCATCCTTGTGGGTTACCTTTATACCGCTTACCCAATGGGCGGTTAAAGGTGAATTGTCCGGAGTGTAGAAGGTGAGGCCGTCTTCATCCAGTCTACCTAATCCGCCGCTGTTGAATCCTCCCATGGCAAACCAAACCTGGTCTTTTGAATCGATGTCCAAATCCATAACAACACCTTCCATACCAGGGGTATTGCTGGGATCGTATCGGGTGAAATTTTCACCATCAAACTTTACGAGGCCATCAGTAGCAAGAAAGACTTGATTTTTGCTATCTACTTTTAATACTCGAATCATTTTTGTGATTTCGGGATATACTTTTATGTTTTGGCCATCAAATTTTATCAATCCCTGATCTAATGTTCCCAGCCATGCATTGCCTGCCTTATCAAAATCAATAGTGGTAATGTGGTAGCCCTCCAGGATTTGCTTACTCTGTAGAGGATCCTCTGAAGACCAATTGCATGAGAATACAAGAGGTAAAATAACACACAGGTAGAAAAGGACTTTCATAATCTTTTTGTAGATCGCAATTCCATGTGGAATTGTTTATCAAATTAGTTATTTATGATTTTATTTACAAAATATTCTTGTAACTCGCATCAAAATTGAGATTAATGATTAAAAAGAAGATTGCGTTGGTCATGGGAGGCTATACTGGGGAGTCAGTAGTCTCTTTAAAGAGTGCTGCTGTAGTGGCGCAACACCTGGACGAGGACCGTTATGAGGTTTTTCCGGTCCATGTTTATCAAGACAGTTGTTATCATTTGGCTGCAAATGGAGAAAAAATACCTGTAGACTTTAATGATTTTTCTATAAGCTTAGCTGGGGAAAAGATCAAATTTGATGGGGTGTTTAATATTATCCACGGATCTCCCGGGGAAGATGGTAAGCTTGTAGGGTATTTTGATATGTTGGGAATTCCATACACGACCTGTGATTCCCTTACTTCTTCTATTACCATGAATAAGGCCTATACCAAGAACATCATAGCGGATATTCCTGATTTGCATGTGGCCAAATCAGTGCAGCTATTTGAAAATTATAATGGGTTGGCTGAAGAGTTACTTGAAAAATTGAGCTTGCCGATTTTCGTCAAGCCCAATAGTGGAGGTAGTAGTATAGGGATGAGCAAGGTGAAAAATGCCGAAGAGTTGGACTTGGCCTTGGACTTGGCCTTTAAGGAAGATGATCAGGTGATGGTGGAGGAATTTGTTAGTGGTAGGGAGTTTTCTATAGGGATTTATAAAGCCAAAGGGAAAATTACCGTTCTTCCTTCGACAGAGATCATCAGTTCAAAGGAATTTTTTGATTTTGAAGCCAAATACAAGCCTGGTGTTTCTGAAGAAATTACTCCAGGAAGAATGGATGAACGAGATGTAGAAAAGGTCAAAAAAATAGCCGAACAAGTTTACCGGAAATTGAATTGTAAGGGAGCGGTACGGATGGATTATTTTTTGGAAACAAAAACGGATGACTTCTATTTTATAGAGATCAATACTGTACCTGGGCAAACGGAAACTAGTCTTATCTCTCAGCAGGTAAAAGCAGTAGGAATGAATCTTAAGGATTTCTATACAGAGCTGATTGAAGAAATGTGGCATTAATTTAAATAGTTGAATGTGAAAAGTGAAGTCAGGATAAATAAGTTTCTAAGTGAAATTGGCTATTGTTCCAGAAGAGAAGCTGATAGGATGATTGCGGCCAATAGGGTGACCATTAATGATAAGGTGCCTGAGATGGGTACTAAAATTGTTCCTGGAGATGTGGTGAAAGTGGATGGAGAAGTGGTCTCCGCACCAAAAGAAAAGCATGTCTACATTGCTTTCAATAAGCCCGTAGGTGTTATTTGTACCACAGACACAAAAGTAAAAGACAATATAGTAGACTACATCAATCACCCACAGCGGATTTTTCATATTGGCAGATTAGACAAGCCGAGTGAGGGACTTATTCTTTTGACTAGTGATGGGGATATTGTTAATAAAATATTGAGGGCGGGGAATGCGCATGAGAAAGAATACATAGTAAAAGTAAACCGACCCATAGAAGGAGATTTTATTGATAGGATGAGTAAAGGTGTACCCATTTTAGATATTGTCACCCAAAAATGTTACGTCAAGCAACTGAAAAAGGACACTTTTAAGATCATCCTTACCCAAGGCCTCAATCGGCAGATAAGAAGGATGTGCGATTACCTTGGCTATAAAGTCGTTGCCCTCAAGCGGGTTAGAATCATGAATATTTCTCTAGACCTGCCCAAAGGTAGATGGAGGGACTTGTCTGCTGAAGAACTAGATGAAATTCAATATTTGGTAAAAGATTCTTCAAAGACTGCCCCAGATGCTGAATAAATAAGGTTTTTACTTGAGTTTGCTGCTAAGAATTTTTGTCGTTAAGGATTTTCTAATTTCAGGCTATAAAATTATATCTAAAATTAATTTATGGCAATATAATAGCTGTAATATAAATTATAATGTAAAAATTTAATTGATTTATTGCCAAAATTTTAATTTTATGATCTTTTTATTACCTTTGATATATCAAACAAAGACAAAAGGTCTTTGGTCAATAAAGGCAAGTATTTTATTGATGATATATACTGTAGGATGATGAAACTGGCAGACATGCCCTCCTGTCTCGGGGGTGGGGAACACAGAATAAAGAAAATAGCGAGCTCGTATTTTTCCTAACTGCCCCGTGGAGGTTCGACTCCTTCTCCTACAGCAGGTTATTTTGGGTTTATTGTTAATTGACTAAGGCTATGAGATTTTGTTTCATAGCTTTTTTTTGTGCTTAGTAAATTGGCTTTTTTTAACCCGGATTATGTAATAGAATTTCTATTGCATATTTCGGGTTAAACCCTCTCATTTATAAATGCTAAAACCGCATCGTAATCAGTTTGATTTCGATGCGGTTTTAGTTGTTTTTTACTGGTCTTGAATTTTAAGAACCAGTAAATGATCTTCCAATGCAAAGGATTTAGTGTTGAAGTACCATGTCTCCATTTACTATTTGTTCCAATACCATTGGGTCATTTAATTCTTGAATACTTGCAATGATATGGTCTGGAGAATAAGCATAGGTTTCAAGATCGTCTATTTTGGTAGAACCTGTGAGCGTTAATACTGTTTTGAATCCCATTTGAACACCGCCAAGTATATCTGTTTCCATGGTGTCTCCAATCATAATGGTATTGGCAGAACGTGTTCCTAATTCCGCTTTGGCAATTCTCATCATTACAGGGTTGGGTTTTCCAGCGCTAAAGGCTTTTCTACCTGTTGCCATTTCTATCATTGAAACAAAAGCGCCACAGCCTGAACGAATAGAGTTGTTCGAGCTTGGGCAGTAAGCGTCAAGGTTTGTAGCGATTAATTTTGCACCGTTCATGACCATGTTTATCGCTTTATCTACAGATTCCAGCATAATGGTTCTTCCTTCTCCTATGACTACATAGTCTGGGGCATCATCTACGATGGAGTACCCATTTTGGTGAAGCGCTGTCAATAAGCCTCCTTCTCCAATGACATAGGCTGTGCCATTAGGTTTTTGAGAAGCAAGGTACCTTGCAGTGGCTATGGCGCAGGTGAAAATATGTTTTTCCTCAACCCCTATTCCCATTCTGCTGAGTTTTGCTACTACATCTCGGCAGTTTCTTTGGCTATTGTTAGTAAGGAATCTAAAAGGGTAGTCTTCTTCCAGTAATTTTTGAATGAAGTCTTTTGCTCCAGGTATCAATTCTCCTCCTCGGTAGATGACACCATCCATGTCAATTAAAAATCCCGTCTCTTTCATAGTGGTAGTTGTTGTGGTATTAATCTAATGTGTAATTAATAACAAAGGTTCAATAAAAATATATTATAATCAAAGTATTAGCTATAAAAATAATGAATTAATAACAATGGTTAGATTTATTGATAAATAGTTAAAATGAAAATTTTGGTTTAGTTGTTGTTTTCTATTCTAAATTTGCCATTTCTCACTTTGTAATGGCCGGAAAGGAACTTGAATAATTTTTTTGTAAAGGTCATGGTGTTAATTGTGGATTTGAAGGTATTTTAAATATTGTAAATACCAGACAATTTTTAGGTCTGAATTTTTTAAAATGACAACATTATAGCTATAAAAATATAAATAATGTATAAAAACAATATTTTTGTTACCATAATTTTAATTAACGGATCTTTTTCTTACCTTTGACATATCAAACAAAGACAAAAGGTCTTTGGTCAATGAAAGGCAAGTTTTTTTTATTGATGATATATACTGTAGGATGATGAAACTGGCAGACATGCCCTCCTGTCTCGGGGGTGGGGAACACAGAAAAAAGAAAATAGCGAGCTCGTATTTTTCCTAACTGCCCCGTGGAGGTTCGACTCCTTCTCCTACAGCAGGTTATTTTGGGTTTATTGTTAATTGACTAAAGCTATGAGATTTTATTTCATAGCTTTTTTTTGGTTAATGCAGAGACCTGTTACTAAATGAGTAAACTTTCTTATTTCTTGATCGTGTTTTTTTTGTAAAAAAGGTGTAATTCCAGTCTGACTTATGGGTTTTGTGTTGCTCGTTGAATTTTTCAAGTCTGCGTGTATTGATTTTGCCTTGTTTTACAATTACTCAAAATCTTATCTCCTTGCGCAAAGAAAGTGATCTTGGATAGCGGTAAGTGCTTGGTTTTACTTCTTTATGGTTTTTGATAAGTTTTCAAGTTTTAGGTATGGGTGTTAAGGGTTGGGGCTGAAGTTCTTCTTTATGCCGGGTTTACGTATTTAGGATTGTTGGGCATGTTGTTCTGGTGCTGTTGACTGCGTTGGGTTGCGGTGTATTTAAATTATGATAGGGTTAAAAAATAATAAAATATATTTAGAAGTAGGTGTTTTATTTAAAAGTAGGGTTTAAAAATAGGTTCGTTTTATAAAAAATATGTTTAAAACCGAAAAATAGGTTTAAATTTAAACTAACCTCGACTTCGTTTTTGCCGATCTATTAATATAATCCCAAATCCAAGTCCATGTATTAACGAATAGTTAATTTTATTACCTTAAAATTTAATTTAGTGTAAAAAAATAGTTAATTCGTTATTATAATTTTAATGTATTAATCTTTTTATTACCTTTGACATATCAAACAAAGACAAAAGGTCTCTGGTCAATTAAAAGTTAAGAAGTAACGATTTAATTGACGATATATACTGTAGGGTGATGAAACTGGCAGACATGCCCTCCTATCTCGGGGGTGGAGGAATTGGGAAAAAGCAAATATAGAGCTCATATTTAGCCTAACTACTCCATGGAGGTTCGACTCCTTCTCCTACAGCAGGTTATTTTGGGTTTATTGTTAATTGACTAAAGCTATGAAATTTTATTTCATAGCTTTTTTGCTTTTTGGGCTTTTCTATTCAAAAAGGGTGAATAGAATGTATGGTTCTCGGAAGAAGTTGCAATGGTTTACTTCTATTGCCTAGAGCAAAGTGCATAAACCCTTTATTCCTGCTTAGGACTAAGGCGGGTGCCACAGCGTCTGCAAAACACAGCATCCAAACTGTGACTCTGTAAATTGCAGGCTTTACATGTTTTAATGTTTGGGTGGGCTTTTATTTCTTCCGCATTCCTCGCAGAAACCAATTCAGAAGTGACAATTCCTGTTGGAACTGCTATAATCGCATAACCAATCAACATAATAATTGAAGCCATAAATTGGCCAAGATCAGTAGTGGGTGCAATGTCACCGTAGCCAACAGTAGTAAGTGTAACTATGGCCCAATACATGGATCTTGGGATAGAGGTAAAGCCACTTTCCGGACCTTCGATAATGTACATTACAGATCCCATTACCAAAACAATGGTCAAAACCGATCCTACGAAAATCTGTATTTTCGCCTTGCTGTGTTTCAGTGCTTCTGTTAAACGAGAAGCTTCCTTAATGTATTCGGGTAATTTGAGTATCCTTAATATCCTTAAAAAACGCAGGGCTCTTATGACTGTCAGGTATTGAGTTTGCAATAAGAATAGACTTAGATAGGTAGGGAGTATGGCCAGTAAATCTACGATTCCATAAAAACTGAAAACATAGCCGGTTTTATTGTTTCCCAGCCAGATCCTAAGGAAATATTCTATGGTGAAAATAATCGTAAAAGCCCATTCCAGCCAATACAAGATACTCCCGTAATTTTCACGAATGTCTTGAACGGAGTCCAGTATGACGATTACAACACTCAATAAGATTAAAACCAATAAAACCAGATCAAAAGCTTTGGAGGCACGATCATCCGATTCATAAACAATATGAGCCAGTCTTTTTTTTGAAGGAAGAGATATCATGAATTATTGGCTTATAAGCTAATTTATCAATAGCTGAATTGTACAGGTATTTTTCCGGGCAGTAAATTTACAATAAATCTGTCTATAATTTGGCAGTGTATTTCCAGACTAGAGAAATGTGGTGTACCTGTAAAGCGAATTACCAGCCACCGCCGCCGCCGCCGCCGCCACCACCGCCGGCGCTTCCTCCTCCTCCACTGCCTGAAGAACTACCTGGAGGGCTGGAAGAATTGGCAATAGCTGATCCAAAGGTACTGCTAAGGTCACTGGAAAATGCGGCTAAGGATCCGGCAGTAAATGCTGATCCAGTATACCAGATAGGACGGTAGGAAGACCTGTTTTGATACTCCTCCCCTAATTCAGTCAGGCTTTTTTCAAAGGCTTTGCCCCAGGCTTCTCCAACTTCAAGTGCGATGGCATAAGGTAGGAATTTTTCAAAAACCTCAGGAGTGACACCGGGAGGGTTATAGGTCTCCAACAAGGGTTTTTCTGCTGCATTGAGGTACATTCTGAAACCTTCAATTTTATCCATTAGTTTTCTTCCTTTTACTGTAGGCGCTTTCATCAAACTGATAAATACAACATTGGTCAGCCCTATTAGTAGAAAAAGGAAAAGAAAGCCAAACGCTGGCTTAATATTGAATTGAATAATTAGGAAAACAGGAACGCCAATAAGTATCGCTAGAATAAGGCTTTCAATAATTACTGTGCTTCTTTTTACATGCCCTTTGTCCATGTATTCCATATAGGTCATGAAGATTTTCCCTAAGAAAATCAGAAGTAAGACACAATACACCAAGCCAAAGATGAGCAGTGTTTTTTCTGCTTCTAATAATAAAGGAATGGTGTATTTAATAGCAAGCGCCAAGATTAGTATAGAAAGGATGAAACCTGGAACTACCCAGGTGTAATTGTTCTTGAAGTGCGAGCCATGAAGTCTGCTGTATAAATCCTTTTGCAGAGCACGCATTGCCCCTCCGATTTTCTTGTGTTCTTTTTGCTCAAGGCTTATTCTTTCTTCACCCAAGGGGAAAAGTGAATTCATTATTTTTTTATAACCAGGGTTTAAATTGCCTTCTTTTGTTTGTATTTTTTCGAGGGTGAATTTTTTCTTTTTTTCTTCTATGATTTTTACCCATCCTTTAGTGGCCAATTCTACAATTCCTGCAAGGTAAGTTTGGCTGTCGAAATTCATTTTATACAAGTACCTCATGGAAGCGGCATCTAATCCTTCTGGAGGATCAAACATAGGGTAAATGCCTCCCTTATGTGGGTCGCGGCCCACTTTGTTCCAGGAATAAAAATAATAAGTCAATACAAGGAGGAGGCCTATGGCAAGTATGAAAATCCCTGCATTGTCTCTAAAGAAGGCATTGGTTTTCTCTGCTTGGCTAGGTGCAGGGATGAGCCCTTTTTGCCAGGATACGGCAAGAGTTAGTGCTTCTTTGGCTAAAAGGGGTTCATTTGTTTTAACGTAAAGGGAATTTTCAGCTTCTTTGTCTAATGTACAGGAGCAAGAAGATGTCCCCGATTTTCCTGAATAAGCAGCATACTGCCCTATAATTCCACCAGAAGGAAGGTTGATCCGAGCACTTGCTTCAAGTATAGTAAAGTCC
Source organism: Cyclobacterium amurskyense (assembly GCF_001050135.1). GTDB lineage: Bacteria > Bacteroidota > Bacteroidia > Cytophagales > Cyclobacteriaceae > Cyclobacterium > Cyclobacterium amurskyense. Next base: position 1,626,533 of record NZ_CP012040.1, on the reverse strand, counting down.
CACTCTGGACCAATCGCATTCCAATACAACTCGTCAAATTCCTTGAAAAAACCAATTTGACGATCAGTTTTGTAAGAAATTGAATAGGAATAAATACCAGGGGCTAGTAAGGTGTTTTCATCACCAATTCTGATAACTTCATAATCTCCCTGCCGTATTACTTTATAAGGTTCATCATTGCCATCTTTTTTTACCGAGAGTACTTTCAGGCCTACGCTTACTTGGTTGTTGTACCGGTCTCTGTATCTGACGGGGAAGCTTCTGAATATCCCTCTTTTTATATCGTAACCATTGCTTCTGACAGTGATGTCTTCAGTAACATTTAAGTAACCATCAGGTTGAACATTGATCTCACTATGGTATTTGAGGATCTCCTCCTGATCTTGTGCCAGAAGACTAAAGCTGCCGGATAGCAGTATCATTATAAAGACTAAATAATACCGATGCATCTTATTCAAAATTTAATTCAGGTAGAGTCCGATCATTTGAATCAGAAAGTGTGAAAAACTCAAGTTTTGTAAAGCCAAAGATATTGGCAATAATATTGGAAGGTATAGATTCAACTTTAATGTTGAATTCTCTAACTGTTCCATTGTAATATCTTCTGGATTTTTGAAGATAATCTTCAATTTCAGAGAGTTGCTGTTGTAGTTTTAGGAAGTTTTTATCTGCTTTTAGTTCTGGGTAAGCTTCGGCCACAACCATTATTTTTTTTAATGATTTCCCTAGATCAGCAGCTGATTTTGATGTTTCGGACACCGATTGTTTCGGTATAACTTGATTTCTAAGCGCAGTTATTTCCTCTAGAAGCTGTTCTTCGTGTTTGGCATATCCCTTCACGGTAGTGACCAGATTGGGAACAAGGTCTGTTCGTCGCTTTAGCTGAACGTCTATTCCGCTCCATCCTTCGCTGGCATTGTTACGTAGGCGAATGAGCTTATTGTAGGTTAAAAGCGTGAAGGCAAGCAAAATGCCAATTGCCACTATGGCTATTGTCATAATTTAGTAGGTTATCTTGAATAAAGTTTAATTGCAAAGGAAAGCCTAAGCTTTTCGATTGCCTATTTCAGGTTAAAGTAATAATAATTAATCAATTCTTTCGGTTTGTTAATTAAAATAGTGGACCATTATTCGATTTGCTTTCAGTGGTAGTTAACCTTGCTAGGTTATTGGTTCATAAAATGATATAGCTCGCCAAGGATTCACCAATACCGATTTTTGTATAAAAACTTACTAGCATACTTTGTCCTCCGAGAAGAACTATTTTTTGTGTTCATTTATGGATATTCAATTGAATTCGTAGTAACTGCTTACTTGGCGTTAAATGCAAAATGAAAGATACGTTTCTAGCTCATTTAATTATGATTAAAATCATGTGTTAAATCCTCTTGTCAAACTGACTAAATACCGCTTCCAACAATGCTCTTTTATCCGTTTTGAATCAGTCGATTGTAAACTTGATTGTTCTTTTGTATTCATTATCAATTTATTAGGTCCAGTAAGAGGGGGCTTTGGTTGTTTTGTGAATATATAGGTGCTAATTTTAAGACTAAAATGATTTTTTAAGGAATTTAAGCTTTTAATTAGAAGATTGGTTAAATTTGGTAAAGTTATTTTTACCTTAATCCAATTAGAATATGGACTTAAATTTATTTAGACAGCTAAGAGAAAATTACGAAAAGTTTATTTTCAATGCAGAAAAGGGAATAAATGGTGACAAGGCCAAGGAACAAACCCGTTCTATCTTTTTTGACAGAAAGACCATAGAGGAACTATTGGCAAAAACCGACGACAAGGAAGGTGGTTTGAAAATCTACCTTGGTATGTATGACAAGGAAACTGTAAAAGTGAGGGGAGAAAAAGAGGATACTGAGGATTACATAGGGAAGTTAACCTTGATCCTAGCCGCTTCAAATGACAATTCCAGCACTACAGACGACTCCTGGATTAGGAATGGCGGGAAAATTTGTCCCCCTGATTGTAAAAAGTAAGTTAAATTAACAATGGCAGTTTTATCATGACTTTTTATGTTTACATTTCTTGTATTGTAATTGGCTTATTACTGTCATTGTTCTTTTACTATTTTAAGAAGAAGTATAAACTGCATGAAAGGTCACATGCCTTTATTTTGTTCCTTATTGTTTATGTGTTAAGTTTTGAGCTATATGCCTATTTTTTAGTGGAGCAAGGAGAAAAGAATGTGCTTGTTTATAATGTGTTTTTTGTTATTGGAGAAACCATATTGATATTGGTTTACCTGGGGTCTTTAATTGAGGCTAAAAGAATTAAAAGAAATTTAAAATATTTCATTCTCTTTTTCATTGCATGGGCAGTATTTAACACTTTATTTATTCAGTCTCCAATAGTGATTTTTCAGCAGTATACGCATTTGTTGGGGAGCTTGGGTATAGTTATTTTTTGTTGTTATTTGATGTTTAGCGTTTTTATGGCAGAAAAAAATGAAGACGCACCTTTACTTAGTTTACCTCAGTTTTGGAACATTGCAGCAATTCTTCTTTTCTATTCTGCCAGTTTTATTTACTTTGGTTCTTTGAATATGCTGTGGACTCTTGATACTTATTATATTACCATTCTCGCTTCATTGAACAGGATTTTTGCGGCAACTTTGTACCTTATTTTTGGTTTCTCCTATTATTCACCTTTGATTTTTTCCCCGAAAAGTGATTGAAGACGATTCTTTACAAACCTTTTTTGCTATTCTTACAGGTGTGGTGCTTATGGTTATTATGGCAGCATTTATCATTGCCATAGTCATCGTTCATAGGCAGAGACAGATTAAAAACAGGCATAAAATTCAAATTATCAAAGCTGATTTCAAGAATACAATTTTGAATGCTGAAAAGGAAATTAGGGAACATACCCTTCAGTATGTCAGTCAAGAGTTACATGACAATATTGGTCAGTTATTGTCTTTGACAAAATTGGTGCTAAATAACCCAGACCCGGCCTCTGTTTATGAAGGCAAAAAGTTGATCAATCAAATTATAAAAGAGGTCCGTAGCCTTTCTCGATCAATCAACAAGGATTATATCAACGATGTGAAGTTTGAAGAATTTCTTGAAGAAGAGCTTGGGAAAATTCAGAAAAGTGGTTTTTGCGAAGTGTCTTTTCAAAAAGAAGGAAACCCAATAGTATTCGTTGAAAGTGATAAAAAGCTTGTTCTTATCCGCTTGGTTCAGGAATGCCTGAACAATGCCATAAAACATGCTTCACCAACATTGATTTCGATTACAATTATAAATAAAGAAAATAGATTAATATTAGGCATTAAAGACGATGGAGATGGCTTTGACATGACAACCGTTTCTCAGGGGTTGGGACTGAGGAATATCCATTCCAGAGTCGAGGCTATTGGAGGTAAAGTGAAGATTGATTCAAGTATAGGTAAGGGGACGGAGATAGAAATAGAATTGGAAAATGACGAACATAACTAAGATATTACTAGCAGACGATCATAAATTATTTGCAGCTGGAATAGAAAGATTACTTACAAATGAGCCCGATTTTAGTGTAGAAAAAGTTGTGCATAATGGCAAGGAAGCATTGGCCGCATTGGAAGCAAATAGGGTTGATTTGGTTATTACCGACATGAACATGCCTGGGCTCAATGGCCTTGATATTCTAAACCATATTAAGAAAAAGAGATGGAAAGTAAAAACGATTGTCCTTTCCATGTATGATGATGAAGAAATCTTTAAGAAGTGTATTAAACAAGGTGTAAATGCTTATGTACTTAAGAATGCAGATCCTGAAGAGTTGATATATACCATTCGTGAGGTGATGGAAGACAGGTACCTGGCCAATTTTGACCATGTGTTAAATCAAGCAGAGGAGGGAGATGAGTTTGAGCAATATGACCATTTTAAAGCCACATTTAAACTTTCCAAAAGAGAACTGGAGATTTTAAAGTGGATTGTGAAAGGGAAAACCAATAAGGAAATTGCCAGTGAATTGTATCTAAGCATTTACACTGTAGAGACCCACCGAAAACATCTTCATCAAAAATTAAACGTTTCTTCAGTTACAGAGCTCGTAAAAAAAGCCTTGGATATGGGCATATAGAATCCCCTTATCTTGGCTTCTTGTATGGTCAATAATACTTGGACAATGGTAGGATGTTTATTTTTCAGTTCTGTAAGAATTGAGTTTTAGATCTTAGCTCAAATCCCATACTTATGATTTGAATTTTGCAATAGGGGTTATTCCTCCTTTGGTTTTCTGGTCAATGTCTACCAATATTTCAGCGTCTAAAGGGACGAAGACATCCACTCTTGATCCAAACTTAATGAAACCAAATTCAATGCCTTGAGCCATAGGATCACCTTCTTTTACATACCATTTGATTCTTCTTGCCATGGCCCCTGCAATTTGGCGCATCATTAGTTGTATACCATTGGGATGTTCTATTACCAGTGATGTTCGTTCATTCTCAGTGCTGGATTTAGGATGCCAGGCTACGAGGTATTTTCCAGGATGGTATTTGAAATATTTTAGGATGCCATTAATCGGAGATCTGTTGACATGAACATTTATGGGAGACATAAATATAGATATCTGAATTCTATCTTCCTTAAGGTATTCCTCCTCCATTGTTTTTTCGATTACTACGACCTTACCATCAGCAGGTGCATAGATCAATTCAGGGTCGTTTGGAATAGGGATTGCTGGGTTTCTGAAGAATTGTAAAACGGTCAAATATAGAATTATGCTACCAATTAGCACCAAGTTAATGACTAGTTCTTCTAAAGGGATTAAATAATTGATAGCAAAGTTGATTCCTGCCAAAACAATTAACATCCAAAATAATAATGATCTTCCTTCTTTATGAATGGTCATAATGGTTTAGCCTTAAGTTTCCCGATTTTATTAAATAGATCCCAAGGAATAAAATCCCTCTCGATACTTTCTAAAGTACAATATTAGGACTTTTTAGAGTAATTATTAAAATATTTTTAAAAATGCAACAATAAAAGGAGTAGAAAGTAATAAACCATCAAAACGATCCATAAAGCCTCCGTGTCCAGGTAATCCTTTGCCTGAGTCTTTTATTGCAATACTTCTTTTAAAAAGGGATTCGATAAGATCTCCATAAGTGCCTGCAATAATTATAATGGTCATGATGCAAAACCATTGCCATTCTGGTAATACAGTGAAATTTTTGGAGATAAAGTAAGTGACAATAATGGCTGAAAAAGCACCCCCAAGGCTTCCTTCCCAAGATTTTTTAGGCGAGACCCTTTCGAATAACTTTGTTTTACCAAATTTCGTACCTGCGAAATAGGCGCCGGAATCGCTGGCCCATAACATCAGTAAGGAGCCGATGATGATTTCAAAATGAAAGGTATTGTCTACAGAAAATGCGGCTACTGTCAGTAATGAAAAGGGAAGGGCCACATAGAATATCCCTAAAATGGTGTAGGCAATCCCTGTAAAGGGTTTTTTATCTGTTTTCTTATAGAGCTTGATAAAAAAGATCATGGAAACAAGCGGGAATACCAAAAAGTAATAGGCTATAGGTATGATTTTCATTTCTTCCAAAAAAGTAAAACTAAAAACCAAAAGACCTATAAAGGTCCCAAAACTTTTAAGTGGTAGCATACCGTCCAATCCACAAAGTTTATAAAATTCCATCTGAGTAAATGCCAAAATTATAGCAAAGACGATAAAATAGGACCATTCACTAAATACAGTACTGGTGATGATGATAATGGTCCCTAAAATGGCTGTTATTACCCTTTGGGCCAGATTACTATAATTACTTATACTAAAACGAGATTTCATTTTCCACTATTTTTAATGCCTGCTGGGCTTGCTCCTCTAGAACCATTACTTCAATGTTTCCATGGATTTTATAAACCGGGTCTTTTTTATTGACAATGACCGCAGTGATACCTTTTTCTTCAAGAACTCCCTTTACTATTTCAGCCCTTATTGGGGTGCTGGATTCGAATATTTTGTGCCAATTACTCATAGACCTGGTTTTTATTTGATTTAATAAACAAATTCCAACAGAAAAGAAATATTACAAGACCTGCAATTACATATTCCCAATACAAAGTGTCAGCGTCCTCTAAATCAAATTCCATCAAACCAAGTTTGTTGAAATAAACCAAGGTAACTGTTAAAGTATTGTTCAGTATATGGGCTACCATTGGGTAAAGCAGAGAGCCAGAATACAGGTACAAGTAACCAAATAGCGCCCCAAGCATTAGCCTGGGGAGAAAGCCGTAAAACTGAAAATGAATGGCGGAGAAAATGAATGCAGTGATCCACACTGCCCAATGCGCATTGCCAGTATATTGGTGCATTTTAGGTTGCACTATTCCCCTAAATAAATACTCTTCGCCAATTCCGGCCAAAAGCCCTATAATCAATATTCCCAATAGAAATTCACCCACACTTTCAAAGTCCGTAAGGTATTTTGTCAATTCCATCAATTGGTCTTCCTTGGCTCTGAAGGCAGCTTCCAAACCACTTAGGGCTTCAGGGAATTCAATGTTCATATTTAAATAAACCAATAAGGAGTTGAATAGCACAAAGCCAAAGAGCAATGGCAATACAATCCATAATCCATTAAATTTTAAAGGGTCAAGTTGTAAATCCAGTCTAAGGGTTTTTCTATCCACAAAACGGACAAAAATCCAGCCTCCGATAAAAAAACCTAGTCCTCCTCCCAGTCCTTGAATAAAAAGAAAGGCCAACCTGGCATTAGGATGATCCAGGGAAGCGGTTAATAGGTAAGGCAATTGGTCAAAGGAGATTCCGAAGAGTATAGGCAATAAGCCTAAGGCCATGGTTTGGAGAATGGCAAGGGATCCAAATACGATTAAAACCAAAACAGTAAAGGAAAGCAACCAATGTTGCTTGATAGAATGTCCTGGCCGATTTTCATAAATTTCCATATTAAGAGTAAATTTACAGTAAATAGCGTGCACCACAAGATACTTTTGTTTTTTGGAAATAAAATAATTTACTCAAAATGAAAGACAATGATGGCAATGTTATTGATATTCAACTAAAAACAGTCATTTTTGCAAAAAAAAATAAGCGTGTGATTAAAATTGGGGATTTAAATTTAGGGGAGTTTCCGTTGCTATTGGCTCCTATGGAGGATGTTAGTGATCCGCCATTTAGAGCTGTCTGTAAAAGCAATGGGGCAGATTTGATGTATACTGAATTCATTAGCTCTGAAGGATTGATAAGAGATGCAGCCAAATCCGTTCAAAAATTAGATGTATATGATTATGAACGGCCAATAGGCATTCAAATATTTGGCAATGAAATTTCCTCCATGAGAGAGGCAGCAGCTATTGCTGAAGAAGCAGGACCAGATATATTAGATATTAACTATGGCTGCCCAGTGAATAAGGTGGCTTGTAAAGGTGCCGGAGCCGGCATTTTATTGGACATAGACAAAATGGTAGCCATGACAGCCGAAATCGTCAAGGCTGTAAAAATACCCGTGACGGTAAAAACCAGACTCGGCTGGGATGAGAATACCATAAGGATCAATGAAGTGACGGAACGCTTGCAAGATGTAGGCATTCAGGCGATCAGTATACATGCCCGTACCAGAAAACAAATGTACAAAGGGGAGGCAGATTGGTCCTATTTGGCAGAAATTAAAAAGAATAGCAGGATTAAAATTCCGGTTTTTGGAAATGGAGACATAGACAGTCCGGAGAAGGCCAAAGCGTACAAAGAAAAATATGGTGTGGACGGTCTGATGATAGGTAGAGCAGCCATAGGTTATCCTTGGATATTCAATGAAATCAAGCATTTTATGGCTACCGGGAAATTTTTGGATGCTCCAGATATGGAGGAAAGGGTAAAAGTAGCACGAAAACACCTTGATTTTTCTGTTGAGTGGAAAGGAGAAAAGTTAGGCGTCCTGGAGATGAGAAGGCATTACACCAATTATTTTAGAGGGATACCCCATTTCAAACCTTACCGTACAGCTTTGGTGACAACAGATGATTATTCTGAAGTCAATGAAATCCTTGAAGATATTTCCAGGGTCTTTGCAGACGAAGTGCTTTGAGGAAATTTTCGCTAAAAGGAAGCATTAGGGATTCCAAATATATAGAGAAGTGCCTGTACCAATAAAGATTCAAAACCAGAACTCAAAGCATTGGGCAATGTTACTTTTGCTGGCTTTGGTTTGGGGAAGCTCATTTATCTTAATCAAAAAGGCTCTGGTGGTTTTCTCTCCAGGTGAGGTCGGTGCTTTTAGGATCGTTACGGCTGCCCTGGTCTTATTGCCTTTGGGGATTCCTAAAGTAAAATTGCTTAACAGAAGGCAAATGACCTATCTTTTTTGTATAGGTTTTTTAGGGAGTTTTATTCCTGCCTTTTTATTTGCTACAGCACAGACCCAACTTTCCAGCTCTCTAGCAGGAGTGATCAATGCCCTCACGCCCTTGATGGTGATGGTGATTGGGGCCCTGCTTTTTAAGACGAAAATCTCCAGGCAAAATGCTATAGGTTTGGTAATTGCGCTAATGGGAGTCTGTCTTTTGGTACTTGCAGGCAATTCTGGTAAGCTGGATGTTTTCTCGGGCTTAAACCTTTATGGACTATTGATTGTCCTTGCCTCTATTTGTTATGGGTTCAACGTAAATATTATCAAGTTTAAAATCAAGGAAATAAACCCAACAATGATCACTGCCATATCCTTGATGATGGTGTTGCCTATAGCTTCCCTTTACTTGTTTGGGTTCACGAGTTTTTCATTCAAGCTGGTCCATGTGGAGGGTGCATGGCTGGCTGCAGGTTACATTACTTTTCTTGGTGCCGTAGGAACAGCCTTGGCCCTGATCCTATTTAATTCAATTGTAAAGCTTGTAACACCGGTTTTTGCCAGTTCGGTCACCTATATTATCCCATTGGTTGCGATCTTTTGGGGAGTTTTGGATGGAGAGACTTTGTTTCCTTTTCATTATTTGGGCATATTTGCTGTAGTGGTCGGTGTGTGGATCGGAAATCGAAAAGCTAAAGCCACTGAATGAATAGCAGGAAAGGCTGGATTATTTTTAATTTTTAAACAATTCTTGTTTCCAGAGTGAAATAATATGTTCGATAATTTCTTAAACTTAGACATTGACCCAGAATTAAGAAACAGGGTTCTGCAAACGGTGCTGATTGGGTTCGTGATGTGGCTGATCAATAAGATCTCCCTAAAACTAATATACAGGGGTGATGCTGTGGAGCTAAGGCGGCAGTACCATTACCGTAAGTTTATTGAATACACTTCTTTTATTATTGGCATTCTGATTATTGGAAACCTATGGATCGGTAATTTTCACTCTATCACTACCTTTCTAGGACTGTTGTCTGCTGGTATAGCCATTGCCTTAAAGGATATTTTTGTAAACATTGCCGGCTGGGCATTTATATACCTGCGCAAGCCCTTTGATGTTGGCGACAGGATCCAAATTGGGGAAGTGCAGGGTGATGTCATTGACCTTCGGCTTTTTCAGTTTTCATTGCTGGAGATTGGGAACTGGGTAGATGCAGACCAGAGTACAGGCCGTGTCATTCATGTGCCCAATGGAAAGGTTTTTATGGATGCTCAGGCAAATTATTCTACAGGTTTTAATTATATCTGGAATGAGCAAAGGATTTATATAACCTTAAGAAGTGATTTTAAAAAAGCCAAGGGTATTTTACTTAATATCTTGAACGAGCATCTGCATGAGGACCTGAAAAAGGCTGAAAAGGTCTTTAAAAAAGCCAAACAAGAGCATTTGATTGTCTACAAGCAATTTACCCCGATGATTTTTACTAAGATTACCGAAAGAGGCGTTCAGCTTTCTATGCGTTATCTCTGTGATCCAAAAAAGCGAAGGATGTTTGAGCATGCCATTACGGAAAGTATATTGGAGCAACTAGGGCCAGAGGACAATATCAGGCTTGCTTATCCTACTTCTACAATCTTAATGCATCAGGACAAAGTCCATCCCGAAAATAACCCTAAGAGGTAACTTTCATTATACGCTACTATGTTTATAATGGGTTTATGCTTAGCTTTTTAGAGATTAATATTTTAGCCAATTCGTAAGCAATTCCTCCCACCAAGAAAATAAAGGCTTCTTCAAAAAAGGGGCCTTTAAAGCTAATCCATAAAAACAATGCTATGGTATGAACCATCCAGAAACTTCTGTTATTTTCTGAAATCCTTTCTGTTATAGCCAATAAAAAAATTGCTCCAGTTGCATACAATAAGGCTATTCCAAAAATTGATTGCAGCTCATTTCTAGAAAGCTCTATTGTAATTAAAATAAGCAGATTGAGAATTGTTAGCAATTTCCAAAAAGGCTTATCTACCTTACCACCCAAAATATTCCCCAAAATCAATATTGCTAAATGAATACGGATAAAAAGGGCATCAAAAACACCATAGTACAGGCTTATTGTTAGAAAAGCAATGGAAATAAGTAATAAGTGCAGAAGTGTTTTTCTACCTGTAAAGGGATGGTCATCTAAAAAATAATCTATTATGGCGATTAATGAAAAGTGGATCATCTGCCAGAAAATTTATTTTAAAGGGATCATTTCATTAATTTCTCTATAATAGAGAGCCAGTACCAATAACGTCTGGGAAAAAAAATTAATCTTTCTTTTGGATAGATCTGAGGTAAAAAATAACCTATTCATTATAAAAATTTTGACAATTTCAGAATAAAGAAAAAATGCTTTATTCAACTAAAATTATTACTAGGAAATAAGAAATTCCTAATCTATAAAATTAATTACAGAGTAAAAAACGATTGAGTGTAAGCATCGACTTAAAAGGTTTTTTAGTTTAAAAATTGGAATCTTGCAAGTAACAATGGGTATTTACATTTATTTTAAGGTCGTATAATTAAAAGTACATTTAGATTATCTAGGGATTGGTTCGAAGATATAGGTAGCTATTAAGAAAGAAATCACCGACAGCACAAAGCCGAACATAAAGATATTGTAGCATTTTCTGAGCAAGAAATACTTTTTAGAAAGGACGATTCCTAAATAATAGATGTCAGTAATCATACTGTCGTAAAGGTAGGTCCCATCATCCATTAGGGCATGCATACCTTCTTTGTATTCAGGTAGGGGCATTTCATAGAAATTACCAAAATAGAGCAGGTTTCCCTTCTTTTTCCGGATGTCTTCTTTGGTGACGATGCCGTTGGTTACATTTGGTCGGGTGGCCAATATGGCAAAAACCATGGCAATAAGACAAGTGGTAATCAACATAAGTGTTGGAACCAAATAATAGGGGAATTCCTCAATTATTCGGATGAAAACAGCAACCACAATGGAGATAATAATTGAATTGACCGAGATCATGATATTGGCCTTATTGTCAGCCAAAGCAGAAAGAGCCAAATGATTTTTTGAGGTAATTCGAAACATGGTTTCAATCCCTCTTTCCGACTTTTTTTTGTTCTTGTCTTTTTTTTTCCCTTCTGATTTGGCTTTTGAATGTTCTTCTGCTTCTTTGATCTTCATTTCAATCGATTCCAGATTTGCTTCTTTCCCAGGTTGAAAATAGATTTTGGCATATTCGGTATGGTAGTGGTGAGCAAGCATAAAAAGACGGCTATCCTTCAGCCACTCACTTAATGATGTTTTTTCAAAGCCAAGATTTGTCTTTTCTTTTTTTAGCAATAGCGTCTGTTCAAAGAAACGCTCAGAACTCAAATGAAATAAGTCTGCATCACAAATGATCTCTTCCAGTAAGTTTTTAGGGTTTTGCGGTACCTTTGTGGCCAGGATTAAGGATTTTATCCGATCCACTCTTTCCTGATTAAGGCCCAATTCGATCAGGTATTTTTGTGCCATTTCTGAGCCTTTAATCTCATGTCCTTCTCCTTTCCCTTCCCAATAGCCGATGTCATGCATCCAACCTGCTACATACAAATCTTCCTTTTCTTCTTTGCTTAAGTTATAGTATTCTCCGATCTCCGCTACCTTCTTTACAATTTGCAATGAATGGTCCATGTTATGGTAACAAACCTCCGATTTTTGGCGATTCTCAAACATTTCCCTGATCCAGCGTTCAAATTTCTCTAATTGCTTATCCACCACTAATTACTAATTTTACGTATACTGTTTTGAAGGTAATTAATTACAATTGAATAATGATGTATTTTTCACAGATTTTAACCTTTATTATTTTTGTTAATTGGCAATGTACTCCCGGAACGCAAAAGTTGTCAACAGAGTTGTCTCCAGAAGCCTATGACCTTGATAATTTCCAGAAAATCCTACTTGAGGATGATTTGAAAGAAGTTTCAGGACTTGCGTGGGTAGGGGAAAACCAAATTTGGGCCATAGAGGATGAGTCCTCAGTGATTTATAGACTAGCACCAGAAACAGGAAAAATCCAGGAAAAGCAGAAGTTTGCCAAAAACAATGACATAGAAGACATCGCATGGGTAAAGGATGTGGCATGGGTGCTACAGAGTGATGGAACACTCTATGAAGTTAGTTCTCCTTTGACCAAAAACGCAAAAACTACCAAATTCGATTTTCCAATTGAGAAAAAAAGAGACCTGGAAGCAATGGTTGTTTCTGAAAAAGGCGACTACCTGTATGTGTTTTGTAAGTCTTGTAAGTGGGACAAAGGCACAGAGGAAGCCTCGGTTTTCCGTTTTGATTTGACTTCGAAGCAATACGAATCAACGTCTTTTATCACCTTGGAAAGGGGAGAAATCCAAAAACACTTAGCGAATAAAGACAAGGCGCCTTTGGAGATTAAACCAGCGGCAGTTGCATTACATCCTATAGAAAAGCAATTCTATGTCCTCTCTTCGACCGATAAGTGGTTGTTAATTACAGATTTGGATTTTGACCCTATAAAAGTTTATCGCCTTAATCCAGAAATATTTAAGCAGCCTGAAGGGATGACCTTTGATCCGGAGGGGAATATGTACATTTCCAATGAGGCCAGAGGAGGGGAACCAAATATTTTGGTTTTTCCTTATCATCCAATACAAATGAAGCCATGATAAAATTTCTTTACCTGCTGATTTTATGTTGGCTTCCATCCTTGATACAGGCCCAGGAAGTGCCTAGGAAATTTAGGGTTTATTTGGTTGGAGACGCTGGGGAACTTGAAAATGGACAACATCCTGTTGTTGAGGACATCCGCAAAAAACTTCAAGCAGACCCAGAAAGCCCTGCCCATATAATTTATTTGGGGGATAATATTTATCCACTTGGGATGCCTGCCATCAACGAGGAAAGTAGGGCAGAGGCAGAATTGATACTAAAAACCCAACTGGACCTTTACCAATACCTAAATGGGAAGATTTGGATGATTCCAGGGAATCACGATTGGAGAAAAGGAAAAACAGATGGCTGGGAAAACGTCCTAAGGGCTGAGAAATATGTGGTGGAAAACTATCCTGAAGATCAGGTAAAGTGGTTACCAAGCAGTGCTTGTCCCGGTCCTAATATTATTGAACTGGATAATGAAACCATATTGGTATTGCTAGACAGCCAATGGTGGCTTCAGCTTAGGGGCAAACCTAAGCTTGAATCGGATTGTGAATACAAATCTGAAGCGGAGGTTTTGGAAGCCACACGTTATGTACTTGAAGAAAACAAGGACAAAACCATACTGGTAGCCATGCACCATCCACTCAGGTCTTATGGGCCGCATAATGGCGCTTATAGCTTAAAAGACCATCTATTTCCCCTCACCAATATCTCTCCTAATTTATACCTTCCTTTACCTCTTATTGGTTCCATTTACCCACTTTATAGAACTTGGTTTGGCAATGTCCAAGATCTGGTTCATCCGCGGTATGAAGCCATGATTAAAGCCTTTGATGAAATTTTCGCCAATCACCCAAATATCATTCAAGTGGCTGGGCATGAGCATGGCTTGGCTTTTACGCAGGAAGACAATGTGAATTATATTATCAGTGGAGCTGGGGCAAAGCATACGACAATTAAAAAGAACAATGAAGCAGATTTTATCTATCCCAAGCAAGGTTATGCAGTATTGGATTTTTATGAAAACCATAAAGTAAGTCTGTCCTTTTTTGATCCATTGAAAGGGGAAGCACTTTATGAAAAGCAATTGGTTAAGCCCTATGCCAATAGTAAGAAGGAGTTGGATTTGTTTGATCGTGACTTACCTGAAACCGTCACCAGGCCCATTTCCACCCAATACCTGCATGGTAAAGGATACTATAATTTTCTAGGGAAAAATTACCGGGAGACTTGGGCCATTCCTGCTTCTTTTGAAACATTGGACCTGACAACTGCCAAGGGAGGTCTTCGCATTCTCAAAAAAGGCGGTGGCATGCAAACCCGCTCCCTGAGATTGGAAAGTGCTAGCGGTAGGGAGTATGTGCTTCGCTCGGTAAATAAATACCCTGACAAGGCCTTGGCTCCCCATTTGCGTGAAACCATTGCCAAAGAGGTCATTCAGGATCAGATCTCCTCTTCTCATCCATATGCTGCCCTGGCTGTAGCGCGATTGGCGCATGAGGTAGGAATAGTACACACCAACCCAAAAATTGTGTATTTGCCAGATGATCCTTTATTGGGGGTTTATAGGGAAGAATTTGCCGATAATTTGTACTTGTTTGAAGAACGTGAAATAGCCTCTCCAGAAGCCCCTGAGGACATTAAGTTTTTAAGTACGGATAAAATGCTGTCCAAAATTCATGGAGATAACGATCATCAGGTAAAGCAGAAGGAAGTATTGAAAGCAAGAATATTTGACCTTTGGATAGGTGATTGGGATAGGCATGATGACCAGTGGAGGTGGATAGGTGAAAAGAAGAAAAAAGGTTGGGAGTTTACTCCTATGCCTAGAGATAGAGACCAAGCTTTCTTTGTTAATGAAGGGCTTATTCCCAAGATCGGCAGTAGAAAATGGCTGATTCCTAAGTTTCAGGGCTTTGGTTACGAAGCACCTCGCTTTGTGGCTGGCTTTATGTTTAACGGAAGGTATTTTGACCGTAGCTTTATCAATGAGTTGGATCGGAAGGATTGGGAGAAAACATTGGACAAGGAAATTGCCAAAATGACTGATGAGGCCATCAAAGGAGCTTTTCAGGATTGGCCGGAGGCTGTTGCAGAAAAAGATGGCCCCGTAATCCAAGCAAAGTTGCGCCAAAGAAAAACCTGGCTGAAGCAAGAAATGCTTCAATATTACAGTTTCCTCTCCAAGGAGGTGAATATTACAGGAACCGATAAAAATGAGCTTTTCAAAGTGAAATATCTTTCTGATGGAAGGGTTGAGGTAAAAGTTAGGAAGATTGATAAATCCGGAGACCTGGAACAAAAACTTTATCAGCGTACCTTTTTGCCAACTGAAACCAGGGAGGTCCGATTGTATGGATTGGAAGGGGATGATACTTTTGCCTTCGAAGGGGAAGGGCCTGGAAAGATTAAAGTAAGGGTAATTCCCGGTCATGGGGATAAGCTTATTGAAGACAAGGGGATTACTCAAAGGAAGAATACTTTGGTTTATCAAAATGCCGGAGAAGAACAGACCATTGTTTCAGGGGGGAGTATTAAATTAAAGAATGCCCCCTCGGGTTTAAGCTATAACAGGACAGCGTTTAAGTTTGATAAAGTCATGCCTTTGGCCTCAGTAGGGTATAACAGAGATGATGGGGTTTTTATTGGTGGAGGTCTGCTTTGGGAAAAGCAAGGTTTTAATAAGGAACCCTTTTCAGTTCGGCAGTCCATTATGGGTAAATATGCGATTAAAACCAATGCTTTTAATATTGCCTATGAGGGGCAAGCGGTTGATGTTTTGGGCAAGTTGGACTTACTGTGGAGAGCGGATGTTCGTGCACCACACTATTCTTATAACTACTTTGGAAGGGGGAATGAAACGGAATACGATACGAAAAACTACGATATTGCTTATTATCGATCGAGGTTCAATTGGTATGAATTGTACAGTGGCTTTCAAGCTAAATTAGGGGGAAGTGGAAGTCTCAGCATTGGACCAAATTTTCAGGTATACCGATTTGATCCGAGTGACAATGCTGGGAAATTTGTTACTTCACCAGAAATTGGTTTGGACCAGGAACGCCTGGACAAAGCCAAGTTTTACAGTGGGGGCTCGGCCAAAATCGTTTTTGATACCAGAGACCAAAAACAAATGCCTACAAGAGGATTGTACTTCAGTGGGCAGGCAAAAAGGCTGTGGAAAATGAATGCGCATTCAAATAACTTCAGTAGTGTAAATGCTGAACTTGCATTGTATTGGTCTTTTCGATACCCGTCGAGATTGGTTTGGGCAAGCAAATTTGGTGCAGGCAAAAATTGGGGGCATTATGAATTTTTTCAGGGACAAACGCTTGGTGGTCTAGAGAATTTGCGTGGATTTAGAAGGTTTAGGTTCAATGGTGATGCAGTCGCTTACAACAATACAGAAGTAAGGATTCGATTGTTTAACCTGAAGACCTATGTGCTACCTGCAACTGTTGGAGTGCTTGCTTTTAATGATATAGGTAGGGTATGGGTAAAAAATGAAGCGTCCAATAAATGGCACAATGCCACCGGTGGCGGGATTTGGTTGGCTCCACTCAATCAGTTGGTGGCCACTTTCTCTGTAGGATTTACTGATGAGGAGGTTTTACCCTTCTTTTCATTCGGCTACCAATTTTAATTCCGTATTTCAAAGTTGCGGTTCGTAAGGTTGAGTCGCAAACGTAGGTTGATTTTGTCAGCATTGTTGCAGAAAAAAAAGCAACAATACCGCCAAAATCAGTGTGTATATATTCGCTTTCACCACGGGTTCCACCCGTGGTTATTGTTGTTGAAGCCCTTTAGGCTTCTTGGCTTTTATAGAGATTCTGCAACTGAGTACATGTAAATGATATATGCTTGTTTTAAGCCAGAAATAATACCTCGATAAAGTTAAAGTAGGGTAATTAACAGCTCTTGAAATTTTCTAATAAATGTGTTTATTAATGAAAAGCCAGCTTTAAAAGACAAAAGGCACACAGGTCTATTTCCTATTAAGTTATACAATCAATTGTCTAACTGTGCCACGCGATATAGCCGTACATTTTTGCCTTTTCCCTTCAAATGAATTGTCCCTACATCATCTATCTGATAGGCATCTTTATTATTGACAAGTTTGTAAAGCGATTCAGAAATCAGCAATTGGGCCTTTAAATCATTGCACTTTTCTTGTATCCTGGCTGCGGTATTCAGCGTGTCTCCATGGTAAGTAATCTCCCTTTTTATATCTCCCACTTCAGTAATGATCACTGGGCCGATATTGGCGCCAGCCTTAAAATAGGGCGAAATACCATACTCCTTTTGATAATGTTCCCTTTTTCTTTTTAGTAGGTCGGTAAAAGCGAAAAAAGCTTTTAAGAAATTATCATTTTTAACTCCCTTATTGGGCGACCAACTTACAACAACTTCATCCCCTACATACTGATAGATGTCTGCTCGGTAGTGGTCCACTATGGAGAAATCCTGAAAACAGCTTTGTAAAAATTTGCTGTATTCTAGATGTCCAATTCTCTCTGCAATGGAAGTGCTACTCTGCAAATCAATAAACATGAAAATCCTTTCTTCTTCTCGGGGCTTAAAGAATTTCCCCGTGAGCATCTTCCATAAATTGCCTGGACCCAGTTTTCGGTCAATTTCTATCAATACCTTAGACATGCCAACAGCCACGATAAGGTGAATAATTAAAAACATGTTTTCTGAAGGCCCGGTGGGTTCTACAGGTCCCTCATAAATCAATGGTAAGGTAGTAACATAAACGAAGTCCAGAACTTGAACAATCAAAATAATCATGAGTGCCTGAGCCGGAATCCCAATGCTTAGGGCAATTTTTGGGGAAGTGTTTTTTAATAGTTTTTTAAGTATCAGCACATCAAATATGCTAGATAAAAGTGCAAGGCCAAAAGAACCTAAAAAGATCATTAAGAAAACAAATTTCAAAATGTCCAGCAAATCTATGCTGCTTATGCCCAATGGTTCTATGCGGTACATTTCAGAGAAATAAAACCTACTGTAGGCGGACAAAGACATAAAAATAGCGCCCAACAGAAAGTAGATTTTAAAATTTCGAATGATTTCTCTAGACAGCATTTTATAGGTTGTATTTTTTTACTAAGCCGAACATTTTCACTTGTGAGCTCAAGTCTTCTTTTCCCATAATAAATTGATTTTCATCCTTGCAGGCTACCTGTCTTCCTTTTTTATTGTCATGGAGTTGGGCATCAAGCTCAGCCAGTAAAAGATCTCTGGCCTTTTCCTGATTTATTGGGAAAGCTACTTCTATCCGTCTCGATAAATTTCTGGTCATCCAATCCGCTGAGGCCAGGAATACCTTTTTGTCACCATCGTTATGAAATTGGTATATTCTGGTATGTTCCAGGAAGCGATCTATTATGCTCACCACTTTGATGTTTTTCTCTTGTAGCTCCGTTTGTGGATGGAAGCAACAAATGCCACGAACAATAAGGTCAATTTCTACGCCCTCATCCGCAGCCTGCCTTAGCTTATCTATCATAAGGGTGTCTTCTAAGCTGTTAAGCTTGGCGGTCAATTTGCCCTTTTTGCCTTTTTTAACTAAGCGGATTTCATTGTCAATTAATTGCTCAATGGAACTTCTTAAGTTAAAAGGAGCAACCAATAGGCTTTCAAATTGCGGTTGGTAGGAATTGTCCTTGAGAAAGGCGAAAACCTCATCCAGGTCCCTGGTGTAATTGCTTTGTGTGCTGAGCAGGGCATGGTCCCCATATATTTCAGCCGTTTTTTCATTAAAATTGCCCGTGCCCATGTAGGCATAGGTCTTGATGTCCTTGCCCTCTCGTCGCTTAATGGTGCAAATTTTAGCATGCACTTTCAAATCATTTATGCCATACTTTACTGTAGCTCCTGCCTTGGTTAGCCGCTCTCCCCAGTAAATATTTGACTCCTCATCAAACCGAGCCTGTGCTTCATCCAAGACAAATACCTTCTTGCCATTTTTTGCAGCTGCTTCAAGTGCCAAGCAAACCGCTGAGGTCTTTGCCACTCGGTATAGGGTGATATTTATTTCCTCAACATACGGGTCTTCTGCCGCCAGTTTCAAAAAGTCCGTTACGTATGCATAACTTTGGTAAGGGAAACTTAGGAAAATGGCTTCCTTATCAATCTCTTCAAACCAATCCGAGGAATGATCAAGCCTTGAGCAAGGGATTTTAGGTATTTCCGGGTACAATAAGTGCTTTTCCGATGCAGGAAAGCCAAAGAAATCATAAAAATTATGGTAGCGACCTCCAGGAATTAACCCAGACATGTCCACCTCAATTTTCTTTCTTAATGTATCGATGTATTTGAAAGGGATGTTTTCATCAAAAAGTAAGCGAGAAGGAAGACCTGTATCTCTGTTAACAATGCTTTTTTCTATTTTTGATACAATATCCTCCTCTTCGTCGTCCATGTACAATTCAGCGTCCCTTGAGATCTTTACGGCAAATATTTCGGATTTTTCACCCAAGAACTTTTCCGCATTACTTCTAAAAATATCATCTAACTGTACGATGCGTTTCTCCTTGTCCGAGGTAGAGATATCAATAAACCTTCCTAAGGTTTTATAGTCTAGTTCAATGAGAAACTGTCGCTCTTTGGTGACGGCGTAAAGATAGACCGTTAGGTTTTTAAGTTGGAGGTTGACTTTTTCTGTAATGTCCTGAATGATGAAGTTTCCCTTGAGCCGAAGGTCATAGAAGGTACCCATTTGGATCTTGTCTTCCTCGGAAAAATGGTCCGTCAATAAATGAACGCCTTCTTTTGCTAAGCCTGGAAGAATTTTTGAATAGAAAACTTTACCCAAACGCTCCTGTTGAGCACTTACAACTTGGTTGATCTGCTGAAGGAGAAATGAGGGTCGGTAGCCGTATTTGTTTTTTAGATCAGCCTGGAAGGTCTGAGCGAAACGATGGCTCGCTACCCTGACCCTATAAAACTCCTCTAGGTTGGAGGAATAAATGGCCAAGAACTTCAAGCGTTCCATCAGGGGACTGTCTTCATTTTCTGCTTCCTGAAGAATGCGTTCATTAAAAGACAACCAATTTAAATCCCGATCTGTGTAGTTCATGGCTTATTCCAGTTTATTCAAATATAAGGTATTAGACAATACCAGTACCATAGATCAGAACTATTCTTTACCAAATAAAAAGTACTTGAATTCAACTTAGGTCTCAGTAATGGGGATTTAAATCGAAAAGCCATAAATTATTTTATGTACTGCCTAAACCCAGGATTAGGCAGTACAGCTCTTCCCTCTATATCAATTAAAGAATTAACCTTCCCTGGTTGAAGCTGCTTTTTTTCTTGAAATATCGGCTACAATGGCCTTGGCGTGAGAGATGGTATTCTCTATAAAAAACTCTCTGGTGTTGAGCCCACCGCAAACAACCCCTGCGAGGTAAAGTCCGGGTACATTCGATTCCTGGCTAATGTCATCAAAGCATGGTTGTCTTTTTTCATCCAAACTTAGCTTCACGCCTAGTTGGTCCAGCAATTCAAAATTGGGTTTGTAACCCGTCATTGCCAGTACAAAATCATTTTCTATAATTACCTCTCCTTCAGGGGTATTCAGTACCACTTCCTTTTCCCTTATTTCTTTAATGCTGGAATTGTAATAGCCTTTTATCGATCCCTCTTTGATTCTGTTTTCGATGTCAGGTAAAACCCAGTATTTAACTGTTTGATCGATCTCAGGTTTCATTACTACCATGGTCACCTCCGCTCCCTTTCTCCAGGTCTCAAGGGCTACGTCCACAGCTGAATTGCCTCCGCCAATCACGACGATCTTCTGCCCGATATAAGGCCAGGGTTCTTTGTAGTAATGCGAAACTTTGGGCAAATCTTCACCCGGAACATTCATGGTATTGGGCAGGTCATAGAAGCCTGTGGCCAGGACAAGCTTTTCGGCCAGGTAATCTCCCTTGGAGGTATGGACCAAAAATCCACCTTCCTGTTTTTCTAGGGTGTTTACTTTTTCGTAAAGGTTGATGTTGAGTTGGTAATGTTTGACTATCCTCCTGTAATATTCCAGGGCTTCAGGCCTGGTAGGTTTATTGGAGATAGACATAAAAGGAATATCGGCCATCTCCAACTTCTCAGAGGTGGAAAAAAAAGTCATATTGACTGGATAGTTAAAAATCGAATTGGTCAGCACACCTTTCTCTATTATCAGGTAGTCGATGCCTTCTTTTTTCGCTTCTATGCCACAGGCCAGGCCAATGGGGCCGGCTCCTATTATCAGTAATTCCAACTTTTTCATACGATAGTAAACATGAATTGTGATTTTGAGTTCCTTTAAATCCCGATTATGCAATGGGAATTGCCGAAGCGTTCTAAGGAACTGGTGAAATTACTAGGAAATTAGACCAATTGAAGTCTAGGTTCAAGTTTTTGAGGAGATTTTAACTGGGGATAAAATCACATCGTTAAAAAAGCAAAAGGAGAAAATCATTCCCCGTAGTAAACCAAGTTCCCAACACCCTGCACCGGTCCCTGAGCACGGTCCCTAAGCCTGCCCCTGCCGAAGGGTGTAAGTATACCCTGAAGCAAGTCGGTAGCCTGTGCCGAGTATTATCGGTATCCCTTATGTGCGGGAATTAATGTACCGAAGCATTAGCAAGTCGAAATGCCTGCCCTGTTTTTTTACAGGGCTCGTTTGCTGTAAAGCATGGAGTGAAGCCTTGAAGTCTCAGGATATGCTAAAAGCGAGACTGCAAACCCCAGTTCCAACGAACAGAGCCTGTCCCGGTTATCGGGAAACTGGATACTGAGGCCTGACAGGTGGGGTGAATTTAATTGCGAATTTTGGATGATTTAATTCACCCCAGGCGAAAGGTCTGGACAGGCTGTAGCCTTATGGCCTACGGCCAACCAATCGATTGGCAGGAGTAATTTATGCTATAATTAAATCGTCATTACTTAATTTCAGTTTAGGATTGTCTAATTTTTTAATTGTTGTTCTAATTTTTACTCTATCAGAATGTGGTAAAAAAGTCGGAACCAAATCGGTTAAGTCAATTTTCAAAATTTGGTTAATAACAATCAAATCTTTTAAGGAAAAAGGACTAACTCCATTAATCAATTCAGACATATAAGATTTACTTTGGTGTCCTAAAACTTTTCCAAAGTCTTGTTGTGTTAGATTTAAGCTCTTCAGTTTTTTTCGGATAAGCTCTTTTCTTCGCTGAATAAATAACCGTTCTTTTTCGGCAATCAATTCTGCAACATCACTTTCACTTAGTTTTTTGTCAGAAATATTAGAATTTGTGCTCCAATTTTGATTTTCGTACTGCTCAATTAAATCTCTTAATTTTTTTCTAACGGATTTGAATTTCGGATTTTCCTTCGAAAGAACACGCAATTTCCTGTCTGCAATCATTGCTCTTTCAAAATCCAATTCATTTCGGATTTTTCCATTTTCAATTAGTTCTGATATGTCTAATTGTGTTTTCATAAGCTTATTTTTTTAAATCCAATCATTAGACTTTAACCACTTTCTAATAGTATTTCTATTATTTTTAAAGGTCGTTTCATATTCTTGATGTGTCCCAACCCAAACAGCGGTAGCTTCATTGTCATCAAACTCAATTAATATCATTGTTCTGTGAATATTGATGTTGAAAAAGTAAAATCCATCACTATGGACGTTGTCCGCATCTATTCTTGTTTTATTCAGTTCAGTAGGATTCTTCCAATTATTGTCGTTAATATCCTTAATGAGTTGGTCGATGGCTTTTATCAAAGGAATATTTCCTCTGTTTTTTCTTTTAAACTTTTCTAATAATTTCTTATTGGTCAGTCTCATTTGCGATTGCAAATATATAAAAAGTTCGGAAAAAAACAGAACTATGTGAGTTTTCTTTAACCCGGATTATGTAATAGGATTTCCCGTGTTTACGGGAAGTGTTGCAATCGCTAGAAAATCAGTCTGTTTGGAGATTTTAGCATAGCACCGCTATGGTGAAATTGAAAACAACAACGAAGTGGCTGATTTTAAAGCGATCTCAGCACGTAATAGAAGGTCTATTGCATATTTCGGGTTTAATTACGCCCATCGGAGCGTTTTTTAAACGCAATCTAGGGAAAATAACTCGTGATTTTAGGGGTTCAGATTGCGATTAAAACATTGGTAGACAAAGCTTCTCTCTGTTTATGGGCATTTATCTCTTTTGGTTTTACCTTTTAATACTATCAGGATTTCAAATCCATCTCTAGTAACTTGTAAATTGAACGATCTTTGTAATGGATTTAGCTGCTACTTCGCTATAAAAGTACTTTCATTGACTTCTCTTTCCGGTATGATCCTTACTTCTTTGATGTTGACCTTTCCATCATAGCCCCAGCATAAGGCTGTTGTATTGACCGTGCCGTAGTAATCTTCTACCCTAATAAACTGGGAAGAAATGGTTTGTTCCATTTCTATGGGAATGCCGGTATTGGGAAGTAATGCTATTGGTGCTTTTTCCTTTGATTGTAATAATTGTAATAATTCTTCCAGGTTAGGGGTTTTTTGTTCTAAGAGATTTTTAAGATCGGCTTTGGCGGATTCTACTTTTGGCCAGGGTGTGTTTAGAAAAGCATTGGAAAGCCCATGGATGCCGGAAGATACCTCTTGAATGCCGCCTCCATAATTGGAAAGCACCATTAGTTCCTCTTTTTCGGCTACCAATAAGTTGAAACCATTGTAGTCCTGCTTTATTTTTTCTAACTGGCTTAGATAGGCTTTGGGAGATAAATCCCCATTTAAAAAGCCTGTAACCAATTCCCCCCTGGTTCGGCTTAGTGGCTTGTCGTTTTTGGGATCTCTAAAATTGGTCAAAGCAGCAAATTTACCATTGGGATGGAAACCTAGCCATGTGCCTCCCCCCTTTAAGTCTTTGCCAGCATAGATGCCATTGTCCCATTGGTGTAAACCTTTGGTTGGGCGATCAAAATACTCGTCCCTATTTGCGACAAGTATAAGTTTGTATTCGGGATGCTGGTTCCAGCTAAATGATATTAAGCACATGGCGTAAAATTACGCAGCTACTTCAAAATCAAAAATGCTAGGCATGGAAATTTTGATTTATTATTTTATACGATAAATATCGTAGATTAATTTGCAATTACGAAAGTTATCGTATATATTTGATACGAAATAAATCGTAGTAGAAATGGTAGACAAACCTACAGCAGCAGAACTAGAAGTATTGGCCGTTTTATGGGATATAGAACAGGGTAGTGTTCGCCAGGTTCATGAGAAACTGTCCGAGACCAAGGAGACGGGGTATACAACAACGCTCAAAATCATGCAAAACATGCATGTCAAAGGCTTGGTCTCAAGGGATGAGGAGAAAAGAAGCCACATATATAAAGCAGCAATTTCTCAGGAGGATACGCAACAGTCATTGGTTAAAAGTTTTATAGGTAAGGCTTTTGGTGGATCGGCCAAAAAACTGGTCATGCAAGCCCTGGGACAAAGTGAGCCCTCAAGGGAGGAAATTAAAGAAATACGCGCTTTTTTGGACAAGATTGAAAATGATTCTCAATGAAAACGGACTGGTTGAATCAATATATTTTGGAAGTGCTTGGGTGGACCTTGGCCCATTCCCTATGGCAGTTGCTACTCGTAGCTGGGATATTATGGTTGCTTTTTAGGATAGAGGCTTTCAAAAGTCCTCAGAGAAGGTATTCGCTGGGTTTAAGTGCGCTCTTTGTTATACTTTGCCTATTCACAGGCACATTTATTTATGAATATGAATTAAATAATTTGCCAATAGATCAGGAAATTGTTGTGCCTGTAAATGCATTGGCAAGTGAAAAATTAGCCGTGAATGCCCTCAGTTTTCCTGAGATTTTGTCGAGAAAAATTGAAGGAGCTTTGCCTTATATGGTTTATTTCTGGCTGACAGGAGTCATGGTATATTTCTTTAGACATGCCGGTAATTTTGTTGCTTTGCAACAATTGAAGGCCCGTGCTGAAGAAAAGGTGCCACAGCCTTTAATCCAGTCTGCCAATAAAATAAAGCAGCAATTTGCCATTCAATTTCCAGTGGATTTTAAATTAAGTAGGGAGATTAGGGTGCCCATCACCTATGGTATTTTAAAACCGGTAATTCTGATTCCTATTGGTTTAATGGTGCAATTGTCTCCTGCTCAATTGGAGGCTATCATTGCCCATGAACTGGCGCATATACGCAGGCATGATTTTGCCATCAACCTTGTACAAGCCGCTTTAGAAATACTATTCTTTTACCATCCGGCCTTTTGGTGGATCAATACGCTGGTAAAAGAAGCTAGAGAGCATGTGGCCGATGATATGGCTATAGCTAGCGGGGTCAAGTCAATTGATCTAGCCCATGCTTTGGCCATGGTGGCTAATCAGGCCACCGAACAATCACCAGAGCTGGCAATGGCCGCACATTCTTCAAAGTTTCCCCTTTTAAATCGAATCAAAAGGATGTTGGGCAAAGAACCTGCCCGGTTTTCCTATTCACCTTTAATCACTAAAACCATGTTACTTACGCTAATATTCAGTGCCATATTATTAATTGGCAATGCAAACGAAGACCAGGCTTCAAAAGAGCGATGGCTTTCTACAGCACTTGAGACAGAATTTGAACTGTCTAGTCAGTATTTATTTGACACACTTCAAAAGCCTGTGCAAGTTGCAAGGCCACAAGTGATCGTCGAAGAAGAAGTGGAAATTATTGCAAGTCCCGAGCCGGTGGAGAATGTTCACGAGGAGGAGATTACAAGGACTTTCAATAAAAGTAATAAAACTACTATGGTGATGGACTCTTTGCCTAATCCCCCAGTATTAAACCTCACCGCAGCCCCTGTGTTGGATTTTCAGCATGGTTTTTCAGACAGTAGCAGAGTGGTAAATATCACTTCCATTTTGAGTGAATTTGGTGACAGTATTCAATTTTTTGCTAGAAATATAGCCGTTTTTCAGGGAGATACTTCTGTTTTGTCACAAAGTCAAAGGGAAAAGCTTAATGCAAAAATAGAAGTCCTCCAGTTGAAGATGGCCAACTCCCAAAAGGTATTGGAGCAGAAGATGAAGGAATGGGAAAAAGAATTTCAACCTAAAATGGAGGAGTTTGAGCGCAAAATGGAGGCCTGGCAAAAGGAGAATGAACCTAGGTTGAAGGAGTTTGAAGAGAAAATGGAGCTTTGGGCCAAGGAACAGGCTGAAAAGCTGAAACTTTTGGAGAAGGAACAGGAATTGAAAGAGAAGGAAAACAAAGAAAAATAAGAGTAATGTAGTCAGATAAAATTAATATTTACCTCAGGCCAGAGGCCTACAATCTAAGGCCTGGGGATTGTTTTTTGGAGACAATGTCTAATATAAAAGCAGGGTAACTGTGACATTTTTCTCCAGTCATCCGGGGATGGATCGGAGTGTTCCTTGAGATTTTAAGAATGCTTTCTGCTGATGGGAAACCAGAAATTTCCAGAGCAAAGGTGTAAAAGGTTGCTGCTTCGATTTGGAAACCCTGCTGTGGTCTTGTTAAATTGGTGATTACTTAAATTGGCTATCTAATTTTATCAGTCTTCGTTTCTTTAACCCGGATTATGTAATAGGATTTCTCCATCCTGACAATGGTCAGGGGTGAAGCCTGTCCCGTGTTTACGGGAAGTGTTGCAATCGCAAGAAAATCAGGCTGTATGGAGATTTTAGCATAGCACGGCTATTGTGAAATTGAAAACAGCAACGAAGTGGCTGATTTTAAAGCGATTTCAGCACGTAATAGAATGTCTATTGCATATTTCGGGTTTAAATATATCTTAGAAAGTCTTGTCATAAAATTAACCCTTTGAATGGCAGGATAAATGGATCTCTCATCTCAATTTAAAATAAATCAATTTTAATTCATTCCACATTTCTAATTTTAATGGAGAAAGCCCGTGAGGGGTTGATGGTTAACAAAAGCTTAATTTCTTCATCAGTAAAGTTCTTCTCTTTCAATGCGGGAATAAGTTTGCTGAATATATTGGTATAGCCCTGAATGCTTTGTTTGTCTTTTTGGGGATCGTACCATCCCGCATCGTGAGCTATTAATATTCTATTCAAAAATCCATTTCTTTTGGCGAATAGTATTTTCTCCAGGTGCTTGTCCAATTCCCAGCCCAATCCATCAAGACTAATCCAGCATCCTGTAGACGCTGCTTTAAGGTATTCTTCTGGCTTGGTTTCTGCCTGGGCATGCACCCAAATAAATGCTTCAGGAGACACATTCAAAGATTTGAGTAAGGCCAATTGAGGCCATAATCCCTTTGCTTCCCCTGTGTGAGAAGCTATGGTTAGACCGGTTTTCAAATGGGTCAGCGCTGCAGCGGCTACCAATTTGCGGTGCATAGGGCTCAATGGATCTGTATTGTCAATACCTATTTTAATAAATCCTGGGCGGATGGAGCTTCCATCTATGCCATCCTCATATTCCTTGATCCACATATGGGACAATTCTTTTGCAGACATTGTTTTTGCAAAATCCGGAATAAATTGATTGTTCCGGGCGCCATACAAACCCGTATTTGTAAGGATCTTTAGGCCGCTTTTTTTTGCAATTTTCTCCAACAGCAATACATCTCTCCCCAGATAATTTGGGGTAGCATCCACGAAGTAGCTAACATTGAATTGTCTTAACTCTTCCAGATAAGGCGTCATTTCATCGATTACCACTGCGTGGTTCCAGTCACTTGAGGCAATACTATCAGCGCCTATGAAATCAACCAATATATGTTCATGGGACAGCCATATTTGACCTAAAGTTACTGGGTGTTTCCCAGTAAGGTCTTGGATTATGGGTTTTTTGGAAGTTAGGGTACACCCGTTAATAATTGCAAATGATAAAATTGAAATACAAATTTTAATTGAACTTTCCATCGCTTTTTCTTTTGTTCTGAATCAGGAAAAACCTAATTAGGTTTGCCTTATTAAGCCCGGATTTCAGAACGTTTAAAATTAACGTTGCGTAGTTGGCTTGGCTCAAAACAAATCTACTCTTTTTTTACTTTTTATCTGCCATACAAAAATTGGTAAAAAGGATTGTTTATTACCACAAAAATAAATTTGTAGTATTTTGGTTTGGCATGGTCAATCACTTGT
Source organism: Cyclobacterium amurskyense (assembly GCF_001050135.1). Lineage (GTDB taxonomy): Bacteria > Bacteroidota > Bacteroidia > Cytophagales > Cyclobacteriaceae > Cyclobacterium > Cyclobacterium amurskyense. The sequence goes on along the minus strand of NZ_CP012040.1, from coordinate 1,598,416 downwards.
ACGGATTAGTCGTTCCCTTTCAAAGGATTTCGTTAAATATCGATTTTCAATTTAGGATTGAAACAGTAATTACCTGGAAGGAAAAAAAGCACCATTATCGATGTTGAGGACTTTTCTTGGTGATTTGGTGTGTTGGGTTTTCAAAGCACTAATTTTATTTGTTTTTAATGGCCTAAAAAAAACCACTTCAGTAGCCAAATTTCGATTGATGGACTTGTCAATTGAAAATCTTCCAATAGTAGCTTTATTAAAGTGTATGAAATTATTTAATTCCTAATAAAAATATATGTATGTTAAATAAAATGTAAAAATACATCAATTTTGTTGCTGTAATTTTAATTTTATGATCTTTTTACTATCTTTGAAATATCAAACAATGACAAAAGGTCTTTGGTCGATAAGAGAAGCTTGCTTTATAATATCGATGACATATACTGTAGGATGATGAAACTGGCAGACATGCCCTCCTGTCTCGGGGGTGGAGATCACAGAATAAAGAAAATAGCGAGCTCGTATTTTTCCTAACTGCTTCGTGGAGGTTCAACTCCTTCTCCTACAGCAGGTTATTTTGGGTTTATTGTTAATTGACTAAAGCTATGAGATTTTGTTTCATAGCTTTTTTTTGTGTCAATTTTCAGATTGAGAGATGAATTGTTCGCCCAGGTCTAACCATAATAGAGGAATAAGGTTAATGCCTTTTCAGGGAATAGGCTTAAGGGGAATATTGGAGAGAGGTGTAAGCCGCAAAAAAAATGGAGAATAAATTTGTCTAAAGCTGAAAAAACAAAAACCCCAAATACGAGTTGTAAATGGGGTTTTTTGTGGCCTCGGCAAGGCTACATACCTTTTAATCTTATATTATTTGTTTTTACCTAAAATAGCTGAAAATCACATATTTATATAGGTGTAGAATCAAATAAGATTAAGTGAAGTTAAAAAGGATTAAATAAAAGTGTCCCCCAAACTGTCCCCATTTGTTTTTATTCTTATATTTAAGAATCGAATCAAAAGACAGTTTTTATGGCAAGGTTTAATTTCTACTTGAGGGAAAAATCTAAGGATAAAGAAACCCCAATACTATTATTCATCAGTTTTAATGGGAAACGTTTAAAATATTCCATAGAAAAAAGTATTCACCCTAAGTTTTGGAATGAAGATAAACAGCTTGCTAGAGTTGTTAAGGACTTTCCATTGGCTAAAATTTTTAATGAGGATCTTGAAAACATTAAAGCAGAAGCAAAAAAAGCTTTAGCAGGGTTGGAAAGAGATTTGACCCGGTATCCCTCCACTCAAGAACTAAAATCTAAAATAGATAGTGTCTTAAACAAAGGTGTAGTTCCAGAAAATGAAAGCAATGATAGTGTACCAACATTTTTAGAATTGTTTAAAAGGTTTATAAAAGAATCTGAGGATGGGACAAGATTAGCAACCACAGGAAAAAGGTTTGACAGAGGTACCATTCAAAAGTATAATACTGTTTATGTAACCTTGCAAAGATTTAGCGAAAAATTCTTTTTGAGTTTTGATACCATTGGCAAGGACTTTTATTCAAAGTTTACAGGCTACCTGAACAGAGAAATTTCAAAAACTGTCAATGGGAGCAAAGAAATAATTAAACCAAGTTATACTGTCAATACAGTTGGGAAATACATTCAGGTAATAAAAACCTTTATGGCCTATGCAACCGAAAATGGATACAACAGTAATTTGTATTTTCAGTCCAAACAATTCAAAGCACACAATACACCTGGATTTTCTATTTATCTCAATGAAGACGAAATTAACCAAATCTACGAACTGGATTTAAGCAAAACCCCACATTTGGAACGTGTTAGGGACTTATTTATAGTAGGATGTTGGACAGGTTTGAGGTTTAGCGATTTTACAGCCATTAAGCCTGAAAATGTCAAGGGTGAATTTTTAGAAATAAAAACATTTAAGACAGGAGAAAAAGTGATTATTCCCATCCATCCTATTATTTATTCCATTATGGCCAAATATGAGGGACAGTATCCAAACAGTTTGCCCCCAGCCATATCTAATCAAAAAATGAATGCCTACCTAAAAGAGATTGCAAAACAAGTGGACTGCCTTAAAGAATCGGTGGAGGTGGAGCGCATTAAAGGAGGCTTTAAGACAACTACAAGACAAAATAAATGGGAACTTGTCACCACCCATACGGCACGAAGGTCTTTTGCTACGAATGTTTATAAGAGTGGTTTTCCTGCTATTAGTTTAATGAAAATTACAGGCCACAGGACAGAGAAATCCTTTTTGCTTTACATCAAAGTAACCCCTGAGGAAAACGCTAAGTTATTATTAGATCATTGGAGGAAATCAGTTTTAAAAGTTGGGTAATATGGAAAATTATTCTGAATTGAATGATGAAAAGATCCAAGAATGGATTTTTGATGGAAAAGAACAAGTTGTTTATACCTACAAGGATTGGTTAGAGGAAAAACCTATCCCTGATGAATTTTGGATTTTTGACAAAAAGAAATCTATTCAATTAGGATATGAGGTTTTCTCAGGTCATTTAAATAAAATTAGTGAATCATTGCATTGGGCTTGGGATTTTGTATTGCAAATAGAAATTGAAGAAGAAAAAAAATTAATGGAATGGCAACTCTCCTTAATAGATGATTTAAAAGAGAAATGTTTATTTTTAGAATTAGAAAAAAAACATTGTTTAAAGTATCTAAAAAAATCAAAAATTCGAAAGAAGGATGTTTTTCTAAAAAATGTACCTGCCGAAATTTTTGACTTAATTGATGCAAAAACCTACTTGAGAATAAAGAAATGTTCTGATAATTCTAAGCCTTTGCATGTATTAGGAGAGATTAAAAATGATTATTTTAATGCTATAATAAAGGATGAAATTATTAAATTTATAGACCTCAAAATTAAAAATTTATCAAATCCAGTGCAATCTGAAAAACTTGAAAATTTACAACATAAACTTTGCCTTCTAGATGATTTGGGTTTTTTAACTCTAATAGAAGAAAGGTTTAAAAATACAAATTACCGTGGTACATCCCGGGAAACAGATAAAGCCAGCCTAATAGCATCATTATTAGATATTGAGGATTCGGAAAAAGTCAGAAACACTTTGAGAAAAGGAGATTATAAAAGTAGAAGACAAATAAAAAATGCAATTCAGACCCTCCAAAACCATGGTTTAGAATCAAAAAACTTTACAGATTAATCTTTTTTAACAAGTTGGGGAATCCCCGCAAAATCCCCGCTTTTCAACTTTTCAAATTTGTGTATAACAAAATATGAAAAGTAATGAGCAATCTAATTTTAAGCACTTACACGCCTGAAGAACTAACAGGTATTATTCACAATGCAGTTAGAGAGGTGGTAAAAGAAATACCGACTCAAACCCCCACACCACCAAGTGAAACACTGCTAACAAGAAGAGAAACAGCGGACAAGCTAAAAATTAGTCTTGTGACGCTTAACGACTGGACTAAAAGGGGGATTATTCAATCTTACCTTATTGGTGGACGTGTCCTTTACAAGGATAGCGAAATAGAAGCATCCCTATATAAAAAACAAACTGTAAAATACTAATCCGATGCTACTAAAAAAAGAAGTGGCACCAATCGGATTAGATCCAATTAATGCCAGAACCGCTTTAGGTATCGAATCAAAAGCAGTATTCAAAGATACCAACTTTTGGGCTTTATGTTTCACAAAAACCGCTAAATCCCTATGAAAAAGTATAAGATTCCTATTACAAGGCTTGCCCCTTGTGGATCCATTGTTTCTTTTAACACGGAAGTTGTTTTAGTAAAGCCATCACTTGCAGAATTTACCTTTTGGCACAATTCCAAAATTATTGGTTCCATCGTTTGTAAAGTTGGTAACATGGCCATAATTGATGCCACCGACTTTTTGTTGGAAGTCTATTTCAAATCAAAGGAATTTAAGGAAATCACAAAAAAGGGGGGGCATGGAACTAGAAAAAAGACAAGTGAAAATCAAAACCATTACTGATTTAAATCACTTGGGTGAAGGACTGGAAAACACCCCAAAACTACCATCTATTGATCCTAAGCCACCGAAACCAATAGACAACACAAGTCATGTCAAAGAATGGCTGAAAGCTTCTAAAATTGATCCGAAAGAAAAGATTAAAAAACCACAGGTCTGTTTATCCATCATTGATGGGGTAATAGAGGGGATAATCGGAACTTTAGGGAATTTTTCTTTGATAATTGGGAAAGCAAAAACCAAAAAGACTTTTAGTCTTGTCTTGTTTCTTTCGGCTTTGGTTGCAAATTCTACGGTAGCTAGAAAATTCAAAGGGTTACTGCCTGACGAAAAATCAAAGGTGGTATTCTTTGATTCAGAGCAAGCTAGGTTTCACGTTCAAATGTTCTATCACAGGGTTTGCAATATTTTAGGTATAGAAGACCCGGTAAATTTAGAATGCTACTGCCTGAGACAATTCACCCCTTCAGAACGACTGGAAATAATTGAATATTATATCAATACTGAACCTAATTTGGGATTTGTGGCTATTGATGGAGTAAGGGATTTGGTAAACTCAATCAATGATGAAGAGGAAGCCACAAAGATAGCCTCATGTTTACTGAAGTGGACAGAACAAAAGAATATCCATATTATCACTGTCTTGCATCAGAACAAAAGAGATGAAAACGCACGTGGCCACTTAGGGACTGAATTAGTAAATAAAGCTGAAACTGTCCTTTCCGTTTCCTTAGATCCTCAGAATAAAAAAATATCTGTGGTGGAGCCTGAATTTTGTAGGGACAGAGAGCCTGGAATTTTCGCATTCACAGTGAATGAAAATGGCTTGCCTGAATTGGTGGAGGGATGGGAGAAAGTGGACACTAAAAGCAAAAAAACGCTTTCCCCAAGTGAAATTGAACCTGAATACCATAAGGCGAAATTACAAGAAATATTTAAGGATCTTGGGGATGAAATCAAAGGTGGTGAATTAGTAGACGGGTTGAAAACAATCTTTGAAATAGGGAATACCAGAGCAAAGGAATTTAGGACTTATTACCTGTCTAGAAACTGGATAAAAAGAAATGGAAAATTAAGAAGTCCAAACCAGTACTATACGCTTAATCAGTAATAACATACTTAGTTAGTTGGATGGCCATATAGGGTTATAACCAACTAACTAAGATAAAATTCTGACTTGGTTACTTGATTAAACAAGTTGCAGACCAAGTTACAAAGTTATAATGATAATGTCATGAAATCAATTTTAGATATAGAAGTCAGTTGTTTTGAAAATTACAATACCCCATCAAAACCGAAAACAGTCAATTTGTTGGGTTGGCTAAATTCAACTAAATACAAAAAGCGAGTTGATTTTATCAGGTCACAGGATGATAAGGGTAAAATGTATGAATTAAAAGCAAAACTGCCATGCATCACACCAAGTGGACTTTTTACATATCGAAGTCAAAACAAATTGGTGAAGCATTCAGGATTTATTCAGATTGACTTAGATCCTGAAACTAAAACAAAAATGAACCTTGAAATATCGAATTGGGATGACTTGAAACCCGAACTGTCAAAACTATCACAGATAGCATATTTAGGACTATCTGCATCAGGCCGGGGTTTTTGGGGCTTGATTCCTATTCCCCCGGAGCCAGAAAACCATAAGGATTACTTTGAATCACTGTTTGATATTTTCCTAAATACATGGGGGATCGAATTGGATGATAAGCCGAAAAGTATTGCATCATTAAGGGGTTATTCATACGATTTGAACGGTTATTTTAATCATGAGGCAAAACAGTTTACCATATTAAAAAAGCCTGTCACGGTTCCAGAAATCAACCCTGAAAGCAAGTTTGTTTCAAACAGGGGTGGAAAATCCCAGAGGTTAGAAAGCTGGATTTTATCTCGGATATCACAAGCCATGCCGGGAGATAGGCACGGTACACGGTTAAAATATGCACGGTTGGCAGGTGGGCTTATTGTAGGAGGGTATTTGCCCCCATCATTGGAGGAAAGCATAATTAGCAATTACTTAGCACAATATGGAAGCATAGACCCTGAGGCTGTCCAAAAGAAAGAAATTAAAGCAATCAGAGATGGGATAAAGGATGGGTTTAAATATCCGGTGGATCCTCCACCAATTAAATGTCTATTTGTGCCATTTTCTAACATAGAGGATTATTCAAAAAAGGCATTTAAGATTTGGCAAGGGAAAGATATATTTTATATCCCCAAGTCTACAGTATATGAAGTCATGGGAATTGGTTTTTATGTAACAGAATTTTATTTGAAAGCTGAAAGTAAGTCTCCACAATATCAGGGGGATGCATGGAAAGAATTTAATTATGATACTGGTTTTGTAAGCCAGATTCCTAAGTCGAAAACTTTAAATAATTACAGCTATGACAAGAGTAATGAATACAGAAGAATTGAAGAAAAGATTGAATCAACTAGATATAAGATTAGAAAAGTTATCCAAGATATTAGAAGAGAAAATAAAAGGGAATCAAGCCTTAAAGACAAAATTAGAGATTGTGAGATTCCAAGCCGAGCGATACTTAAAAACAAAGAACTTCTTAAAAAATACAGAGCAATAAACGGGTATTAATTAACTCAAAACCTAATAAAATTTCGTAAATTACGGCTAAAATACGGAGAGGAGTTAAGTTTTATAGTAAACCGTTAAATATTAATTTAATATAAATATATTCAAATATGAAAAAGATAATTTATTTAATGGTTTTACCTGTAATTCTTTTATCATGTAATAAACAAAAAACTGTAGAAATTACACCAACCTATTTTTTTCAAATGTACTCAGATAAAGATTCAAAGATTACTAAAGCTTTTGGTAGAGAATTTGGAGATACGCTTACTTTAAATAATAAATATGTTATTGATGATTCATCAGCTTATGTTTGGGCTTGGAAGACAACCGAAAAAATTCATTCTTCTAAAAATCCTAATAATGAAGATAATGTTTTATCTAGTGTTAATGAGTTCAAATTGTATGATGGGAATGGGGTAGATATTACTTATAGGGTTTCATTTGTGGGGATAGAGAATTACCCCAATCCAATTAAATAACCTAGTTAATATGGCAAAATTTGAAAAGGGAAATCCGGGTAGACCAAAGGGGGCTAAAAACAAAATTAATACCCAAATGAGGGACTTAATTCAAAAACTGTTTGATGACAACTATCAGGCTATACAAGAAGATTTGGAAGCCCTGGAGGCAAAAGACCGTTTAAAATTTCTTTCAGATTTGTTGCCGTACTTGTTGCCTAAACTGCAAACTACCACCCATAACCAGGAACTTAATTTTGATAGCATGACAGACGAGGAACTGGATATTTTAATAAACAGGATCGTTGATGAATAAAGAAGCAAAACAGGGCATTTTAATAGCTTTAAAAAAGGGGGGTATTGCTAAAGTGGAGGCAAGCCAATTACTTAAATCTAATGGCATAGTCCTTTTGGATTTAAGCCGTGCTCCAAAGAAGATTGACCCAATCGAGGCACTATTGGCAAAGGTGCCAGATTTGAAAAATCATTTTATTAGAATTGTTACTTTAGGTAATGGAAAAAGACCCTAATATTAATTTCAAAAAAGAAGTATTAAAGGCACTTCATAAGGGTATTATAAGCAAAGTGGAGGCGAAAGAATGTTTGAAGAGGGATTTTTTAAAACAGGAGATTCCTATTTTTTACATTCAGGAACCGAAAAAAAGTCCTCTATCTATTTACGTGGATGGCTTGGAAAAAATCGGTATCATTAATCCTTTAATTAGATTGGATGGCAGTTTCCCGGAATGATAAAGAGCAAATTGTAAAGGCCTATTTTGAGAAATCCATAGCAAAAAAGGAGGTGGAATCCTTACTTATCAATGGCAAGGCTATTGCCCCTAAAGAGTGGGTTTATTCAAATGAGGAGGAAAGAATCAAGCAAGAACAAAAAAGAGAATTGATAAGTAGGGTATTTGGTTACTCAATCTCAGAAATTGAATGGGTTATTGTTTAATTATCAATTTGGCTTATCAATTTGTTCAATGTACTAAATTAAAAAATCACAGCAAATTTATGGGAAGGCCTAAAGATTTAAAGAACGTTTTTTTAAAGGTTGTTAATAACTGTAAATACCTTGTAATACTTGTGTTTTTTTCTTGTCTAGCAGAGCCACCTAAAACTTCTGAGTATGGAGAGCTTTATGATTTTGATGGAAATAAGTACCTAACTATTAAGATTGGGAATCAAATTTGGATGGCTGAAAATTTGAAAACTACTTCTTTCTCTAATGGGGATCCAATCCAAGAATTAAGGTCAAATTCAGAATGGGGAAGACCTTTAAATGTTCCAGAAGTGATTAAGCCAGGGTGGAGTTATTACGAAAACGATCCTTTAAATAATGAATTTCACGGGAAATTTTACAATTGGTATGCCATTGCAGATCAAAGAAATTGTTGTCCAGATGGCTGGAGGATACCAACTAAGTTAGACTTTGATACAATGATGAGTTTTTTAGGAGATAAAAAAGAGGCTTTGAGGAAAATAAAGAAAGATGGTGATGTTTGGCCTAAATCGGACAAGGCTAATAATAAAAGTGGTTTTTCAGCTTATCCATCAGGTTACAGGAATAATGGGGGTGATTTTTATGATTTGGGGCGTATAACTGATTTTTGGGTATCAGATTCCTATATTAATTCTAATAATCAATCTGTAAAGCAAGGATTGATTATTTCTTCAGGTGTAGATGATTATGGGTATAATGGGTACTCCAAAGAATGGGGGCACTCAGTGAGATGTATAAAACATTGATTTTACCATTTCGATAATATTTTAAGAATAAGAATGGGATTTACTTAGTTACTTTGTTAAACCCCTATGCGCATCACTGACTAACTAAGTAAACTGAGGTTTTTTAAGCCCATAATAAATGAAGTGGCAAGGGATACACCCCCCCCTTTCTCCCTGTAGACTGCCCCCTAAACTGTCCCCCAAAAAACAAAAAACCCAAATACGAATTGTAAATGGGGTTTTTTGTGGCCTCGGCAAGAATCGAACTTGCATCTAAAGTTTAGGAAACTTCTATTCTATCCATTGAACTACGAGGCCTAGTATTATAAAATTCAAATAACTGCTTCTTTGTTATTGGCTAACAAGTGATTAAGCCATTTGAGCATGTTTTTGAAGACTTTCCCCCTCAAAAACACCGCAATTTAAACCATAATTTTGCTATTACGCAAATAAAATATAGTCTTATTCTTCTTTTTGATATTATTAGCTTATCTTTGCAGTCCAAAAAATAACGATGGACGGGTTCCATCAATTAACTAAAAGTCAATATAATATGGCAGTAAAAATCAGATTAGCACGTAGAGGTCGTAAAAAAATGGCCATCTATGATGTAGTAATTGCTGATGCTAGGGCTCCACGTGATGGACGCTTTATCGAGAAAATCGGGTCTTACAACCCAAATACTGATCCTGCATCCATAAACATCAACAACGACCGAGCGTTGAAATGGTTGATGAATGGTGCGCAACCTACCGATACTGTGAAAGCCATGCTTTCTTATCGTGGAGTCATGTTGAAAAAACACCTTCAAATTGGTGTTGTAAAGGGAGCAATTACCCAAGAGCAAGCGGATGAGAAATTCCAGGCTTGGTTAGATGGTAAAGAAAAAGCTATTTCTAGCAAGGTTGAGAAAATTCAGTCTGCTAAAGAAAGTGTTAAAAAGGCTGCATTGGAAGCAGAGACTGCTAAAAATCAAGCCCGTCTTGACGCGATCAAAGAAAGAGAAGATGCTGCAAAAGCTGCAGCTGATGCTGAAGCTAAAGCTGCTGAAGCCGCTGCCGCACCAGAAGCTCCTGAAGCAACTGATGCACCTGTAGCTGAAGCCCCTGCTGAAGGAGAAGCTCCTGCCGCTGGCGAAGATGCTCCTGAAGAAAAAGCATAAAACTGATCAAATACCATGAACAAAGACAATTGTTACCAATTGGGCCATATTGCCAAAGTTCATGGATTACATGGAGAGGTTTTGTTGGTTCTTGATGTTGATTATCCGGAAGATTACGAAGGTTTAGGACATGTTTTTGTAGAGAATGGAAACCGCTTGGTTCCATTTATTTTGGAGCACATGGTGCCCCAACCCAATAGCAGGTTTTTAGCCAAGTTTGAGGAGTTTAATCACATCGATCAGGTAAAACCCATGGTTGGTTCGGCTTTATACCTTCCATCAACAGCTCTTCCAAAACTTAAAGATGATCAGTATTATTTCCATGAATTAGTGGATTTCATGGTGGTCGACGAAGTGCTAGGCGAGTTGGGTCAAGTTAAGGTAATCTATGATATGGAGACCCAGGATTTGATCGGTATGGAATACAAGGGTAAAGAAGTACTTATCCCCATAAAGGACGGAATCATACAAAAAGTTGATAAGGCAGAAAAAAAAGTTTTCTGTCATTTGCCTGAGGGCTTGATTGACATTTACTTGGAAGATTGATAGGTGATGCACATTGATATCATAACGGTTTTACCCGGTCTCCTTGAAGGTCCCTTTTCACATTCAATTTTGAAAAGGGCCGAAGAAAAAGGATTGGCCAAGGTAGAAATACATGATTTAAGAGATTATGGTATTGGTAAGCAAAAGACCGTAGATGGTTATGCTTTTGGAGGTGGTGCTGGTATGGTCATGATGATCGAGCCCATTGCCAATTGTATCGAGTCCTTGAAGAAATTGAGGGATTACGATGAGATCATTTATATGACACCTGATGGTGAAACTTTCAATCAATCGACAGCCAATGCCTTGTCATTGAAAAAAAACCTAATTATTCTCTGTGGCCATTATAAAGGCGTAGATGAAAGAGTAAGGCAGATTTTCATTACCAAGGAGATTAGTATTGGTGATTTTGTGCTCTCGGGAGGTGAACTTCCTGCTGCACTTGTTACTGATGCCATAATCAGGTTGCTTCCAGGGGTTTTGAATGATGAGACTTCTGCCTTGACAGATTCTTTTCAGGATGGTCTTTTAGCACCTCCAGTATTTACTAGGCCAGCAGATTATGCTGGATGGAAAGTGCCAGAGGTTTTGCTGTCAGGACATGCTGCCAAGATAGAGTCATGGAGGTTTGATCAATCGGTACGTCGGACTCATGAAAGAAGGCCAGATTTAATGAATGATGGCATTTCTAAAGAGAGGGACGATAATAATATAGAACAAAACGATAATTAAGGGTGCTTACTAAGTATCCATAAAAGCGATAAGCAAAATAGTAAAGCAATGAGCGAACTACTTATTAAATTCGTAGAACAGGAGTACAAAGATGTGCGAAGTAAATTCCCATCTTTTAAGGCTGGTGATACCATCAACGTTCACGTGAAAATTACTGAAGGAGCTAAAGAAAGAGTTCAGCAGTTTCAAGGAACCGTTATCCAAAGAAAAAATATCAATACAAATGGCGAAACTTTTACCGTAAGGAAAATTTCGAATGGTATTGGTGTAGAAAGAATATTCCCAATTATTTCTCCAAGCATCGAAAAAATCGAAGTATTGAGAGAAGGTAAAGTAAGAAGAGCAAGATTGTTCTACTTGAGAGGAAGACATGGTAAATCTGCAAGGATTAAAGAAAAAATCAGGGTAAAAAAATAATTACCATCAGATTTATGAATGCATTAAGGGAGCCAATGGCTCCCTTTTTTTTTGTTTTGATCCAAAAAACTTTCTTTTAACCCGGATTATGTAATAGAATGTCTATTTCATATTTCGGGTTTAAATCCCTCGTAGAGAATCTTTTTGCAAAATACATGTTAATTAGTTGATGTCTACTTGTTTGTTTTTTGAAATAACTGTAGGGTGAAATTTAATGCTTTTAAACCAGTATCCGCTTATATAAAATTTTAACAAAACAGGATAGTGCAGGATAGTGATTCCTTTTATTTTGGGTTAATTTCAATACTATTAGTATTGTTTAATTATACAGTCAAACCAAAATAATCATGAAAAAAAGTTACTATTCGGTACAATTTAAGCTCCGAATGTTAATAACTATGCTGCTGATAATGGTGGTCATGCTGGGGTATTCCCGTCAGGCCAGCCAGATTTCAGGTAAAGTTGTTAGCGTGGAGGACAATGAGCCCCTTCCAGGGGTTTCTATTCTTGTAAAGGGCACTAGTCGAGGCACGGTTACCAATATTGACGGGGAATTTACAGTTCAGGCTGTTTCCGGAGATATCCTTACCGTAAGTTTTATAGGCTTTACAACCCAGGAGGTTCCTGTAAATGGGGGACAAACCAGCTATGAGATCTTAATGGAGTCATCTATGGGTGACCTTGGTGAGGTAGTGGTAGTTGGGTACGGTTCCCAGCGTAAGGCAGACATTACCTCCGCAGTATCCGTAATCAATATGGACAATATTGGAGAGGTGCCTACTACAAATGTTACCCGTTTGCTTCAAGGCCAGGCAGCAGGGGTGCAGGTTAGGCAGACTTCAGGTAGGCCAGGAGAAGAGATGGAAGTAACCATTCGTGGAATTGGTTCTTTAGGCGCAGGGAGTAAGCCCCTTTATGTAGTTGATGGCTTTCCTGTGGGAACTTCATTGGGACAAAACCTTAACCCTGCAGACATTGAAAGCATGACGGTGCTGAAAGATGCGGCATCTACAGCCATTTATGGTGCCAGAGGATCCAATGGTGTGATCCTGATCACTACAAAATCAGCAAAAGAGGGCGTGGTGAATCTTGATTTTGTGGTCAACCAAGGTATTCAGAATGTACCTGACAGTAGAAGAACAAAGATGATGAATGGGACAGAGTTTGCTCAGTTCAAGCATGATAGTTTTGTAGACAGAATCAGGTATTTCGAAAAAAGAGAGCCAGCGATTGAAGAAGTTCCGCTTGAATTCAGGTATCCTGAACAAAACACTGTCTCAACAGATTGGTTTGATGAAATATTAAATCAGAATGCTAAATTCCAAAGTTACAACGCCACCCTGTCCTCAGGAAAAGGAGGCATTCGCTCCCTGGTTTCTGTAGGTTATATCAACCAAGAAGGTGCGGTGATCGAAACGGGTTTTGAGCGTTTTAATGTCAGGGCAAACATAGGGGGTAAAGTTAATGATTTTATTACCATGGGATGGAACATCGCTGCCTCCCATTCCAATGAGGATTATGCCTCTACCGATGGAAGAAGTGCAATAATTGGAAAGGCCTTATGGGCGGATCCACGATATCCTGTTTACAATGAAGACGGAAGTTTCAATGATTATATTGGAGGAACAAATGGTGTCTTTGGTGCGGCCAATGTGGTGCAGGAGTTGCACGAAATGGAACGTAAACTATCAGAAAACAATGTCATGACCAATGGGTTTTTGGAATTTGCTTTTTTGAAAAACTTTAAGTTCAGAACTTCTGTAAACGCAATCTTAGAAAACAGTGATCAGAAAGAATTCAGACCGTCTACTTTGGCAGGTACAGGATTTAATCAAGCCCCACCAAGGGAAGCCACTTTGTACCAGAGAAGATTTGAAACCCTTAATATTGCAGCAGATCAATTATTGTCTTACAATAAGATTTTTGGAAACCACAGAGTGGAAGGACTACTTGGTTTTTCTGCTCAAGAAGAGACCTATAAGTTCTTGCAGGGGAATGGCAATGAATTCCCCAATGATCAAGTTAGGTTTTTGAGTGCTGCCATTAGGCAAACATCTACCTCTGGGGAAGCGGATTGGAGTTTGATGGCTTACTTTGCAAGGGCCAACTATTCTTTCAACGACAAGTACCTTTTTTCCGCATCTTTTAGAAGAGAAGGCAGTTCACGTTTTGGAGCAGACAATAAATGGGGGAATTTCCCTGCATTTTCAGCAGGATGGAGAATTTCTGAAGAATCCTTTATGCCGGAAACCCGCTGGATCACCGATATGAAATTGAGGGCTAGTTTTGGGGTTACTGGAAACAATGCCATTGGTAATTATTCTAGTTTATCAAATATGGGGATTTCAAATTACGTTTTGGGAGGAGCCATTGCCAACGGACAAATTCTTTCCAATTTCGCCAATGCCAATTTAGGTTGGGAACAATCCCAACAGACCGATATTGGTTTGGATTGGGCCATGTTTGATAACCGCTTGGTTTTGACGGCGGAGTATTACAATAGGTTGACCAATAATATGCTGCTTTCTGTAGAGATGCCTGTGATTTCAGGATTTACTCAATCTTTGGATAATGTTGGTAAAGTACGAAACAGAGGCCTTGAACTGGCTTTGGATTACAGAACCAAGTTCAATCAGGTCAACATAAGGTCCAATGTAAACCTTACCATCAATAGAAATAAAGTGTTGGAGATAAGAGGTGAAAATGATGAGATCTGGTCAGGTGGTTTTTATAGTACTTATAATGTGTCTCAGGTGGGAAAACCTTTGGCGATGCTACATGGCTTTAAAATGGTGGGTATTTTCAATACTGATGCGGAAATTGAAGCCTGGCCTAACCAAGATGGGGCAGTTCCAGGTACCTATAAGTATTTTGACGCCAATGGAGATGGGGTGATTTCCTATGACCAACAGGACATGATAGAAATAGGTAACCCGCATCCGGATTACATCCTTGGCTATACCCTAGGAGGTGATTTCAAAAACTTTGACTTTAACCTAATGTTCACCGGAGCCTTCAATTATGATGTTTTTAGAAACATAGAGGCCACTACAATGAACATGGATGGGGTGTTCAATATTCTGCAATCAGGTGTTAACCGTTGGAGGTCTGCAGAAAATCCTGGTGACGGCAGAGGGGCCACTACCAATACATGGAAATGGCAGCGCGAGTCAAATTCCAGGTATGTATATGATGCTACCCATGTGTGGTTAAGAAACATTACCCTCGGTTATACTATTCCGAAAAACCCAATACTTCCTAATGCAAGGGTGTTTTTTAGTGCAGAGAATCCTTTTCTGTTTACTTCATTCCCAGGAACCAATCCTGAAATCAACACAAGAGGTGGAATCAATATAGGCGTGGACGATGAAGCTTATCCAATGCCTAGAACATTCACTTTAGGCGCATCCATAAGATTCTAAATCATAAATTGACTAGAGACATGAAAAAGTATTTTAATATAACGATCCTTTGCATAGGCATTCTGCTGCTAGGCACATCCTGTGATGAAGAGTTTCTGAATAAAACAGACCCTACGGTTTTGGTGTCTGATAATTTTTACCAGACAGAAAAACAAGTCATACAGGCCATAAACGGTGTGTATGGACAGTTGAGAGGTTGGCACTTGAATCAATGGCAGTATACTGAGTTTATTTCAGACAATACTACCCTACATTTCAATCCTGGAAACAGAGGTAGCGGACCAAGCCTTGAGGCCTTGGAGTTTTGGCAATACAATCCTGCCACCTCTAACGTTACCAACTTGTACAACAGTACCTATGGGATAATGGTAAATGTCAATACCGGGCTAAGTAAACTGCCTGAATCCAATGCTACCGAGGCCATCAAATTGAGGTCTGAAGGTGAGCTGAAAATGATCAGGGCTTACCTTTACTTTCATCTGGTGCAGCATTTTGGTGATGTAATTGTTATTACCGAACCTGTGAAATCTCCTGCTGAAGCATTTGAGTACAACAGATCACCAGTTGAAACGGTATACCAACAGATTATCTCAGACCTTAATTTCGCCATAGGTGCTTTACCTGCCAATTATGGATCAGACGATATCGGTAGGGTAACAAAAGGTGCGGCTTTAAGTTTACTGGGTAAGGTTCACCTGACCAGAAAAAATTACTCTGCTGCGATAGAAACATTGAATCAGGTAACTTCCTTGGGTTACGATTTGCTGGATAATTATGAGGATATCTTTGATCCGCAGAATAAAAACCATCAGGAATCCATTTGGGATATTCAATACCAGGGCGACAATCAATACGGGGTCAACAGTAATTTTATCTATACATTTGCCCCGAGAGAATCCGGAGGAGCGGTCATTGATTTTCCAGGCCAGGATGGTGGTGGCTGGAACACGCCTACCAATGAGATCATTGCCTTGTACGAAGAAGGAGATTTGAGAAAAGATGTTTCTTTAAAGGAAGGTTATACCAATCTTCAAGGTGAATATGTTGGCGTACCATTTATCAATAAATTCAATCATCCACATACTATCAGAGGGGTAACCAATGACAATTGGCCTGTAATTAGGTATGCGGATGTGCTATTGATGCTTGCTGAGGCAATCAATGAAGTGGACGGTCCTACTGGAACTGCCTATAGCTACTTAAATGAGATCCGTGACAGAGCAGGGTTGGATCCTATCAATGGGTTAGGCAAGGATGAGTTTAGAGAAGTGCTTCTAAATGAGCGCAGGATTGAGCTGGCATTTGAGAACCACCGTTGGTTTGATTTGAAACGCACCAAATCTGCCAGTGCCTTAGTTACCATGCTTAATGCCTATGGACTAAGAGAGCGTGCAAATCCTACGACTTCCAGAGAGGGAATACCTTTTTCAAACAATGACTTTATTTTTGAGGCTCATGAGATTCTATTCCCTATACCACAGGATCAAATGAGAATAAATTCTTCATTGGTTCAAAATCCAGGTTATTAATTTTTTTCTTTTAATGAGCTTCAGAGGACTTAAGTTTTCTGAAGCTCATTCTTTTTTAAAATAGGCTGGCAGAATATAAAGTTATGTCCCTTGATATTATCCTGAATTGAATGTCGAAATATTTTATTTTTTCTTTTTATTCAAAATTAAATATTACTGCTCCTGATTTTTTTAAGATAACTACAATATACCGATCTGATTTGTAGGAGAAAGAGTGAAACTTTTCTTCAGCACAGTACAGGACAGTTTTAGAGAAAATTAGGGTTTTATTGTATTTGAAATCATCATTAAATCGATGAGAGAGTCAATTTCCCAAATCAATTTAACCTATTAATTATGAAAAAAAATTGTTACCAATTTTTGGATAGCAAGCAGCTATTTTCCCTTTTAGCTGCTATGTTATTGAGTTTCGCTTCTTATGCGCAAAGCACCGTTTCGGGTGTGGTACGCTCAGAAGGCGATAACGAAACAATACCGGGAGTGTCGGTATTGGTGAAAGGGACTACACGAGGAACAGTTACGGACCTCGATGGAAAGTTTCAGGTGGAAGCTGCCGCAGGAGAAGTCCTTTCGGTAAGTTATATCGGGTATGCGACCAAAGAAATCACTATTCAAGGTGGTCAAACGCAATATGATGTTACCCTAGCCTCTTCTGTGAGCGATTTGACAGAAGTTGTTGTGGTGGGTTATGGTAGTCAGTTGAAAAAAGAGATCACCGGTTCGGTGCAAACCATAGATGGTGATGATCTGATGGATATGCCAGTGTCTCAAATGGCTCAAAAGTTACAGGGGCAGTTGGCAGGTGTACAAATAAACCAAACTACAGGTAGACCAGGACAGGGAATGAACGTCCGTATCAGGGGGCAACTTTCTGTTTCTGCAGGTAGTGATCCCTTATATGTAGTGGATGGTTTCCCTATCACAGGAGATATTTCCACTTTGAACCCGGATGAAATTCAGGATATCACAATTTTGAAAGATGCTGCCTCTACTTCTCTTTACGGTTCTAGAGCTGCGAACGGTGTGGTTCTAATTACTACTAAAAGAGGTAAAGCAGGACAGTCTAGTGTTTCTCTAAATGTGTACACTGGTATTCAAAATGTACCACACTACAACCGTCTGGAAATGATGGATGCGGTTGAGTTTGCCCAGTTTAAAAAGGAGTATTATGAGGATGCTGGCAGACCTGTGCCGGACATGTTTCAAAATCCGTCTTCTTATGAAGGAAAAACCCAGGATTGGTATGACGCTTTGCTACAAACAGCGCCAATTTCTAATTACAACCTGACCATTAATTCCAATACAGAAAAAATGAGAACTTCTGTAGTGGCTGGTTATTTTGACCAAGAAGGTGTGGTATTGAACACGGATTATGAACGTTTTTCATTGAGGATTAACTCTGATTATACTGCTTCTGACAAGCTTACTATGGGATTCAATCTTGCCCCTCAATATGTAAGGGACAATACACCTAGAACAGATGGTTCAAGAGGTACAGGTATTTTGTTCAATGCTCTACATGCATGGCCAAATATGCCAATATATGATGATGAAGGTGAATTGACATATTACAATAGGTTCCCTGCTGAAACAGGTAATATATTTGCCTATCCGAACTATGTTCGTTCTGCTTTAGAGATCACCAATGAGACCAAGCAAACCAACTTGCTTTCAAATGCATATGTTCAGTATGAGCCTATTGAAGGATTATTTGTTAAATCTACCATCAATGCTGAAATAAGAAATAGCAAATATTTTTATTTCAACCCATCTACGGCCACTTCAGGAATCAACATTGCTATTCCAGCAGTTGCTTCTTCTGTAAGGGATCATTATGATAATTTTAGCTGGTTGAATGAAAATACGGTTACTTATAACAAATCTATCAATGACCATAACTTCCAGTTATTGGGAGGTTTTACTAACCAGAAATTCAGAAGAGAGAGAACAAGAGTTGCAGCAGATACCTATGCTGATGACAGGCTTCCTACCATTCAAGGTGCAATTAACATCAATAGAGGTGGTTCCGTTTCTGACGTACAGGAGTGGTCATTGACTTCATTCCTTTCTAGATTGACTTATAACTTTAAAGGCAAGTATTTGATGACTGCAGCCATAAGGGCTGATGGGTCCTCTCGATTTGGTTCTGAAAATCGTTGGGGTGTGTTCCCTTCAGTATCTGCTGGTTGGGTATTATCTGACGAAGGTTTCTTGAATACAAGTGACAAAGTTTCCTTTGCTAAACTTAGAGGTAGCTTTGGTGTTACTGGTAACAATAACATCGGTAATTATACCCAATATGCATTGGTTAGTAATACCGTAAACCATGTATTTGACAATACAGTGGTACCAGGGGCTGCCATTACCTCATTATCCAATCCTTTCCTAGGATGGGAAACAACCAGGCAATTTGATATAGGACTTGATTTAGGCTTGTTTGATGATCGTGTAACTTTCATTTATGATTATTACTCGAAAAACACCACCAATCTGTTGTACAATGTGCAGATTCCTCAGGAAGCAGGCTTTGGAAGCTTTACCGATAATATTGGTGAGATCAAATTCTGGGGTCATGAATTTTCTATCACTTCAAGAAATACCGAAGGAAGATTAATATGGACAACCAATGCCAATATCTCTTTCAATAGAAATAGGGTAGAAGCTTTGGCTGATGGTATAGACCGAGTATATGGTTCTTATCACATCACCCAGGTAGGACAGCCTTTCGGTCAATTTTACGGTCTGAGAAAGCTAGGTAATTATATGGATCAAGATGATTTAGATAATTCTCCTCAGGTTCCTGGACGGTCTACTGTAGGATCCATTAAACTAGAAGATATTAATGGTGATGGTATCATTACACGTGGAGGAGACAATGATGACAGAACAATCATAGGAAATCCTTTCCCTGACTTTACTTATGGTATTACCAATAACTTTAAGTACGGACAATGGGATTTGAATATCATTGCTTCCGGCTCACATGGCAATCAGTTGTACATGAGACACCTATATAGTACAGCCAATTTGGATGGAGTATTTAATATGGTTGCAAAAGCAACTGATCGTTTCCGCTCTCCTTCTGATCCGGGTGAAGGAATCTTCGGAACCACAGTAGGGGGTGGTAATGTGACAGGGATCGAAAGAGACTGGGCAAATAGCAATTTTGTTTATGATGCTTCTTTCTTTTCTATCAAAAACATTACGCTTGGTTATGACATCGGAAAAATTGCCAATGTTGTGAAAGGTGCCAGAGTGTATGCCTCAGTACAGAATGTGTATATCTTTACTCCTTACTGGGGAGGTCCTAACCCAGAAGTTAGTCAAGACAATGGAACAGGTGATGGAGGTAATCTAAGCCCAGGAGTTGACCTTACAGGTTACCCAATTCCTCGTACCTTCACTATCGGTGCAAACATTACATTCTAATCAGGCTTTTTACCTTAATTTGATTAAAAATGAAAAAAATAAATATATTCATAGTGCTTTTGGGTATTATGGCGTCAAGCTGTGAAGAGTTTTTGACCCTAACTCCCGAGACGGCACTTAGTTCAGCCACCTTTTATAAGACAGAGGCGGATTTTGAGCAAGCGGTTAATGCAACTTATGCACCACTTCGTTCCATAGCTGATGACCGTTCTTGGTTATTATGTGAAATGCGTTCGGACAATACGATCTATGCCAGGAATATCAACTTTGGAGCTACAGAGCAACAAGAAGATATTTCTGACCATGCCTTGCCTGAAGCGCAGGGAATTACTTCAAATACCCATGTGCTTAATCAGTACCGACAGGATTACCTTATTATCGCCAGAGCCAATCAAATTCTTTCGGTAATCGATGAGGTTGAATTTGACCAAGACAAAAAGGATAATTTAAAAGGACAAGCGCTTTTCTTAAGAGGCTATGCTTATTATGAATTGGCAAGGTATTTTGGTGGTGTACCACTTCATTTAGAGCCTGTTACTACAAGAGAAGAAGCGGCCCTACCGATCACACCTGAAGCAGAGATTTACAATCAACTTGTAAGTGATATTCAAGCTTCAATTGCTTTGCTTCCTGTACGTTCGAATCAAGGAGTAGGTAGAGCTTCTAAGGGTGCAGCGCAAATGTTGCTTGCAGATGTTTACATCACACAAAAGAAATGGTCAGAAGCTGAGACTTTGTTGAAAGCCATAGTTAGTAGTGGAGAATATGAACTTATAGAAAATTATGAAAATGTATTTTCCGAAAGTGTGGGTAATAAAAACAATGCAGAATCTTTATTTGAGGTACAGTACCTTGAAGGTCCTGAAGGCTTGAATGGAAACTTCTTGTACAGCTTTATGCCGAGACCAATTTCTTCTCAGGAGTTACAGCCCATTACAGGGACATCCAATACTCAAGGGCTTGATGGAGAAGGTAACAATGTTCCTACCCCCGATATTATTGCGGCTTATGAAGATGGAGATTTGAGAAAAGATGCATCCATCGCTTATGTAGAGATTGCGGGAAGTGATAGAGAAGACAAGGTTTATCCTTACATTAAGAAATATGCAAAGGCCCATGCCTTGCATGGAAACCACGGCATTAATTGGCCTATCTACCGGTATGCAGAAGTTCTACTTTTCTTGGCTGAGGCCCTTAATGAGCAAGGTAAAACTGCAGAAGCTGCAGAATATCTGAACGAAATCAGAGAAAGAGCTGGATTGGACGCAACAACTGCTTCCGGCCAAGCCGATATGCGAGAAGCTATCTTTAAAGAAAGAAGAGTGGAATTGGCCTTTGAGAACAAAAGATGGTTTGATATTGTCAGAGCGGATAGGGTTCAAGAGATCATTGGAGATTTTGGTCAAAGAGCCTTAGCAAATCCTTTGGATTATTATTATCCTGAAGGTGCTACATTCAGATCCAATGCTTTTACTAATATCACCAAATATTACGCATTGCCTGCAGCTGAAGCTGAGATAACCCCTCACTTCTAAAGGTTTGTGCTAAGATTTAAGCCATATTTATGGTTTAAGGTACAACGGAAAGCTTTATCGCTTTCCGTTGTTTTTTGGGTTTTTATGACCAAAGGTTTTTTTTCGACATTATTGGTTATCATAAGCTGCGAATTTGGGTTAATTTTAAAAATGGTTTTAAGCGAGTGGTAAACAATTGCTAGTAGGAATGTGAATTAACAACTAACTTATGTATAAAAATAAAATAATGAAGAACTGGCTAATGGCTGGATTGATCCTGTTAATGATGGGATCATGTGGTCAAAGCGATGTTGACCAAAAGGAGGTGCATCCCAAGGTAGCCAAATTAAAATTGCCGACAGGTTTTGAAGCTGAACACTTATATAGCCCGGGAGAGAATGACCAGGGATCATGGGTGGGAATGACCTTCGATGATAAAAACCGACTTTTAACCGTAGACCAATACGGTGCGATTTATCGCATGGAGGTTCCGCCGATTGGTTCAGATTCTTTGACTCCAACAGTGAATAAATTGATTATTGGAGATGCAGGAGATGATAAAATAGGTATGGGTTATGCTCAGGCTTTATTGTATGCCTTTAACAGCCTATATGTAATGGTAAATCATCGTGCCAATGATGATTTTGACAAGAGTACAGGTCTTTATAGACTTCAAGATACCAATGGAGATGATCAATTTGATAAAATAACAACCGTAAGAGAATTTACTGGTAGCCCTGGAGAACATGGTCCTCACAGTATGGTCGTTTCACCCGATGGAAAGTCAATATACATTGTTGTAGGAAATCATATTGACGTTCCTGAAATGGATCATTACAGAATTCCACGTGTTTGGGAAAATGACAACCTGATTCCTGAAATCAAGGATCCTAGAGGTCATGCCAACAGTAGAGGAGCACCAGGAGGATGGGTAGCTAAAATTGATCCTGAAGGTAAAGAATGGGAGTTAATTAGTGTAGGTTATAGAAATCCATTTGATGTAGCTTTCAATGAAGTAGGTGATTTGTTTACTTATGATTCTGATATGGAGTGGGACTTTGGCATGCCATGGTACAGACCTACTCGAATCAATCACGTAACAAGTGGTAGTGAATATGGTTGGAGAACAGGAAACATGAAATGGTCTCCGGATTACACAGATAATCTTCCAGCAGTATTGAATATTGGCCAGGGTTCCCCTACCAATGTGTTTTATGGTAGTAAAGCAAAATTCCCTGAAGAGTATCGAAATGCACTTTATGCTTTTGATTGGAGTTTTGGCATCATGTACAAAATTAACCTGAAGCCAAATGGCGGGTCTTATACGGCTACAGGTGAAGAATTTATTTCAGGCTCTCCACTTCCTTTGACAGATGGTGTGATCGGACCTGATGGTGCTTTGTATTTTATGACTGGTGGTAGACGCCTTGAGTCTGACTTGTACAGAGTTCATTATACTGGAGACCTAAGTGGTGAGCCTAAAGGTGGTCTTACGGAAGCAGACCTTCCTGAAGAACACAAAATCCGTAGAAGCTTAGAAGCATACCATTCTGGACCAAAATCTGGTGCGATTGATTTTGCTTGGCCATATTTGAGCCATAAGGACAGGTTTGTACAATATGCGGCAAGGATAGTTGTAGAACATCAACCACTTTCCGAATGGCAAAGCAAAGCATTGAACGAAACCAATCCAAGGGCTTTGACTCAGGCAATTATTGCCTTAGCGAGACATGGAAATGCTTCACAGAGAAATCAAATGATAGAAGCATTGATGGGCTTAGATTATGGGTCACTCAATGAGGAAGATCAAATGAATTTGGCCAGAGCTTTTGAAGTAGTTATTGCCAGACATGGTAACCCAACTGGTTCTGTAAGAGATCAATTGATTGGCTATTTGGATGCCCAGTTTCCGGCAGAAACAAACAGGGTAAACAGGGTGATAGGCAAAGTTTTGGTGAAAATAGAAGCACCTACTGCAGTGCCTAAATTATTGGGCATGTTAGAAAATGCAAAAGATGATCCTAATTTCCAGAAAACACTTACAGCTTCGTCTGACCTGATCATGAGAAACCCTCAGTATGGTTTGGATATAGCAAATATGCTTGCCAATGTGCCTCCTGCGCAACAAACTTATTTGGCTACAGTACTTGGAGGAGCCAAAGCTGGTTGGGATGAGTCTTCTTATGAAAAATATTTCAATTGGACCAATAATGCATTCCAGTACAAAGGTGGTAGAAGTTATGTAGGCTTTATTGACAGAGCTAGAAAAATGGCACTAAGTACTGTTCCAAAATCCAAGTTTGATCATTACGATGAACTATCAGGAGGTAAAAGGCTTTCCGGATCTGGAAATGAGATTGTGGAAACGACTATTCAGCCTGAAGGCCCTGGTAAAAGATGGACCGTTGAGCAGGCAGCACCTTTAGTAGAAGAGCTTAAAGGAAGAGACCTTGAAAAAGGCAAGGCAATGTTTAATGCCACACTTTGTATTTCTTGTCATGCCATGGGTGGCGAAGGTGGAGCCGTAGGTCCTGACCTTACTCAGCTTGGTACCCGATTTAGTCCTAAGGATATTCTTGAAGCGACCATTAACCCTAATGACGTGATTTCTGATCAATATGCCGCTATGGTATTTGTGATGGGAGACAAGTCTTCGGTTGTTGGAAGGTTAATAAGAGAGGATGAAACGACTTATTATATATCACAAAATCCTTTTTCTCCAGACATGATTGTGGAGATTCCAAAAGATAAGGTGACAAGTACGAAAGAGTCAGAAGTATCTGTGATGCTTCCAGGTTTAGTCAATCGACTCAACGAAGAGGAACTTAAAGATTTGATGGCTTACCTGGTGTCAGGAGGCAATCCTAATCACGAGGTATACAAATAATAATACTTAAAGAAAAACGTTTTCAGGCCGGACAATTTTTGTTTGGCCTGAAAATTTTCAACCTAAATCAGCACCAAATGAAAAATATATTTAGATTAACTTCACTGGTTGCCATTTCATCGCTTACATTTTCCTGTGGTTCAGGTCAGCAAAATGATGATGCGGCAGCAAGTCAAGAAGAAGTAGCTGTTGAAGCAAACACCAATGATGGTTTTGAAAAGATTTTTGATGGTGAAAGTCTTAATGGTTGGGATGGAGATGCCACCTATTGGAGAGTAGAAGATGGGGCTTTGGTAGGCGAAATCACCGAGTCCACCAAATTGGATAGAAACCATTTTATCATTTATCAGGGTGGTCAACCTGCAGATTTTGAATTTAAAGCTGAATTTAAAATTACTGAGGCTGGTAACTCAGGTGTCAATTACAGAAGTGCTCCAGTAGAAGGTTTGGAACATGCGCTTAAAGGATACCAAGCAGATATTGATGGTAAAAACAATTATACAGGCCAAAATTACGAAGAAAGAAAAAGAACTACCCTTGCCTATATAGGTCAACAAACCAAGATCAATCCTCAAGAAAAAGAGGGTGATTTGAGAGCGAATGTTGAAAAAAATGCTTGGTTAGGGCTTGAAGTAGTGAAAGAATTGGGTGATAGGGCTGAAATGAGAAAGGTTGTCAAGTCAAACGATTGGAACGAAATTCGGATTGTTGCTAAGGGAAACCGCTTGAAACATTATATTAATGGAACCCTAATGAGTGATGTGACCGATGAGGATCCTGCGAATAGTTCTTTTAAAGGTTATTTGGGAATGCAGGTACACGTTGGCCCTCCTATGCAGGTAGCCTACCGAAATATATATTTAAAGAACCTTTAATTTTCGGCTATATAAAAGAGGATTTACCTGAAAGAACAGGATGGATTCTTTTTGAGGAATAACTATTTTAGAGCAATAAAGCTGGCAAAAATATGGAGGCAAAAAATCAGCCCTGGAAAGGTAAAGTTGGAAATGTTAAACAAATAGGTGGTATTGAGACTGCTATACTGGACAATGGCTCTGGCAAAGGAGTAAGAATTGCCAATATTGACACAGGCGCTGGTTTTCGGTACCAGTTGGTTTTGGACCGGGCCATGGACATTTCTACAGCACAGTTTGGGGAGCATGGATTGGCTTGGGTGAGTCAAGTTGGTATTACCCCTCCAGCTCCATTCACGGCAGACGGAATAGATTGGCTGAGTACCTTTGGCGGAGGATTACTTACTACCTGCGGTCTATCCCATGTGGGAGGCCCGGAAAATGATGAGCAGGGAAAAAGAGGGTTGCATGGGAGAATTTCCAATAGTCCTGCCGAGATTATCGCCATTAAGCAGCCGGACCTCCTTTCCGGTGATTTGGAAATGCACATTACCGGATTAATCAGAGAATGTAGTGTTTTCGGCCCTAATCTTTTGCTGAAAAGAACAATCTCAGGAATTTTAGGCCAGCCTTACCTTAAAATAACTGACGAGGTCACCAATATCTCCAATGTAGAGGCGCCACATATGCTATTGTACCATGTCAATTTTGGCTGGCCACTAATAGATGAAGGCACTCAGCTATTATGGAAAGGATCTTGGGAAGCAAGAGATGGCGATCCCAACAACCGGATATTTAATAAAGAAAATGATTTTAAATCTTGTCCAGCCCCTATGCCGGAACACAGTGGTTTTGGAGAGGATGTGGCATTTATAGATCCAACACCTGAGTCGGATGATAGATGTAGAGCCGGCTTGTTCAATCCTGCCTTAGGATTTGCTTTTCGGATGACCTTTGACAAAAAACAACTCCCTTGGTTGGTAAATTGGCAACATTGGGGAGAGAATGAATATGTGACAGCTTTGGAGCCGGGTACAAATCCACCGATAGGCCAGGCCCAAGCCCGGGAAGAAGGTACGCTTATACTTTTGAAACCTGGAGAAAAAAGGCAATACGAACTGGTATTCGATGTCTTGACAAATAAGAAGAAAATACAGTCATTTGTAGAGAACAACAAGTAATAAATTAACAATAAATCAAAATAGAACCTATGAGTTTGGCAAAAAAAGCATTAGAAGAAGGACAGGGGATTTTGCGTCTGGCCCCTACTTGGGTGCCTAGATCTTTTTGTGTACCCGGAAGAAGAATAAAACTTCATCCTGATGATTATTATATTTTGGGTGGTGAAAGAGGTGGTATAGATGAAAGATGGTTTTCTTCTACCTGTCCTGCTGAAAACGGCCCTCTTACTGGTGAGCATGAAGGCCTAAGTAAAGTGGTCTTGGGAGAAGATGGAAAAGAGGAGCAAATTTTATTGAAGGATGTTATCGATGAACTTAAAGGTGAGATCATTGGTGACAGGCTTTGGAATGAATTCGAAAGCTGGCCAATGTATTCCAAGTTTTTTGACAATATGGGGCCATTGCCACACCATATCCATCACAATGATGAGCATGCTGCCAAAATTGGTATGAAAGGTAAGCCTGAAGCTTACTATTTCCCGCCTCAATTGAACAACCACGGTGGAGATTTTCCTTATACATTTTTTGGAA